>NZ_JAIRBR010000007.1:0-405927 GCF_020361265.1 Nocardia sp. JCM 34519.1
CATCTCAGCGACGGGTTCAAGATCTCCACCGACCCGTTGTTCGTCGAGAAGGTCGTGGATGTTGTTGGCCTGTATCACAATCCGCCCGAACGAGCGGTGGTGCTGTGTGTCGACGAGAAGTCCCAGATGCAGGCATTGGACCGGTCGCAGCCGGTGCTGCCGATGATGCCGGGCATGCCCGAACGCCGCACCCACGACTACGCCCGCCACGGCACCACCAGCCTGTTCGCTGCGTTCAACATCGCCGACGGCACCGTGATCGGCGAGCTGCATCGCCGCCACCGAGCCACCGAGTTCAAGAAATTCCTGACCAGCATCGACAAGGCCGTGCCCGCCGAACTGGACGTGCACGTGGTGTGCGACAACTACGCCACCCACAAAACACCACCGGTCCAGCAATGGCTCGCCGCACACCCACGGTTCCACGTGCACTTCACCCCGACCGGATCGTCGTGGCTCAACCAGGTCGAACGCTGGTTCGCCTTTCTCACTCAACAACTCCTGCGCCGTGGCGTCCACAAAAGCGTTGCGGCACTGGAGAAAGACGTCCGCAACTGGGTCGATCAGTGGAACACCAACCCCCGCCCGTTCGTCTGGCGCAAGACAGCCGAGGAAATCCTCGACTCCCTCGCACGATATTTGCAACGAATTTCAGGCGCAGAACACTAGCCGAGGCGATTGAGCCGTCGTAGCGTCGCAACCACGCACCCAACGCGCCGATCACTCCCGGACCCAAGCGTCCGTTAACACCGAATCAGCCGCCGTCGGCCCGATATGCGAGGCTGTGCGCATGAGTTCGGAGCTGCTCGAGGAGTCGCGGGTGCGGCGGTCCAGGCGTATCGGGGCCGGTGTGGCGTTGCTCGGGCGGTATCCGGTACTGGTGCGTTCGCTGGGTGCGGTGCTCGGTGGCCTCCTTATATATGGCAGCTTCCCGCCTCGTCCGCTGTGGTTCCTGGCGCCGTTCGGCATCGCGTTGCTGACGTTGGCGGTGGGCGGGGCCGGGAAGCTGCGCGGGGGTTTCGGGTACGGCTTCCTCGGCGGGTTGGCGTTCTTCGTGCCGTTGCTGCCGTGGACCGGCATTTATGTCGGGCCGGTGCCGTGGCTGGCGCTGTCTGCGGTGTGCGCGGTGTACGTCGGACTGTTCGGGCTGCTCACCAGGCTGCTGCGTGGGCTGCCGGGCCGGCCGCTGTGGGTCGCGCTGGCCTGGACGACGACGGAATGGGTGCGGTCGAGTTTTCCGTTCGGGGGATTCCCGTGGGGCCGTTTGGCTTTCGGGCAGGCCGACGGTTGGTTCCTGCCCCTCGCGGCGTACGGCGGCGCCCCGCTGGTGAGTTTCGCGGTGGCGCTGACCGGGACCGGTATCGCGGCGCTTGTGCTCGCGCTGCGCGGCATCGACGCAGGTAGGCTGCCGCTGAAGCTCGGAATTATCACTGCGACAGCAACTTTCGCTATCATGCCTCTCGCCGGGGTGATCCTTCGGCCAACGCTGCCCGGCCCGGAGGACGGCTACCGGACGATCACGGTCGCCGCCATCCAGGGCAGCGTGCCGCGGCTGGGCCTGGACTTCAACGAGCAGCGCCGCGCGGTGCTCGACAATCACGTCCGGGAGACGTTGGAGCTGGCGCGCCAGGTCGCGGCCGGGCAGGCGCCGCAGCCGGATGTGGTGATCTGGCCGGAGAATTCCTCGGATATCGATCCGCTGCGCAACTCCGATGCCGCACAGCTCATCACGCAGGCGTCCGAGCGGATCAAGGCCCCGATCCTGGTCGGCGCGGTGCTGGTGAACGATAACCGCACCACCACCAATTCGGTGATCGTGTGGAACGGCGCGGCCGGGCCGGGGGAGCGGCACGACAAGAAGATCATCCAGCCGTTCGGCGAATATCTGCCGATGCGCGGCTTCTTCCGACTGTTCTCCGAATATGCCGATCGCGCAGGGTATTTCGTTCCGGGTACGGGTTCCGGCGCGGTGCATGCCAACGGTATCGATATCGGCGTCGCCACCTGCTACGAGGTGGCCTTCGACCGCGCCTTCCGCGATTCCATGCACGCGGGCGCGCAGCTGCTCACGGTGCCGACCAACAACGCCACCTTCGGCGATTCCGAAATGACCTATCAGCAGCTGGCCATGTCCCGCGTCCGCGCGGTGGAGCACGGCCGGGCACTGGTGGTGGCGGCGACCTCCGGGGTGAGCGGCATCATCACCGCCGACGGCGTGGTCCGGCAGGAGACCGCGAAGTTCGTGCCCGCCGCGCTGGAGGCGCGACTCCCGTTGCGCGACACGACGACTCTGGCCACCCGCCTGGGGCCGATTCCCGAATACCTCTCCGTTATCCTGTGCGCGGCCGGGGTGCTGTGGGCCGTGGTCCTGCGCCGAAATGCACGGCGCGCCAGCGCCGTAGACCGGTTGCCCGAGACTAGCCAGGCCGTCGCGGACTAACCGAACATCCGGTAGGTTCCGTGGCCGGTGTGACCAACGGGTCTTTCGCGTGCCGGGAGAACCTGTTCGCCAGCGTGTAGCCGAAACGCGCACGCTGCGCCCTTCTGATGTGGGTTTGCTGGCGATTTCCGTTGTCCGACCGCCGCTTCCATCGTGTTTGCGGAGATGTAGCCATTGAAAATGGCCTACCGCCAATGTGGTTGGAAGGGAAACAAATCGTAAACGGTGCCAATCCGGCCGATGTGATGCTCCGAATCATAGGGCGTGGATCACGTCCGACGACTGGCGCTTGCGTGCCCGGCGGTGGCGATGCTCGGGGAGTTGCGGGGAGATGCGTCAACAGCGGCAGAAGGAGTGATTGATGAGTTCATTGGCCACCGATAGGGTCGCCAAATGCACCTCCGGCGAATTCTCGGCACACCCATTCGCACTCTCACCCGCCCAGACCGCACTCTGGTACGCCCAGCGCATTCGCCCCGAAGTCCCGCTGACCATCGCACAATACGTCGAGATTCACGGTGATCTCGATGTCGGGCGGCTGCTGTACGCGATCGAACGCTTCGGCTCGGAGACCCAGGTCGGCCATGTCCGGCTGATCGAAATCGACGGTGTGCCACATCAGCTGGTGGATCCGGCCCGCAGGCCCGGCTGGGCCAGGATCGACCTGCGCGGCGAGGCCGACCCGCATGCGGCGGCGCTGCGCTGGATGAACGAGCACGCCAGCTCGCCCATCGATCTGGAGCGCGACCCGCTCACCACCAATGTGGTGCTGCGGACCGGGGATTCGGATTACATCTGGTACGCCCGCGCCCATCACATCGTCATCGACGGCTACGGCGCGATGAACGCGTGCACCCGCACGGCGGAGATCTACACCGCGGTGGAGGCGCGCACCGAACCGGTCAGCTCGCGCGCGACCCCGCTGGCGCAGCTGTACGCCGACGAGTCGAACTACCGGGAATCCCAGCGTTTCCGCACCGACCGCGACTACTGGCTCGAGCAGTTGGCCGGCGCGGGCGGTCCGGTCAGCCTGGCGGCCAGCGGCAGCCCGGCGCATCCGGACGCGGGCAGGCGCATCGCCACCGGCGTACTCGGCGCGGCCGCGATGGCCGCCACCGAGGGCTTCGGCGCCCAGATCTCGACCCTGTTCGTCGCGGCATTGGCCGGATACGTGCGTTCGGTGACCGGCAATCCGGATGTGGTGCTGAGTCTTCCTGTGTCGGCGCGTACGACGGTGTCGTTGCGCCGGTCGGCGGGTGTGGTGTCGAATGTGGTGCCGATCCGGTTGAAGTTCGCCCCGCACACCACGATTCGCGATCTGGTGAAGGCGGCGGAGTTGCAGATCACCGGTGCGCTGCGGCATCAGCGTTACCGGCACGACGATATCCGGCGCGACTGCGGCTATTCGCGGGATGCGCGTGGGTTCTTCGGTCCGATGGTCAACATCATGCTGTTCCACCACGAGTTGCGGTTCGGTGGTCTGGTCGGGTCGATGCATGTGCTGTCGACCGGTCCGGTGGAGGATCTGTCGGTCAATCTGTACAACGGTGCCGGTGGGCGTATCCACGTCGATTTCGAGGCCAATCCGCGCCTGTACGGTGAGGCCGAGGTCCAGGTGCACCACCGTCGGTTCCTCGACTTCCTCACCAGATTCCTTGCTGCGGAACCGGATACGATTGCCGAGCAGCTGTCGGCGATCACCGCCGATGAGCGTGAGCTCGTGCTGCGCCAATGGAATTCGACGCGGACCGCGCCGCAGCAGGGCACCCTGGCCGGGCTGTTCGCCGATCGGGCTGCCATCTGCCCGGACGCGATCGCACTCGAATTCGATGACAGCGCAAAGGCCCACCCGTCGCCCGACCACCGCCCCTCAACGAGTCGCTTCGCGACGCTCACTTATCGCGAGCTCGACCGGCAGGCGAATCGGCTGGCCCGGTTGTTGATCGCGCGTGGCGCGGGCCCGGAGACCACGGTGGCGCTGTGCCTGCGGCGCAGCCTGGAGTTGGTGGTCGGGATGTACGCGGTGGTGAAAGCGGGTGCGGCGTATCTGCCGCTGGATCCGGAACATCCGGCCGACCGGATCGAACAGATCCTGGCCCAAGCCGACCCGGTGTGCGTGCTCACCGCCGCGGGCGACGGGCTCGCCCTCCCGGCGGGCACACCGCAGCTGGCCGTCGACGCGCTGGATCTGCGTGAGGTCGACGACCGTCCGATCACCGATACCGACCGGCGTGCGCCGTTGCGTGCCGATCATCCGGCGTATGTCATCTTCACCTCGGGTTCCACTGGAAAACCCAAGGGTGTCATGGTGACTCACGCGGCCATCGTGAACCGATTGCGGTGGATGCAGCACGAGTACCCGCTCGACGGCAGCGATGTGGTGTTGCAGAAGACCCCGGCCACCTTCGATGTGTCGGTGTGGGAGTTCTTCTGGCCCTTGCAGATCGGTGCGCGGCTGGTGATCGCCGCGCCGGACGGTCATCGTGATCCGGCGTATCTGGCCGGGTTGATCGCCGAAAAGGGTGTGACCACGGCGCATTTCGTACCGTCGATGCTGTCGGTGTTCGTCACCGACACCGATGTGCGTGGCTGCGCGAGCCTGCGGCGGGTGTTCTGCAGCGGTGAGGCGTTGCCCGCGGCGACCGTGCGGGATTTCCGTGCCGCGCTGCATCACGGCCCCGAATTGCACAACCTGTACGGGCCTACCGAGGCCGCCGTGGATGTCACCTATTGGCCGTGCCCGCCCGACCCGGAGTCGGTGCCGATCGGTGCGCCGGTGTGGAATACCCAAACCTACGTGCTGGATTCGCGGCTGCGGCCGGTGCCGCCCGGGGTGGTGGGCGAGTTGTATCTGGCCGGTATTCAGCTGGCCCGCGGCTATCTGGGCCAATCCCGGCTCACCGCGGAACGTTTCGTGGCCAACCCGTTCACCAGGGGTGCGCGGATGTACCGCACGGGCGATCTGGCGCGCTGGCAGCCCGACGGTGGTGTGCTGGAGTACTTGGGCCGCACCGATTTCCAGGTGAAGATCCGTGGCCTGCGCATCGAACTGGGCGAGATCGAGGCCGCGCTGCTGGCCGATGAGCGGGTCGCGCGTGCGGTCTGCATCGCGCACGAGGGGCGTAACGGCGCCGAACTGGTCGGCTATGTGGTCGCCACACCCGCGGTCGGGGACGCGTTGGATACCGCGGCCCTGCTGGCCGTGCTGCGTCGCACCCTGCCCGGCTACATGGTGCCCGCGGTGCTCGTGCGCCTCGATGAACTACCACTCAGCGCCAACGGCAAAATCGACCGCAAAGCACTGCCCGCCCCCGAGACCGCGGGGCAGCGGGCGGGCCGCGCCAGCGCCGAACCACGCACCGAGGTCGAGCGGGTACTCGCCGTCGTCTTCGCCGAGGTACTGGACCGGCCCAGCAGCGAAATAGGCGTCACCGACAGCTTTTTCGACCTCGGCGGCAATTCGCTGACCGCCGCCCGCGCGGTCGCGCGGATCAATGCCGCGCTCGGTGCCGGACTCACCATCCGCGATCTGTTCGAAACCGGCACCATCGCCGCACTCACCGAACATTTCGCCACCCACAATCCGGACACCGCATCGCCGCGGCTGGTCGCGGGCCCTCGGCCCGAACACATTCCGCTCTCGCTGGCGCAGCAGCGGCTGTGGATCCTGAACCGCTTCGCCGAACACGCCGCCGCGTACAACATGCCGCTCGCGGTGCGGATCGACGGACCGCTGGACGCCGCGGCGCTGCGCGCCGGGCTCATCGACGTGATCGAGCGGCACGAAAGCCTGCGCACCACCTTCCCGGAGGGGCCGAGCGGACCGCATCAGGTGATCCACCCGGCCGCCGAAATCCCGCTCACCATGGACCCGATTGATGCGGCGGGCGCCGACGTGCTGGAGCTGGCCACCGAATACGCCGGCTACGGCTTCGATCTGCGCGGCCAGGCGCCGATTCGCGTTGCGCTGTATCGGATCGCGCCGGACCGGCATGTATTTCTCGTTGTGCTGCACCACATCTGCGGTGACGGCTGGTCGATCGCCCCGCTGGCCCGCGACCTGATGACCGCGGTCGCGGCCAGGGCCGCGGGGACGGCGCCGCAGTGGATACCGCTGCCCGTGCAGTACGCGGATTTCGCGCTCTGGCAGCGCGAACTGCTCGGTGAGGAGGCCGATCCGGCCAGCGCGCTGAGTAGGCAGCTGGCCTACTGGCGCGGCGCGCTCGCCGGACTGCCCGACCAGCTCGACCTGCCGCTGGACCGCCCGCGCCCGCTGCGCCGGTCCACCGCGGGCGGCCGGGTCCCGTTCGCCATACCCGCCGAAATCCGGCGCGCCGCAGTCGAATTGGCGGCCGGGCGCGGTGTCAGCATGTTCATGGTGCTGCACGCCGCGCTGGCCACCCTGCTGGCCCGGCTGTGTGCCACCACCGATATCGCCATCGGCACCCCCATCGCGGGCCGCTCCGATCCGGCGCTGGACGATCTCGTCGGCATGTTCGTCAACACGCTGGTGCTGCGCACCGAGGTGGATCCGGCGGCGGGTTTCGACCGGATGCTCGACATCACCAGGGAGACCGACCTCAACGCCTTCGCCAACCCGGACGTCCCGTTCGAACGGCTGGTGGAGGCGGTGAACCCGGAGCGCTCCGCCGCACGGCATCCGCTGTTCCAGGTGATGCTGTCCTACGACCGCGCCCCCGAACTGCGCATCGACCTGCCCGGCGTACACGCCGAGGTGCTGCCGATCGACGCCGATATCGCCAAATTCGATCTGCGGCTCGAGGTGCACGACAGCCTTGTGGACGGCCCGCTGACGGCCGAATTCGGTTATGCCACCGATATTTTCGACCAGCGCACGATCGAGGGATTCGCCCGCCGGTTCATCGCGGTGCTCGGCGCGGCGGTCGCGGCACCGCAGCTGCCCGTCGGCGATATCAATATCCTGGACCGCCGGGAGAGCGCCAACCTGGTGCCCATCGCCGGCTCGCCCGCCGAACCGTCGATCACGTTGGCGCGCTTGCTTTCCGACACCGCGGAACGGGTGCCCGACGCCGTCGCGGTGCGTTACCTCGGCGTCGACACCACCTACCGGGAACTCGACGAGACGTCGAATCGACTGGCGCGCACGCTGATCGAGCACGGGGCCGGACCGGAGGTGGTGGTCGCGGTCGCGCTGCCGCGCAGCCTCGACTCCATCGTCGCCGTCTGGGCCGTCGCGAAAACCGGTGCGGCGTATGTGCCCATCGATCCCGGCTATCCGGCCGAGCGGATCGGGCATATGATCGCCGACTCCGGCGCCATGCTCGGCATCACCGTGCCGGACTGCCTGGCCGCCATGCCGTCCTGGCCCGCGGGCACCCGGGGCAAACACCGCAAGTCCTACGTCGACTGGCTGGTGCTCGGCTCCGCCGAATTGGCCGCGGAATCGGCGCGATTCGGCGTCGCGCCGATCACCGATGCCGAGCGGCACCACCCGTTGCGCACCGGGCACCCCGCGTACCTGATCTACACCTCCGGATCCACCGGCAAGCCGAAGGCGGTGATCATCACCCACGCCGGGCTCGCCTCGCTGGCGCATGAGCAGATGCACCTGTTCGGAGTCACGGATTCGGCTCGGACACTGCACTTCTCGTCGCCCAGCTTCGACGCGTCGGTGCTCGAGCTGCTGCTCGGCTTCGCCGCGGGCGCCACCGTCGTCGTCGCCCCCGCCGGCATGTACGGCGGCGCGGAACTGGCGGCGCTGCTGCGCACCGAACGGGTGACGCACGCCTTCATCACACCCGCCGCGCTGGCCACGGTGCCCAATGCCGACCTGCCCGACCTGGAGGCGGTGCTGGTCGGCGGCGAGGCGTGCGGTGAGGAACTGGTCGAGGCGTGGACCGTCGGACGTCGCATGCACAACATGTACGGCCCGTCCGAGGCGACTGTCGCGGCCACCGCGACCGGTCCGCTGGTCGCGGGACAGCCGGTGCCGCTCGGCCTGCCGGTGCGCGGCATGCGGCTGTTCGTACTCGACGCCCGGTTGCATCCGGTGCCGCCGGGCACCCCCGGTGAGCTGTACCTGTCCGGCCCCGGCCTCGGCCGCGGCTATCACGGTCGTTACGGCCTTACCGCGCAACGCTTTCCGGCCAACCCACACGGCCGCCGCGGCGAGCGCATGTACCGTACCGGCGATCTGGTCGTCGCCGACGCCAACGGCAGGCTGCGCTTCCTCGGCCGCGCCGACGACCAGATCAAGATCCGCGGCTTCCGGATCGAGCTGCGCGAGATCGACCACGTGCTGCGCGGACATCCCGGCGTCACCTTCGCGCTGACCGTCGTGCACACCGACGAGCACGGCCAGCCGCGCCTGGCCGCCTATCTGACCGGCGCCGCCGGACTCGATCCGGCGGCGGTCACCGAGACCGCGCGCCAGCGGCTGCCCGGATATATGGTGCCCGCGGCGATCACCGTGCTCGACGAGCTGCCCGTCACCCCGGCGGGCAAGCTGGACCGAAAAGCGTTGCCGGAACCCGTTTTCGCGGCGTCCGGCCCGTCCCGCGCACCGGCGACCGAACTGGAGTGCCGGGTCGCGGACGTCTTCGGCGCGATCCTCGGCCACCCGGTGGCCGGCGCCGAGGACAGCTTCTTCGAAGTGGGCGGCAACTCGCTGCTGGCGACCCGGCTCGCGGCGGCGCTGCACGCCGAATTCGGCGTCGAACTGCCGGTGCGGGTGATCTTCGAGGCCCCGACCGTCGCCGGGGTGGCCGTGCGGATTACGGAAGCGCCCCGGACGCAGCGGCTGGCGCTGGCTGTGCACACCCCGCGTCCGGGACGCCTTCCATTGTCGCTGCCGCAACAGCGACTGTGGTTCCTGAATCGATTCTCACCCGAATCGAGCGCGTACAACATCGCTTTCGTCATCAGGATCGCGGGTGAATTGGATGTCGACGCGCTGCGCGCCGCCCTCGCCGACCTGGTGGAGCGGCACGAGGTGCTGCGCACCATCTTCCCGGAGGACAATGCGGGCGCACACCAGGTGGTGCTGCCGACCGGCCGCGCCCTCCCGGCGCTCGAGCCGGTCGACGCCGACGACGCGGGCGCCAGGGAACTGCTGCGGACGATGGCGCAGCGCGGATTCGATCTCGTCCGATCCGTTCCGCTGCGAATGATGTTGCTGCGCACCGGAGCCGAGCGTCATCTGCTCGGCATCGCGATCCACCACATCGCCGCGGACGGCTGGTCGCTCGGGCCGCTCACCCGTGATCTGGCCGCCGCGTACATCGCCAGGCATCAGGGCGGGGCGCCGTCCTGGCCGCCGCTTCCGGTGCAGTACGCCGATTTCGGGCTCTGGCAGCGGGCCTGCCTCGGCGACGAACACGATCCGCACAGCCTGGCCCGCGCCCAACTCGACTACTGGCGCACCGCACTCGCCGAACTCCCCGAGGAGCTGCCGCTCCCATACGACCGCCACCGGCCTGCGCAGCCGACCCAGGAGGCGGGCACCGTGCGGTTCACGGTGCCCGATCCCGTCCAGCGGGCGCTCGCCCAGCTGGCCCGGGGGCAGGGCGTCAGCCTGTTCATGGTGCTGCGGTCGGCGCTCGCGGTGCTGCTGCGCTTCGTCACCGGCGGACGCGATATCGCCATCGGTACGCCGGTCGCCGGGCGTACCGACACCAAGCTGGACGAACTCGTCGGCATGTTCGTCAACACGCTGCTGCTGCGCTCGGATGTCGATCCGGACAGCAGTTTCGCGGCGCTGCTTCGCGCCGACCGGGATACCGAACTCGCCGCGATGGCGCACGCCGACATCCCGTTCGAGCGGGTGGTGGAGGAGTTGGGCCGCGGGGCGCGGTTCCAGGTGGCGCTCTCGGTGCAGGACGGTCCGGTGCCGATCCTGGAGCTGCCCGAACTCGCCATCAGGGCCGAGGAACTCGATATCGCGCGCGCGAAATTCGATCTGGAGCTGCGGGTCGCGCATATCGGCTGCGACGCCGGTCCGGGCGAACCCGGTCGAGCCTTCGAATTCGTGTACGCCGCAGAGCTTTTCGACCAATCGACGATCGAGACCCTGGCCGACAGGTTCCTGCGGGTGCTCGCCGCGATCACCGCCGATCCCCGGGTGCTGATCCGCGATATCGACGCGCGCACCGAAACCGAGCGCAGGCGGTTCGCCCCCGCGCTCGGCGGCCCGACCACGCCGCAGTGCACCCTCGCCGCGTATTTCACGGCCACCGCGCATATGCATCCGCACCGGCCCGCGCTGCGGTCCGCAACCACCGTGCTGACCTACGGCGAACTCGACGGCCGCTCGAATCGCCTGGCGCGGGCGCTGATCCAGCGCGGAATCGGCGCGGGCGACCGGGTCGCGCTCGGCCTGACCAGATCGATCGAATCGGTGCTCACCGTGCTCGCGGTGGCCAAATCCGGCGCCGCCTTCGTACCGGTCGACCCGAACTATCCGGTGGACCGGATCCGGCACATGCTCACCGATTCCGGTTGCCGCGTCGGGGTTTCCGTCGCCGCGCACGCCGAGCGGCTGCACGCGGGCGACGGTCCGACGACAGAATGGCTGCTGCTCGACGACCCGGCCGTCGCCGCCGAACTCGACGGCTACTCCGAGGAGTTGATCGACGATCGGGAGCGCTGGCTGCCGCTGCGGGCCGACGAACTCGCCTACGTCATCTACACCTCGGGTTCCACCGGAAAACCCAAGGGCGTCGCGGTGACCCACGCCGGGTCGTCCAATTTCGCGGACGAGATCCGCGAACGCATGCGGGTCGACCGCAACGCGCGCACGCTGCACTTCTCCTCGCCCAGCTTCGACGCGGCGGTCTTCGATCTGCTGCTCGCGGTCGGCGCGGGCGCGACGATGGTGATCTGCCCGCCCGATATCTACGGCGGCGACGAACTGGCCGCGCTGCTGGAGCGCGAACAGGTCAGCCACACCTTCATCACCCCGGCCGCGCTGGCCACCATCGACCGGGACCGCTGGCCGCTGCCGCGGCTGCGGTCGATCATGGTCGGCGGCGAGGCGTGCGGGCCGGATCTGGTGGCGCGCTGGGCGCCGGGCCGGATGCTGCTCAACGGCTACGGTCCGACGGAAACCACTGTCGTCGCTACCATTTCGCGTCCGATGACCCCTGGACAGCCGATCACCATCGGCACCCTGGTGCGCGGCGCGCGGGCGCTGGTGCTGGACGAGCGGCTGCGCCCGGTTCCGGTGGGTGTGCCCGGTGATCTGTACCTCGGCGGATTCGGTGTCGCCCGCGGCTATCTCGACAGGTTCGGGCTCACCGCGGCCCGGTTCGTCGCCGATCCGTACGGGCCCGCGGGTTCGCGGATGTACCGATCCGGCGATGTCGTGCGCTGGAACTCCGTCGGTGAGCTGGTCTACCTGGGACGCAGCGATCATCAGGTGAAGGTGCGCGGATTCCGCATCGAACTGGGCGAGATCGACGCGGTGCTGGCCGGGCACGCCGGTGTGCGGTTCGCGCACACCGAGGTGCGGCAGATCGCGGGCGCGGCGCGGATCGTCTCCTATGTACAACCCGCCGAAGGGCGCGGATTCGATATCGGCGCGGTGCGCGCGCACGCGGCGGCACAACTGCCCGCGCATATGGTGCCCGCGAGTATCACCGTGCTGGAACGGATTCCGCTCACGCCGGTCGGCAAACTGGATACCGCCGCCCTCCCCGAACCGGAACTCGTTGCGGCAGTACCGGATCGGATGCCCGAGACGGCGTCCGAGCAATTGGTCGCGCGGGTGATGGGCGAACTGGTCGGCGCGGATCGGATCGGCGCCGACGACAGCTTCTTCGATATCGGCGGAAATTCGCTGCTGGCAACGCAACTCGTGGCCCGGCTGGCGGCGGCCACCAATATCCGGCTGGAGGTGCGCACCGTCTTTGCTGCGCCGACGGTCGCCGGATTGGCCGCGCTGCTCGACGGCGGCACCGCGGGTGACGCCCGCCCCGGACCGGTCAAGCGGGTGCGTCCGGAGCGAATTCCGTTGTCGGCGGCCCAGTATCGGCTGTGGTTCCTCAACCGGTTCCATGCGGGCGACAACACCGCCGCGTACAACATTCCGGTCGTGCTGCGGATGACCGGGCCGCTCGACGTCATCGCACTGCGCGGCGCGCTGCACGCGGTGCAGGAGCGGCACGAAACCCTGCGCACCGTCTTCCCGGAGCGCGACGGCGAGCCGTGCCAGCGCGTGCTGGAACCGGAGGTGGCCGCCGTCCCGCTGACCACCCTGGTGGTCACCGAGGCCGAAATCGCGGATACCGTGCGGCATTTCGCCGCTGCCGGCTTCGATCTGGCCAATACCGTCCCCATCCGGGCCACCCTGCTGGAGCCGAGCGCGACCGAACACGTGCTGGTGCTGGTGGTGCATCACATCGCGATGGACGGCTGGTCGCTGCAGCCGCTCGCCGTCGATGTGGCCACCGCGTACCGGGCGCTGGCTGCGGGCCAGGCGCCGGACTGGCCCGAACCCGATATCCAGTACGCGGATTACACACTGTGGCAACGGGATACGCTCGGCACCGAGGACGATCCGAATTCGGTGCTGCGCACCCAGCTCGACTACTGGCGCCGCACGCTGGCCGACGGCCCGGAGCTGCTCGCCGTCCCGGCGGACCGGCCGCGCCCGCCGACGCCGTCCTATCGTGGCGGTACGGTGCACTGCGCGGTGGACGCGTCCACCCATCGCGGACTGCGCGCGGTCGCCACCAGTAACAACGTCAGCATGTTCATGGTGCTGCACGCCGCGCTCGCGGTGCTGCTGTACCGGATGACGGCCACCGACGACATCACCGTCGGCACCCCGATCGCCGGTCGCGGACATCCCGCGCTGGACCGGATGATCGGCATGTTCGTCAACACGCTCGTGCTGCGCGCCAGGGTCGATCCAGGCGCCCGGTTCACGGATTTGCTGCATGCGGTGCGCGACACCGACCTGGACGCGTTCGCGCACGCCGACCTGCCGTTCGAGCGGTTGGTCGAGGTGCTGAATCCGGTGCGCTCGCAGGCGCATCACCCGCTCTTCCAGGTGATGCTCTCGGTGCAGAACGAGCCCGCACGGGTGCTCGAGCTGCCCGGGCTGCGCATCGAGGCGGCCGACGTCGACACCGGCGTCGCCAAATTCGATCTGCAGTTCACCTTCGTCGAGCAGTCCGGATCCGCTGCGGCGCAGCGTGATCCGGGTGGTATCGCGCTCACGGTGAGCTACGCCCGCGACCTGTTCGACGAGGCGACGGCGCTGCGGCTCGGCCACCGGCTGGTCCGGCTGCTCTCCTCGATCGCGGCCGATCCCGTTGCCGCCGTCGGCGATCTGGATCTACTCGACCCGGCCGAATGGTCCGGGCTCGCCCTGGTGCGCGGCGCCGAGGCAGACCGGCCGGTCACCTTCCCCGAGGTATTCGCCGCGGCGGCGAACGCCGACCGGCAGGCGGTCGCGCTGTCCGCCGAGGGCACCCAGGTCACCTACGACGCGCTCGACCGGTGGACGAACCGGATGGCCCGAGTACTCATTACCCACGGTGTCGGCCCGGAAACCCTTGTCGCGCTCGGAATTCCGCGTTCGGTGGAATCGGTGGCCACCATGCTCGCGGTGGCCAAGGCCGGTGCGGCGTTCGTACCCGTCGATCCGCTGTACCCGGCGCAGCGCATCACCCATATGCTCACCGATTCCGGTGCGGAGCTGGGCATTACGCTCACGGCCTATCGGGAGAACCTGCCGTCGGCCGCGGCGTGGATCGTGCTCGACGATCCGGAATTCCGGGCCACCGTGCTCGCGGCGCCGGACGGGCCGCTCGACCCGCAAGAGCGGATCACCCCGCTGCGCGTCGACAATCCGGCCTACGTCATCTACACCTCCGGATCCACCGGCACACCCAAGGGCGTTGTGGTCACGCACGGCGGCCTGTCCAACTTCGCGGCCGAGACCGCGGCCCGATTCGAGGTCCGGCCCGGTTGCCGCGTACTGCATTTCGCCACACCGAGTTTCGACGCGGCGATGCTGGACCTGCTGTTCGCGCTCGGCGGCGCGGCCACCCTGGTGATCACGCCGCCCGGCGTCGTCGGCGGGGCGGACCTGCGGCAGGTGTTCATCGACGAGGGCATCACACACGCCTTCATCACCACCTCCGCGCTGGGCACGGTGGATCCGGCCGGCGTCACCGAACTGCGGCACGTGCTGGTCGGCGGCGAGGCGCTGCCGCCGGATCTGGTCACCAGGTGGGCGCCCGGCCGCAACCTGTACAACGTGTACGGGCCGACGGAAACCACCATCGTCACGGTGATTTCGGCGCCGCTGACGCCCGGCGGACCCATCACCATCGGCGGCCCGATCCGCGGCGTCGGCGCGACCATCCTGGACGGGCGGCTGCATCCGGCCCCGATCGGCGTCACCGGGGAACTGCACCTCGCCGGGGCCGCGCTGGCCCGCGGCTACCTGAACCGGCCCGGCCTGACAGCGCAGCGGTTCGTCGCCAACCCGTTCGGCGCACCGGGTGAGCGGATGTACCGCACCGGCGATCTGGTGCGCTGGTGGTCGGGCGGCGACCGGGAGATCGAATACGTCGGCCGCACCGACTTCCAGGTGAAGATCCGCGGTTTCCGCATCGAACTCGGCGAAATCGATGCGGCGCTGGCCCGGCACCGCGACGTCGAATTCGTCACCACCATCGGTCACCGGACGCCGGCGGGTGCGATGGCGCTGGTCGCATATGTCAAGCCGCGCAACGGGACCGCGCCCTCGGTGGCCGAACTCACCGAATATGTCGCCGAACGGGTGCCGAATTACATGGTGCCGCAGGCGATCATGCTGATCGACGAGGTGCCGCTGAATCCGGTCGGCAAACTCGACCGGAAAGCGTTGCCGGAGCCGGTGTTCACGGCGGCCGAGGGCTACCGCGCACCGGCGACGCCGACCGAGGCCGCACTGTGCGCCGCATTCGCCGCGGTGCTCGGCATGGATTCGGTCGGCGCCGACGACGGCTTCTTCGAACTCGGCGGCAATTCGCTGCTGGCCACGAAGGTCGTTGCCCAGCTGCGGGATTCCGGAATCGAACTGCCGGTGGCGCTGATGTTCGGCGAGGCGACCCCGGCCGCGATCGCGGCCAGGATCGACGGGCACGGCGCGGACGCCATCGCCGCGACGGCGCTGGCGCCGGTGCTGCCGATCCGGGCGAGCAGCTCCGCCGTCGCGGCCCCGCTGTTCTGCGTGCATCCGGCGATCGGGTTGGCCTGGTGCTACTCCGGGCTGGTCGGTCAGCTTCCGCCGGAACGCCCCGTCTACGGATTGCAGGCGCCGCACGTCGCGGGGGCGGAGAGCTTCGACTCGATCGCCGAGGCCGCGGAACACTATGTGGCTCATATCAAGTCGGTCCAGCCTGACGGTCCCTACCATCTGCTCGGCTGGTCGCTGGGCGGCCTGATCGCACACGAGGTGGCCGTGCGGCTGCAGGCGGCGGGCGATCGGGTCGCGCTGCTCGCCATGCTGGACAGCTACCTGCTCTCCGGTGAGCTGTTCGAGCGGGCCGTGCCGACCATCGCCGAGATCATCGGCGAATTCGGCGGCGATCTCGCGGCCGACCTCGATTCGGCGACGGATCTGCGCGCCGCGGCGGAACTGCTGCGCTCGCGGCCCGGCCCGTTCGCGGCGCTGACCGTCGACCACCTCGAGCGGCTCTACACCGGCTACACCAACGGCACGGTGCAGGCCAACGGGTTCCGGCCCGGCGTCTTCGACGGCGACCTGCTGTTCTTCACCGCCGCCGACGACGAGATCAACCGGGCCCATCCGGAACGCCGGGCCGCCGCCTGGCTGCCGTATATCACCGGACAGGTCGAGGATCACGAAATCCGTTGCGTCCATGCGGCAATGACGACACCGGAGGCGCTCGCGGTGATCGGCCCGGTGCTGCGGCGTCATCTCGTGGCCGAACCCGATGCCAGGGCGATCGTCGAGCCGCTGAAGCGCGGCAAGGCGCGTACGGCGGGGGAGCGGCGCCGGGATCGCGAGCCCGGCGAATCGCCGGAACCGCTGGAGGGATACGCCCCGGCCAATCCGGGACAGCTGCCGGTGGGCCGCATTCCGGGTGCGCCCGCCGATCAGCTCGACGGTCGGGTGACCGTGGAATCCGGGCAGCGGCGGGTGCCCGGCGTGCTACCACCGCGCGGAAAGACGCAGCCGCGCAACGGGTCCGCCGCCGACGGCGACCGTCCCGACGAACACCTGTCCATCGACTCGCCCGTGCGCGCCCGGCGAAAGGAGACACGGCAGTGAGCATGTGTGGTGAATCGGCGAGCGGTGGTGCCAGAGTCGGTCACTGGGGGCCGACCGGGCGCCGGTGGCGGCGCGCCGTGCTGGCCGAATACAACCAACGATCCGCCGCGCCGGATTCCCGCGCCGACGACGAAAACCCTTGTCGGCAAGCGGGATTCGAGATCGCGGCGAAACCTAGCGATAGTGGGGTCGAGCTGTGATGCGTTCTTGCTGGTTGTTCGAGGTGAGGTCGTGAGCCTCGCGGTCGAAGTGCTCGACCTGGTCAAGCATTACGGTCGCGTCCGCGTGCTCGACCACATCGACCTACAGGTCCCGGCGGGCACGGTGATGGGTCTGCTCGGCCCGAACGGCGCCGGGAAGACCACCACCGTCCGGATCGTCACCACTCTGCTCCGGCCCGACGCCGGGTCGGTGCGGGTGGCCGGGGTGGACGTGCTGCGCGATCCGGCCTTGGCGCGCAAGCGAATCGGGCTCTCCGGCCAGTACGCCGCGGTGGACGGCAACCTCTCCGGCTACGAGAACCTGCGCATGGTGGCCCGGCTGTACGGGATGTCGCAGCGGCAGGCCACCTCGCGCGCGGCGGAACTACTCGAGGCGCTAGGTCTGGAGTACGCGGCGCACCGGCGGGCCGGCACCTATTCCGGCGGTATGGCCCGCAGGCTCGACCTGGCGGGCGCCCTGGTGGCCCGGCCCGCGGTCGTGGTGCTCGACGAGCCGACCACCGGCCTGGATCCGCGCGGCAGGCTCGATATGTGGCGGGTCATCGGCGATCTCGTCGACGACGGCACCACCGTGCTGCTCACCACGCAGTATCTGGAGGAGGCCGATCTGCTCGCCGACCGGATCACCGTCATCGATCGCGGCCGGGTCATCGCGCGCGGTTCGGCCGATGAGCTGAAGACCGCCATCGGCGGCGACAAACTCACCGTCACCCTGGCCGCCGGACAGGATATGAAACCGGCGCTCTCGGTGCTGGCGCAGGTCGGGATCGGCGAGCCGATCCACGAGCCGGGCACCGAGGAGGCCACCGTCGTGGTCGGCGACGGCACCCGCACCATGGTCGAGGCGCTGCGCAGGCTCGACGACGCCGGAGTCTGCGTGGTGGACGCCACCGTGCACCGGCCCAGCCTCGACGACGTATTCCTTTCCCTCACCGGAACTTCCGCGAAGAAGGACGAGCAGCCGGTGGACGACGAGATCCAAGAGGAGGTACGGGCGTGACCACCGCGTCGGCCGCATCCACCACAGCGCCATCCGAGCGGGCCCCACGGCTGCGGGTTTTCCGGGACAGCGCGATCGTGGCCTACCGCAATCTGCTCACCATCCTGCGGGTGCCGACCCTGCTGGTCACCGCGACCATCCAGCCGCTGATGTTCGTCTTCCTGTTCGCATACATCTTCGGTGCCTCGCTGGGCGGCAGCCAGTACCGGGAATTCCTGCTGGCCGGAATCTTCACGCAGACAGTCGCTTTCAATGCCGCATTCACCACCGTCGGCCTGGCGGGCGATCTGCAGAAGGGCATCATCGACCGGATGCGGACCCTGCCCATGTCCCGGCTCGCGGTGCTGATGGGCCGCACGCTCTCGGATCTGGTGGTGAATATCCTGAGCCTCGGCGTGATGGTCGGCTGCGGCTATGCGGTGGGCTGGCGGATCAACGGCGCAATCGCCGATGCCGCATTGGCTTTCGGTGTCATCCTGCTGTTCGCCTTCGCCATGTCCTGGGTCGGCGCGCTCACCGGTCTGCTCTCGCCGACCGTCGAGGTCGCGCAAAGCGCCGGTCTCATCTGGCTTTTCCCGCTCACCTTCATCTCCTCGGCGTTCATCTCCGCGGAAACCCTGCCCGGCCCGCTGCGCACGGTGGCCGAATGGAATCCGATCACCGCGGTCTCGGCGGCGGGCCGCAAACTATTCGTCAACGGGTCACCGCCCACCTTCGTCCCGCCGCACGGCTGGGCCGCCGACCACTGCGTCGAATATTCGATCGCCTGCTCGCTGGTGATCCTGTGCGTGGCGATGCCGATGGCGCTGCTGCGCTATCGCAAGGTGGCGAGCCGGTAGTCCGGCCATACAAAAAGCCGCTCCCCTCGCGAGGGGAGCGGCTTTCGTGTCACGTTACGCCCGGCGCCGGGTCTTGAGCAGTTCGAGGCGCTCCTTGAGCAGTTCCTCGAGCTCATCCTTGCTGCGGCGTTCCAGCAGCATGTCCCAGTGCGTGCGCGGGGGCTTGACCTTCTTGGTCTCCTGGTTCGTGCCCTCGATCAGGACACCTTCCTGGCCGTTGCGGCACAGCCAGGTGGGCGGGATCTCGGCGTCGTCGGCGAACGGGACGTCGAATTCCTCGCCGTTATCGGTCCGGTACCGGGCAATCCGGCGCGGGGCCAGGTCGTGGTCGCGATCGGTCTCGTAGCTCACCGCTCCGAGCCGACTGCCTCGGAGTACGCGATCTGCCATATGTGCGGTCCTCTCCCTGTGTGCTCGAGCTCTTGCTGCGCCGACTAACGTCGATTCAGGAACAACGCGCGCGCCTGCCTCGATAGTTCCCGGCACGATGTAGTTCCCGATACGGTGCCGGCGAACCCTTCCATTGTAGTGGTTGCGCCGAATACGCCGCGCTCACGGTGTCCGCTCCGGCGCCGGTTCGTGGGCGGGCGACACCGGGAGGCGGCCCGTTTGTGCCGGTGGACACGTGAGTGGTTAAGGTGTGCGGCGTGTCTCATGTGCCCAGGTCAGGCCATAGCGCCCCGAAACGACAGGTGTCCTGCCTGTGGTGCGGGCGGGAGATCGTCGAATCCGAGGCGGGCCGTCGCCGCCGATACTGTCGTCAATCGTGCCGGCAGCGCGCCTACGAGCATCGAAACAGCTTGAAGGGCACGGGAATTCCGACCGATTCGGTGGTGCTGTCGGCGCAGGAGGCCAGCGATCTGGCCGATCGCTGGTTCGCGGCCCGCTGCGCCGCCGAGGATGTCGCGACGGCGATCGGCGAGGGCGCCGACCACGCCGAGCTGAAATCCCTCAGCGCCACCCTGCTGGAGCTCACCCGCGAAGCGGAACGGCTGCGCTGAGGCTCCCGATCGTGTTGCGGCCGTGCGCATATACCGCGGTCAGCAGCAGCCCGATCACCGCGACCAGTCCGCCGAACGCGGCGACGGTGATCGTGTCCGGGTGGATCAGCGGCTGTGCGCGCATGGCCTGCTGGAACACGATGGCGAGCAGCCCCGCGTAGCCGATGGCGAGCACCCCGACCACCCTGGCCCTGGCGCGCTCGTCGCGCAGCCAGCGGACCCGCGGCGCGAGCAGCCCGAGCGCCACGGCCGCGAGGATCAGCACCTGGATGCCGTGCAGGCCGACGAAGTGCGGCACCCGCAGGTCGCCGCCGACCGTGCTCCAGTGCGTGATCGGCAGCCCGGCGAGCGCGTCGCGGGCCTGCGGCACGGGTGTGTCGTGCAGCACGGTGTGCCCGGCCGCGAGCTCGACGATATTGCCGTCGGCGTCGCGCACCAGCTGCTTACCGGTGAACCCCATCAGGTAGCCGAGCATCATTCCGGCCACGGCGAGTCCCATGCCGGCGTGAATGGCCCGCGAGAGCGGCCGATCCGCCACCCGCTGCCACGAAAGAATCACGGCGATAACCAGATTCGCGAAGAACAGACCGGGAACGCCGGAGGCGAAGACCTTCTGCCCGATATCGTTGAACACATCGGTCTGCGTATTGAAATGGCTGAAGGTGCCGCGCGCCGCCTGCACGACGATGAATCCGACGTCGACACATCCGGTCACCGCGAAGACCGTGCCGAGCCACCAGGTAGCCCGGCTCCCCTTGTGCGGCAAGGAAAGCAGCCACGCCAACGTCCCGCTGTACAGCCCGAACGCAACAGCGAACTTGAACGGCTTGAGCCACACCGACTCGCCGAGCAGCATGCGATCGTCGAAGATCATCCCGACCGCCGAGAAGGCCGCAAGCGCGACCATCACCACCACCAATGCGAGTAGCGGCCGGTGCGGCCGTCCGGTGGTCAGGCGGTGATGTTCGGCGGCGGGCCGGGCGACGGACTCCAGGTGCAATGTCGTGGACATATTCAGACGGTAGGAAGCCGGACCCTCGAAAGACGTCCCGCCGCAGCGCCATCGGCGCCTGATACCGGGGTACTAGACGGCGGCCATGGCGCCGAACCGTTATCGAATGACCTTGTCCAGGAACAACATCGTCGCGGCGAACGCGCCGCCACCGGCCAGCACCCCCGCGGCGGGCGGTTGCCCGCTTTGCACGGTCAGCCAGCCGGCCGCGATTCCGGCCAACAGCGAGATCATCAAGAACACCAGTGCGCGCAGCTCGAACATTCCGTGCGTGACCTTTCCGGGATGACGGCCGGAACCCGGTGTGGTTCCGGCCGATTCCACCGTCGGACACCCGGCCGCGACGCTCCCAAGAACACCATCACCGCCGATCACGACACGCCGCCCGCCGATCACGGGTTGCATTCGGCCATCACGGTCTTCCAGTAGCCGACATTCGGCCGGGATGGCTCGAGGTTCCACTCGTACTTGTTCCGCCACTGCCACCAGTCGGCGTGGCAATCGAACTGGTTGTGCATGGACCAGTAGAGATCACCGCCCCAGTTGGCGTTCACCCTGTGGTACAGCTCGTCGAACGCGGCTTGCTTGTCGACCGTTGCCTTCACCAGCCCGCACGCGGTGGGGACGACGTGCAGCGACTTCAGGTTGTTCTCGCCGCGGGTGATCCAGGTCGCCGAGGCGATGAAACTGTCGCAGGGCAGTTTGGTCTTCTCCTCCACCTTCTTCGGATCCGCATGCGGGTCGGTCGCGCCCGGCGCGACCTTCGCGGTGTACTCCGAACATTTCGGGATGCCCGGGGTCCAGCCGTCGTGGCCGGTCTTGATGAACGCGTTGGGCAGCCAGGATCCGGTGCCGAGACGCTCCCAGACATCGATCTTCTTGTCGCCGTTGAAAACCGGCTGCCCCTGCTGCTCGCACACGATGGTGACCAGCGCGCCGTCGGGCAGCGACTTGCCGACCTGCCCGGACCCCATCGAGGGCGCGCTCTGCGGGTAGATGCCGATCCTGGTCCAGGCGACCGGATATTGCGCGTCGGCGTCGGCGGGGCCGGTGGCGAGCACGGTCGCGGCGGTGAGCGCGGTGGCGAGGCCGCCGATGAGTCGGAAACGCTGGTGGGACACGGTGATCAGCTCCTTGTCGAGTTACGGACAACTCAACGAGACGGCACGCCGACACGACACCCCGAGCGGTCCGATCGCCGACAATCACGGCGCGTCGCCGCGATGTCCCGCCGCGTGGAAACATGCTGGTCGGAAGGATCAACGCGGAGTGGTCTCGACGCGAATACCGCTGTGCCAGAATGCCGTATGCCCAGTTGGGCGGGCGGCATCGATCCGTCACAGATTCACACCCGCGGCGAATTCATCACCGCGCTCCGGCAACTCATCGAGCGGATCGGACAGCGCGAAGCCGCGCGCCGGGCGCGTGTTCCGGAAGGCACCGTCCTGGGCTGGTGCCGCAGCACGTTGCCCGAGGCCGACAGCCACCGATTCGAACCGCTGTTACGGGTCTGCGGAGTCAACGAGACCGAGTTCCCGGAGTGGTGGGCGGCGCTGTACCGGGCGCGCCGGACCCAGCCCGATCCCGGTGAATCGCCGTATCCCGGCCTTGCGCCGTACGATGCGTCGCGGGCCGTGGACTTCTGCGGTCGCGGCGAGCTCACCGCCGAGCTCCGCGCGACCGTGCGCGCCTGCCTGGACGGCGCCGAAGCGCGTCCGGTCATCGTGATCGGAGAGTCCGGCGTCGGGAAGTCCTCACTGCTGCTCGCCGGGCTCGAGCCCGGATTCGGCCAGGTCGCGGTCCTCGCACCCGGTACGAAACCACTTATGGCGCTGGGGAATGCGATCGATGAGGTCGAAATCGGGCCGGATACCGAGTTCGTGCTCATCGTCGATCAGTGCGAGGAACTGTGGACGCTGGAACCGATCGTCGGCGACGACGACGCGCTGCGCGCGCGATGGGAGCAAGAGCGCGACGAATTCCTGGCCGAGTTGGCCGCGTGGGCGAACCGCCCGCACACCGCGGTGGTGATCGGCCTGCGCGCCGACTACTTCGGGCGCGCCGCCGCCGATCCCTTCCTGCAGCGGGCGCTGCACAGTGACCGCCTGATCACGGTCACGCCGATGAACCGGCGGCAGTTGCTCGAGGTGATCACGAAGCCCGCGAGCGAGCGCGGGATAACCGTCGAGGAGGCGCTCGTCGACCGGTTGCTCGAGGAATTGAAGGTTACCGAGGGCGGTTCGGACGGCGGTGCGCTCCCACAGCTGTCGGAGGCGCTGAAGCGAACCTGGGACATTCCGACGCGGACCGAGCCCAAACTGACCTGGGCCGATTACCGCAGTACCGGCGGGATCGGGAAGGTGGTCGAGCTCAGCGCCGAAAAGGTCTACGGCGCACTCGACGAGCACGAACAGCTGATCGCGCGCCGGGTGGTCACCCGGTGTGTTGTGGTGACCGAGGAGTCGGCCGCCCGGCGTCGCGTGGCCCGCACCGAATTGGCATGGGCGGATGCGGAACCCGCGGTCGTCGACAGTGTGATCGCCCATTTCACCGCCGACCGGCTGCTCACGTCGGCCGGGTCCGGCGTGCAGCTCACCCACGAGGCACTGCTCACCGCGTGGCCCCGGCTGGCCGAATGGATCGGCACCGATCGGGCCACCCTGCTGCGGCATCGCAGGCTGGGCAACGAGGCCGAGGTGTGGGCCGAAAACGGCAGGCGCGAACGGGATCTGCTGTCGTCCGGCCGTACCGACGAATTCCAGGAATGGGCCGACACCCAGGACCGGTACAAGGAACTGACGGTGCGGGAACGCGAATTCCTCGACGCCTGCGTTGCCCACTGGGCGCGGGTGCGCGACCGCGATCGCAAGCGGGTCGCCGAGCTGGCGCGAACGGTGGAAGAGCGCGACCGGACCGTGGTGGAACTCGATCAGACCGTGCACCGCCTCGACCGGACCGTGCACGACTTGGAGACGTCGCGGCACACACTGCGGCGGCGAGCGATGGCGCTGATCGTCGTGGCGGTGCTGGCGGTTGCCGCGGCGCTCGGCGCGGGCGCCGTCTCATACGCGCTGGTGCTGTCCCGGCACGAACTTCAGCGAACGACCGATGAGGCGCTGTCTCGGCAGGGTGTGGCGGAGTTGGGCCTGCTGCGCTCCCGCGATCCGGGCCTCGCCCAGCAGTTGGCGCTGATCGGATATCGATTCGCGCCGACGGTCACGGTCGAGGCGCGTTCGGCACTGCTGGATTCCACCGGAATACTCACGCCGGTGCGCACGGCGACCGTGCCGGGACCGATCGGCACCGCGCTGAACCGGGACTCGACCCTGCTCGCCGTCGTCAATTCGGACGGTGCCGCCCGGCTGATCGATCGCCGGAAAGCGCGCAACGGTCCGGTCGGCGAATTGAAGGTCGGCGACGATCGCCTGTACGCCGCCGCATTCGCGCCGGACCGCCCGGTGCTGGCCATCGGGGGTGGCAAGACTTTGACGCTGTGGGATGTCTCCGTTCCGGAAAAGCCGTCGCGGATGCCCACAGAACTGCAAACGGGCGGTGCCAAGATCGGACATCTCGCCTGGTCCCCGGACGGACGCGAGCTGGCCGCCGCCACCGCGACGGGCATCCAGCGCTGGCGCATCGACGGCGCATCGGCCGATCAGGAACCGAGCCTCGATATCGGCGCACCGATGAACGCGGTGGCGTACAGCCCGGATGGCGCACTGCTCGCCGGGGGCGGCGAGGGTCAGGAGCTCCACATCTGGCAGCGCGCTTCCGCCGCGCCCATCGGTCGGCTCACGATGACGAACGTCGTGCTGGACCTCCAATTCGATCCGACCTCGACAAGACTCGTCGTCGGCTCGCAGGCTTTGAACGCGGTACTCGTCGATATCGCCGATCCGGCTCATCCGGCGCAGCGCAGTCTGCTCGGCGCCTTCGGCAGCTTCGTCAACTCGGTCGGGTTCAGTCCCGATGGGGCCACCATCGCCGCGGGCAGCTCCGACAATTCCACCCAACTCTTCCGCACCGCCGCCGCGACCGCCGTCGTGCCGGGCGGTCCGCCTACCATCGCCGTGCGCACACTACCCGGCACCGCATTGGTGACCTCGGTGGCCATGGCGGCCGATGCGGTGATCAGCACCTCGACCGACGGGATCGTGCACGAGTGGCCGACGGCCACCGATCCCGGCACCGACGACCTCGGCGGCCGCATCTTCACCGTCCCCGCGAGCGTCGATGGCCGGACCGCGCTGGTCGGGCTCGTCGCGCCGAATGGCAGCCCGCACAATGTGATCGACCGATTCGAACTGCCGCGCACCGGCCCGCCGCGCCCGATCGAGCCGCCGCTGACCATCGATCCGGGCCTTCGTCTGTCGGGGGTGGCGGCGATCTCGGACGACGGTCGCACCGCGGCGGCGGGCACGACTACCGGAGATATCTATCTGTGGGATATCGGCGTGCCGACCGATCCCCGCCGTTCCGGCGAGCGGCTGCACATATCGCCGAAGTCCATTGCCGAGGCGGTTTTCACACCCGACGCGAGGTACCTGTTCGCGGCGAGCGCCTCCGACGGAGCCGGGAATGTCATCAGCGTGATCGACCGCGGTGATCCGAACCGGCCCCGGGTCGTCGACACGCTGCGGACCACCACCCTGCCGCTGCTGTTGACGGTCAGCGCCGACGGAACCCTGCTGGCCGCGGCAACCGCCACCGACGTGACGGTATGGGACATTTCCCGTGGTCCGGGTTCGATCCGGATAGCCGACCGGTTCACGGGTTTCGGTTCCACGGTCACCTCGGTCCGATTCGGGCCGGGACACCTGCTGGCCGCCGGCAGCGACGACCGGACCGTCCGGATATGGAATCTGACCGCGGCGGGCGAGTTCGGCAAGTCGGCCCACCTGACCGGCCCGACGGGATCCATCGAATCCCTGACCTTCAACCGCGACGGCACCCGCCTCGCCGCCGGTATCGGCGATACGGAGGTCTGGATCTGGGATACGAGCGATCCCGCGCATCCGGCCACATACGCCACCCTGACCGCCTATGGCGGCCGCGTGAACGATGTCGCCTACGGACCCGACGGCGCGCAGTTGATCGCCGGGGGCCTGGCCGGTGTATTGCGCACGTGGGCAACGGATCCCGAGGCGGTGGTCGCCGCGCTGTGCGCGAACCCCGCCTCCGTCATCACGAAAGACGAATGGGCGCAACAATTCCCGGGTGTCGCGTATCGGAATCCCTGTTAGGCCGGGCCGAGCCATTCGGCCGTCAGCCGGTCGACCTGTCCGGTGCGGAGTTGGTAAGTGAGCCAAGTATTTACGACCGCGTTGAACAGGTTGTCGCCGCGCGGGAGCATGTACGCCTTGGTGAAGGAGTCGAAGGGCTTGTCCGGGTGCAGGACTCGCAGACCTGGATGGGTGAGTTGCCGGTAGCGGCCCTCGACCGAATCGGTGACGAATACGTCGGCGCGGCCCTGTTCGATCTCGTCGTAGATGGTGAGGTTGTCGGGCCAGATGGTGAGGTCGGCGGCGGGGAAGTTGGCGCGGGCGAAATCCTCGTTGGTGCCGCCGCGGTTGACGATCACCCGCACGCCGGGCCGGTTGATATCGGCGATGGTGGCGTAGGTGTCGCCGTCGGTCTTGCGGCTCACCGGCGTCTTGCCGACGGTGGCCAGCGCGACGGAGAAGTCGGCGACCTGTCTGCGCGCCGCGGTATCGGAGATCCCGCCTACCGCGATATCGCACTTCGCCGCGAAATCGCCGGCCAGCCCGGTCCAGGTCGTCGGCACCCACTGCGGTGAAACCTGAAGGGCGGCAGCGAGTTCCGTGGCCAGGGTGATGTCGACGCCGCGATAGGTCCCATCGTCGTCGCGCAGCGTGAACGGCGGATAGTCGCCGGTGGTGCACACCCGGAGCACGCCGGTGTCGCGCACGGTGAGCAGATGCGATGCGGCGGGCTCGTCCGCCCTGGCGCTGCCGAAGGAGAATCCCGCGGCGAGTGCGGCGGCGATGGCGATGCGGATGACGCGGTGGTGCATCGGGCGATCCTATGCGGACGGCGAATCGCGGCGGGCGGTGCGCCGTTTCGTGAGCCCCTCATGTACTCACGAAACGGCACGTCTCAGGACGGGTCGGCGGCCACGACGATGCCGCGCGCGGCGAGCCAGGGCAGCGGATCGATGGGTTCGCCTGCGGCGGAATGGATTTCGTAGTGCAGATGCGGGCCGGTGGAGTAGCCGCGGTTGCCGACGGTGGCGATGACGTCGCCCGCGCGCACGTGCTGGCCGACCGTCGCGATGATCTCGTTCACGTGACCGTAGATGCCGATGGTGCCGTCATCCTGTTGCACCCGCACCCAGAGGCCGAATCCGTCGGCCGGGCCCGCATCGATGACGACGCCGTCGGTGACCGCCTCGATCGGGGTGCCGATCGGATCGCCGAAGTCGATGCCCGCGTGCAGTGCGCCCCAGCGTATGCCGAAGGTGGAGGTGAGCACGCCCGCGACGGGCCGGACGGTGTGCGGCCGGGCGAGTTCGGCGGCGATCCGGGCCGCCTCGTCGGCAATGCGCCGTTGCGTCGCCAGCACGGCCTCGGGGACGGTCTGCGGCATCTGCGCTTCGCGCGGGGTGAAGGCGAGCGGCGCGGTGGGCGCCTGGGCCTGGGCCGGGAGGTCGTCGGCGGCGTTGAGGGCCGTCAAAGCGGAGATCGCGACCGCGGAGACGGCGACCGCGCGGGTCGCTGCGCGGTGTCGTCGACTACGGGTCGCGCCGCGCCGGGAAGGTAACGGAACGGTCACGAGCATTGGTCGAACGTAACGGGCATCCGTGGCGGCTTCGCAATCGTGTGGCTAGCGTCACCTTGGTACAAAAGCCCAGTTCGCCTATTACAAACAGATAACGCTACGGCGTGTCTCGCGGCTCGACCTTGGTGAATGCCGTATGGCGTCCGGTTGACCGGACGGTGGTCCAATGATCACACTATTTCAGTGGCCACTAATGGAGTCCGTGCCCTGGAGGCGCTATCCGACCCCACCCGCCGGGCGATCTTCGAGGCGCTGCCGCAGGCGCCGCGCTCGGTCGGCGAACTGGCCGCCACCGTCGGCGTCACCAGTTCCGCCGTATCCCAACACCTGCGGGTGCTGCGCGAGGCCCGACTGGTCGGCATGCGACCCGACGGAAATCGGCGGCTCTACCATCTGGACCCGCGCGGCCTCGGCGCGGCCCGCGACTACCTGGAGCAGTTCTGGCCCAGCGCGATAGCGGCATACTCCGCGGCACTCAGCGCGGCTCGGATCGACGACGTTGACCGAACCGGCGACGCCGGACCTCAGCCGACGCGCCGGTAAGCGGTGCGCCTGCGGTCCGCGGTCCCGGTTCCCGGCCAGCGCCTTTTGCTGAGCTGTTTGTCGACAGCGTTGATCACCTCGGTCACTCCGATGCGCAGCAGACCCGGATCCGGGGTGTCGGCGTCGCGGTCGCCGAGCTGACCCGCCCACAGCACCGAATGACGGCCGAGCAGATGCGGCGGCGGGCCGACCCAGCGCGGCGGCGTGGGGCCGAACAACTGCACCGTGCGAGTGCCGAACGCGGTTGCCAGGTGCGCGACTCCGGTGTCGCCGCAGACCACCAGCGCTGCCTCGGCGACGGTGGCGGCCAACTCGGTCAGGTTCTGTTCCCCGGCCAGCACCCGGCTCACGGAGAGTCCGGCCCGCGCCGCGATATGCAGCGCGAGATCGCGTTCGAATTCGTCCCCGGTCACCACCACCTCGCGCCCGAGCACGAGCAGATGCCGGATCACCGCGGCGAATCGGTCGGCGGGCCAGCGCCGGGCCTGCGCGCCCGCGCCGATGTGCACCACGACGCAATCGCGGTGGCTGGTGGTCGAAACCGGCGGCACCAGACCGAGATTGCGCCGATCGGCGTCGATTCCGTCGTATTCGAGCAGATGGCACCAGCAGTCGACGATATGCCGATCCTGTTGCCACTGTGGACCTTCCAGATCGGGGAAGGCGGGATTGCGGTAGCTCAGGATGCGGTCGGGATCGGTCTTGCCGAGCGCGACAATGCTCTCCGCGTGCGGGCCGTGCAGGTTCACCGCGAGCGCGGGACGCGGCCCGTCCCAACGCAATATGCCATCGGCGGTGGGCGCCAGCTCGTCGACCGAGGCGATCAGGTCGACGATGGGTTTGACCCGCTGCGGGGCCGCGAGCACGATATGGTCATGGGGTCTCGCCCGGCGCAGAGCACGTAGTGCGGGGACCGCGGTGAGCAAGTCACCGAGGCCGCGTGCTTGCAGCACGAGAACTACCGACACCCTGAACTCCTAGACCGACCCGACTTTCGGTATCGCCCGCCGTCACGAGCCAACTTAGGGATGACTACCCGACCAGGAGACCGGTGAAACGTGGTGTGGCGTGCGTTATGCAACGCGTGCCCCTTATATGTGCTCTAGCCTTGTTCGTGGCGCGAGTTTCGCAATGACATTCGGCGGCAAGGAGCATGCCATGGTCTCCCGGCTCAATCCGTACCTCGGTTTCCAGGATTCGGCGCGCGCTGCGCTCGAGTTCTACCGCGACGTCTTCGGTGGCAATCTCACCATCAGCACCTTCGGCGATATGGGCGATAAGGACGCGCCCGGCGCCGAATTGGTCATGCACGGACTACTCGAGACGGCCAAGGGATTCACGTTGATGGCCGCCGACACCCCGCCCGGGATGGAATACCACCCGGGCAGCAGCATCTCGGTGAGCCTCAGCGGTGACGACGCCGAGGAACTGCGCGGCTACTGGGACGGCCTGTCGGCCGGTGGCCGGGTGACGGTGCCACTGGAGAAGCAGATGTGGGGAGACGAATTCGGTATGTGCGTCGACCGCTTCGGCATCTCCTGGATGGTCAATATCGGTGCGCCGCAATAGGTTCGCGGCGCGGCGGTAGGTCTGTCCGCGCGGCGGGATCCGGCTCGCGACAGTGTGTGGGCCGGATATCCGGTGAATCGCCCATCTCGGGACATAGCATCTGTGCATGACGACAAACAGCATGCTAGAGGGCCCGGTCAAAGCGCTCGCTCGCAGTGCGTGGCAGACCACCCTGGTCACCGGACTCCTGTCGGTGGTTCTCGGCGTCATCATCCTGGTCTGGCCGGGGCCGACACTGCTTGCGGCGGGTGTCCTTTTCGGTATCTATCTGGTGGTCTCCGGCTTCCTGCAGCTGGTGGCCGCGTTCGGCATACCGTCCAGCACCGGGATGCGGGTGCTGGGCTTCATCAGCGGCGTGCTGTCCATCGCGATCGGCGTGTTCTGCTTCCGGGACGAATTGGATTCGATCCTGCTGCTCGCCATCTGGATCGGCGTCGGCTGGCTGTTCCGCGGGGTCGGCGTGACCATGATGGGCCTGTCCGAGCCCGCGCTGCCGGGCCGGGGCTGGGCCGTCTTCTTCGGCCTGCTCACCACCATCGCGGGCATCGTGGTGATCGCGTGGCCGCTGGAATCGGTGGCGACGCTGACGGTGGTGGTCGGCGTGTGGCTGCTGGTGATCGGCATTATGGAGATCATCATGGCCTTCGGCATCCGTAAGGACGCCCGCGCGCTCGACCAGGTCTGAGCCGGATTCGGCTGCGGCCGAAGGTATTTCACGCGGCGCGGCCGCCGGATCGCCCGGGCGATCCGGCGGCCGTTCTCGTATCGCCGCAGGTGGCGTCGGAAAACGACCTTATGTAGTAGAACGCGGAGGCGATCAACTAGCGTCTGCGGTATGAACTTCGTCTACAACGTCGTGGTCGTCACCCATCTGCTCGGTATGGCCGCGGTCGTCGGCGGCTACGCGGCGCAGCGCAATACGGTGTCCGAGCTGATGGTGTGGGGTGCGCGCCTGCAGATCGTCACCGGACTGGTGCTCGTCGGCATGGCCGACGGCATCCATTCGCTGGACAAGCATCCGAATATGGTGAAGATCGGGGTCAAACTGGTCGTCGCGCTGCTGGTCGCGGCGTTCGCGGAGATGGGGCACGGCGATGCCAAGCGCGGTAAGCCGGTGACCTGGATGCCGCATGCGGCCGGTGGGCTGGCGGTGGTCAACGTCCTGGTCGCCGCGCTGTGGCATTAAATGATGAGGTTCGATGCCCGGTGGCCGGGCATCGAACCTCCCCCTCATGATTCGAACAATGACTGTCCGAGATATCCGCCCGGTGCCCGCACCCCCGGCAGGATGACGAACACCGCGGACCCCACCGGGGTCGTCCACACATTGAGCGCGTCGAATTCGGCCAGCCGCCGCTGCACCGGCAGATACTGGGCGTCCACATCGCGCTGGAAGGCGGCGAAGAGCAGCCCCGAATTCGAGATGTGGCCGGGGGCGGGCGCGTCGTCGTAGTTGTAGCCGCGGCGCAGGAACCGCTCCCCGTCGCTGGTGTGATGCGCCCTGGCGATATGCGACGACGGCGGGATCACCGGAATGCCGAAGCGGTCTACGGCCGCGAAATCCGGTTCGTCGGATTCGTGCTTCCCGGTGAGCGGCGCACCCGTGTCCAGGGTGCGCCCGACCGTCAATTCCCTTCCATCCCGGTCGATTTCGTCCCAGGTGTCGAGTTTCATGGCGATCCGGCGCAGCACCAGCGACGTACCGCCGCGCAACCAGGGCTGCGCCGCACCGTCATCCCACACCAGCCGCTCGAAATCCGGTGTGCCCGGGGCGATATTGACGGTGCCGTCCACCTGACCCATCAGATTGCGCGGTGACGCACCGGGTTTCGCGTTGCGGAAGCCGCGCTGCACCCAGCGCACCGTCACCAGCGAACCGACCCCCTTGCACAGCACCCGCACCGCGTGCGACACCGCGGTCGCCTCGTCGGCGCAGATCTGGAGCAGGAAATCGCCGTCGCACCAACCAGGTTCGAGCCGATCGATCTCGAACGGCGGCAGCGGACGCAGCCAGGTGGGTCTGCGCTGTTCGGCACCGGCGACGGTGAAGGCGTTCGGGCCGAGGCCGACCGTGACGGTCAACCGCGAAGGACGTTGCGCCAGTTCGGGTTCGGTATCGCCCAGCGCCGCGGCGCCCTGGGTGAGACGGGCGGCGTCATCGGTCCAGATCTTCAGGATGCCGATGACATCGGCGCGGCGGGCGCCGGGCCGCAGATCGAGCGCGACGAAGGCGGCGTGATCCTGCGGCGCGGTCGCGATACCGGCCTGGTGTTCGCCGTAGAACGGCTCGGTATCGGTCGGTGCGCGGCCCGCGGGCTCGGTTCGATGCCCGGTGAAAGCCGCCGCGCCCCAGCCGATTCCGGCCGCCCCCGCGACGGCGGCGCCCCCACCGAAGAGGCGCCGCCTGGAGAAACCGCCGGTCCGCCGGTCACTCGGTCCGGCCGCCGTGCCTTGGTGCTCGGGCGCGTTCGCCGAGCCGATCGATCCGGCTGCCGTATCCCGCTCAGCCACCGTGTTCGGGGGAGTAGTTCTCCTGATTGCCGGAGAAATCGCGGACCTGGGCGGTGAAGGTCTTCGTCGAGCCGTCGTCGAAGGTGAGCGTCACCGGTGTGTCCGAGCCGGTGCGCAGCGGTCCGGTCAGGCCCATGAACATGATGTGCTCGCCGCCGGGCGCCAATTTGATGCTGCCGTGCGCGGGGATCGCGAAGCCACCCGCCTTGGGCCGCATCGTCTTCGATCCGTCGGCCGCGGCCACCACCTCGTGCAGTTCGACCGCCTTGGCCGCGGGGCTGGACGCGGCGACGACGGACACCGGCTTGTCGCCGGAATTATCCAATTCACCGAAGGCGGCCGACATTCCGCTGTCGGCGGCCTTGGCCCACTGATCCTTGACGGTGACCGCGTCGGCGGCCTTCGTCGAACCGCTGTCGTTCTTGGACGAACAACCTGCCAGCAGCGCGAGGGCGGTGGCCGCGCAGGCCAGTATCCGGATCGCGGGCATACGGGTAGTGACGGACATGAGAACTCCATTCGGGTACGGGTTTTCGAGATACCGCCGGTCGGAGTGTGTGCGGCACCGGAATTCCGGTGGTCGCCACTCCTTTTCGAGCGCTGTCGAGCCGATTCCGCTCGTGCGCAACCCACTTACCTGGAACGACCTCTTCGATCCGGCAGCGCGGTACGGCGGTGTGTGACGAACAACTACCGCGACACCGGCGGCCCGCGCCTGCCGATTCCCGAACCGAGCAGCGACCGCGGCGCCCGGGCCGGAGCCTGCCATGCCGTAACCGCCGTCGAAACCGCAACGGCGGGAAGCGGATCCAATGCGGCGACGGCTCGTCGCACGCCACCGGCGAGCCGGGCGATCGCGCGTTCCGCCCCGCGAATGAGTATGGCGCCCAATGGAATCGCCACGAGATGCGCGGCCAGCATGACCTGATTCGCGCCGCCGCCGTGGTGATGTTCGGGCGCCACCGAAAGCGCGGTGTGCCCGATGGCCTGCCCACCGGCCAGCAGCGCCATCACCTCGGCGATGCCGTACCGGTTCCGCATGGCGGCCACCGCGTAGCCGACCGCCGCGCAGGCCGCGATCAGCAGCGCCAGCCCGGACTGCCCGACCGCGACGCTTCCGCCCGCCAGGGCGTGCGCGGCAATGCTCACCGCACCGGACGCGCAACCGACGAACGCGCCACGCGCCCGCGCCATCGCATCCGTCGGTTTCCGCACCGCGCCATACTACTGCCGGTCGTAGGGAACGTTCGTCATCGGCCCAGGTCTGGGGATCGGCGGGGCGATTCCGTGTCATCGATGCGGTCGAGGTGCTGTGCTCGGCAGCTCGGAGGTCTTCGCCAGTCAGCCGCCACGCCCGTCACCAACGCCTGTGGGCAGTGCACCTAGCGTTCTGCGCCTGAAATGCGTTGCAGACATCTGGGAGTCGAGGATTTCCTCGGCGGTTTTGCGCCAGACGAATGGTGGGGGGTCCACGCCCTGTGCCGAAGTTCCGTCCGGCGCATCCGGCCGGACTTCCGCACAGAGCCTGGGGGCGGGCCGCAGCGGGGTCCGCTCAATCCGAAACAGGTTGCAGCTCAGGGCGTTTCGGGGGTAAGCCCGCGCCGGTGGAGATGCCCCGGGCCCGGCGGCCGAGCCACGGCAGCATATGCCGGGTGGTCCAGCGCCATTCGGCGGCGGTCGCGGCAGCGAAGGTGCGCTGGACCGGGGGGAGTGGGTCGCGCCAGGTGGTATCGGCGCCGGGGATGCCCAGGGTGTCGGCGACGGCGCGGGCGACCAGATCGTGGCCGAGCGGGCTCAGGTGCAACCGGTCCTCGGCCCAGACCAACGGATGGGTGGTGGCGTGCACCGGTTCGAAATCCACCAGGGTGATGCCGTGGCGCGCGGACAATTCGCGCAACCGGGCGTTGAGCGCGCGCACCCGCCCGGACAGCGGGCGCACGAACGGCGCGATCGCGCCGATATCCGGGTACGTGAAGGTGACCACCCGCGCGCCCGCGGCGACCAGCGCGGCGAACATCGCGTCCAGGTCGGCGAGCAGTGCTGTGCCGTCGAGGCGCGGCCGGATGACATCGTTCATCCCCGCGACGACGGTGACCAGATCGGGGCCGAGCACGAGCGCGGGCGGCAGCTGTTCGGCGCGGATCTCCGCGGCGCGGCGGCCGCGCACCGCCAGATTGGCATAGTGCAGCCCGGGACTGGCGGCGGCGAGCAGGGCGGCGAATCGGTCGGCCCAGCCGCGGTGGCCGCCGTTGCCGTCCGGGTCGCCGATGCCCTCGGTCTGGCTGTCGCCGAGTGCGACGAAGCGTTTGTACGAAGGCTCCACGATTCGCTCCTGCGTTGGCTCGGTGGCGCAGCGATATCGTACGGGCGCCGCCGGATTCGGGCCACGTGTCACACGGGCCGGAAGCCGGCGCCGGGGCCGCCGGCTTGCTCGATGGCGGCGAGCACCATGCCGATCTGGATGGCGACGGCCGGGTCGTGGCCGGATGCGGCCGGGTGACGGCAGGTCAGATCGGCGAGGGTGATCCCGATCGCCTCCGTGCCGATATGGCCGACGTTCATGCCGACCAGTCGATCGCCGAGGGTGACCGGGCCGCCGGAATCGCCGGGCCGCGAACAGACCTGGTTCTGGAACCACCATTCGTGGGTCGCCCATACGAGGCCGCAGTCGACGCCGGTGGTGCGTCCGTTCTTGCAGACGAGATCGCCCTCCCGCGGCGGTGCGCCGATGCCGGCGATGACCGTCGCGTCGACGCGACGCACCGGCGTCACCCGCTCGCGGTCGAACACGATGACCGCGTAGTCGTCCGAATGATCCACCGCGGCAACCGTGCCGACGACAACGGTGTCCGGCGTGGCCTCGGCCCGCACCGGCATCCCGGGTTCGGCGCAGTGGCCCGCGGTCAGGCCGGTCAGCCTGCCTGCGCGGTCGTAGCCGATGGTGGTGAGGGTGCATGCGGTGCTCGATCCGAGCAGGATGCCGGAGCCGCCGCCGAGGGCGACCGTCTCCTGTGCCGCCGCCGAACCGCATGGACCGATCGTGACCAGCGCCGCGACGGCCGCCACCAGCATGCGGCGAATCCCCGGAACGACCATATCGGTGTCCTTCGTCCAGCGAGTGGGGCACACCCGGCGAGTGGGCGATGGTGGAGACCCCTTGATTGTCCCGGATCGCGACCGGTATTTCGGTTTCGCCGGATCCCGGTACGGCAACGGCTCGGCGGCGATCAGGGGTGCGGCGAGGTCATAAAGCAACCATATATCTAGATATTGCAATCTATGCATATAATCACCTCATGACGAAACGCGATCAAGAAGGCACGGACGCGCACAGCGGCCCGCTCGGTGAGCGCGCGGAGCTGATCGCCGCCATCGCCTCCGGCGTCACCTATGCGGGCGGTATGACGGCGAAATATCTGGTGGACGCGCCGGGCTGGCTGGCCCTGACGCTGTTCGCCGCCACCTATGTGTTCGGCGGATTCTTCACCGTCCGGACCGCGCTGGCCACCGTGCGGCGCGGGCGGTTCGAGGTGGACTTTCTAATGCTGGTCGCCGCGGTCGGTGCGGCGCTGGTCGGCAAGTGGGCCGAGGGATCGGTGCTGCTGTTCCTGTTCAGCCTCGGGCACGCGCTGGAGGAATACGCGATGGGGCGGGCCAAGCGGTCCATCGAGGCGCTGGCCGAGCTGGCCCCGAGTACGGCGCTGGTGCGGCACGGTGACGCGGTGACCGAGGTGCCGGTGGACGAGCTGGCGATCGGCGATGTCGTTGTGGTGCTGCCGAATTCGCGTCCACCCGCGGACGGCGTCGTGGTCGCCGGGACCAGCGGCGTCGACGAGTCGTCGGTGACCGGCGAGAGCATTCCGGTGGAGAAGAGCCCGGCGGCCGATCCCGCCGCGCTGCTGGCGAGCGATTCCGCTGTGCCGGAATGGCATCGGGTATTCGCCGGGACATTGAACGGGTCCGGCGCACTGGATGTGCTGGTGACCAGCCTGGCGCGCGACAGCATGCTGGCGCGGGTGATCACCATGGTCCGGGAGGCCGATACCCAGAAGTCGCCGACGCAGCGATTCCTCGATCGATTCCAAATCTTCTATGTCCCAGCGGTTCTGGTCGGTGTCGCGGCGGTGCTCGGCGTCGGGGTCTTCGCGTCGAGCGAGCCGTTCGCCGACAGCTTCTACCGGGCGATGGTGGTGCTGGTGGCCGCCAGCCCGTGCGCGCTGGCCATTGCGACGCCGAGCGCGGTACTGGCCGGAATCGCCCGCGCCGCGCAGGCCGGTGTGCTCGCGAAGGGCGGCGGACCGCTGGAAACCCTTGGGCGCGTTCGCTCCATCGCCTTCGATAAGACCGGCACGCTGACCTGGGGTCAGCCGCGGGTGACCGATATCGTGCCCGCGCGTGCGGAACTGCGGGACGAATTGATCGCCACGCTGTACGCGGTCGAGTCGTACAGCGACCATCCGCTTGCCACCGCGATCACCAGGGATCTGGGGCCGCTGGTGACGGCCGAGCGGACCGCGGATTCGGTGAATTCCGTTACCGGGCGCGGTATTACGGCCTTGGTGGACGGACGGGCGACCGAGGTCGGCAACAGGACCATGTTCGAGGAGTTGGATCCCGATGGCCTGCCGCCCGCGATCGTGTTCGCGATGGACGAACTGCACGAGCGGGGTCGCACCACGATGATCGTGCGCAGCGGCGGCGGCTATCTGGGCGTGGTCGGTGTGATGGATGTGCCGCGCGCCGAGGCGGCGCCGGTGGTCGCGATGCTGCGGTCGCTGGGCGTCGCGGAGGTGGTGCTCATCTCCGGCGACAATCAGCGGGTCGCCGATGCGGTCGCCCGCGATATGGGGTTGGACGCGGCGCACGGCGGGCTGCTGCCCGAGGACAAGGTCACCAAGATCGGCGAAATCGGCGGGCGGACGGGCGCCGCGATGGTCGGCGACGGGGTGAACGACGCGCCCGCGATGGTGCATGCCTCGGTCGGCATCGCGATGGGGGCGAGCGGATCCGCGGTGGCGCTGGAGACGGCCGATGTGGCGCTGATGGTCGACGATATCGGCAGGCTGCCGTTCGCGGTGGCGCTGAGCAGGCGGACCGCGCGCGTCATCCGGCAGAACCTGGCGTTTTCGCTGCTGATCGTCGCGGCGCTGGTGCCCGCGACGTTGCTCGGCCTGCCGATCGGGCCCGCGGTGTTCATCCACGAGGGTTCGACGCTGCTGGTGGTGGCGAATGCGTTGCGGTTGCTGCGGTTCCGGCGCGGCGCCGAGCACGCCGGGATCGAGCACGAGGCCCGTCCCGTGTGATCCGCACACGGAATCTCCACATTTGGCGCGGCTTCTCTGCACAGTGGGTGGCTAGGGTTCCCTTTTATGGAACACAGCGGAAGGCCGGCCGCGACGGTGGCGCGGCGGATCCTGGTGGTCGAGGACGAGGTGACCATCGCCGAATCGGTTGCCGCACGATTGCGGGCCGAGGGTTTCACGGTGGATCTCGCGCATGACGGGCCGGGTGCGGTGGCCGCCGCCGCGGCGCTGGCTCCGGATCTGGTGGTGCTGGACGTGATGTTGCCGGGTTTCGACGGACTGGAGGTGTGCCGACGCATCCAGGCCGATCGGGCGGTGCCGGTACTCATGCTGACCGCGCGCACCGATGAAACAGACCAATTGGTCGGCCTCGGTGTCGGGGCCGACGACTACCTGACGAAACCGTTCTCCATGCGGGTGCTTGCCGCACGGGTGCACGCGCTGCTGCGACGGGTCGAGCGCACCGCGGAGCTGGAGACCGCCACCATCGCGGTCGGCGATCTGCGCATCGATCTCGATCAGCGCCGGGTGTGGCGGGCCGAGCGGGAGGCACAGCTCACGCCGCTGGAATTCGAACTGCTCGCGCGCCTGGCCCGGCGGCCGCGCGTGGTGCTGGCCAGGGAGCGGCTGCTCGAGGAGGTGTGGGACTGGGCCGACGCGTCGGGGACCCGCGCGGTGGACAGTCACGTGAAGGCGTTGCGGCGCAAGCTGGGTGCGGATCTGATCCGGACAGTGCACGGTGTCGGCTATGCGCTGGAGCCCCGGTGAACGACGGCAAAAGGCCTCGGACAGTGGGGGATTGGGTCGCGGATGTGCTGCCGCGCCCGCTGGACCCGGTGCGATCGATCAAGCTGAAGCTGGCGATCCTGATGGTCTGCTCGGGCGGGCTGGCATTCAGCTACTTCTGGTACAAGATCGGCTGGCTGCCGACCCGAACCACCGTGGCGGCCATGGTGATCGCGCTGGTCACCTCGCAGATCCTGGCGCACGGGATCACCAGGCCGCTGCGTGAGATGACAGCGGCCGCACAGCGAATGGCGCACGGCGACTACACCTGGCGGGTGCGGGCCACCTCGCGCGACGAGGTCGGGCAGCTGGCGACGGCCTTCAACCAGATGGCCGCCGACCTGGCCGCGGCCGACCGGCAGCGGCGCGAACTCATCGCCAATGTCTCGCACGAATTGCGCACGCCCATTACGGCTTTGAACGCGGTGCTGGAGAATGTGGTGGACGGCGTCTCGGATCCGGACCCGAAAACCCTGCGGACCGCGTTGGCGCAGACCGAGCGGCTGAGCGTCCTGGTGTCCGAACTGCTCGACCTATCCAGCATCGAGGCGGGCGCACTGCCGCTGGATCGCGAAAAGCTAGCCGTCGCACCGTTACTCGCCGAGGTGGTGGCCGAGGCGGAAATGCTGGCCGCGGCGCTCGGGCGCGGCGTGCGCTTCCGCTCGGATGTGCTGCCGGCCACGGCCACCGTATACGCCGATCCCGCGCGCCTGCATCAGGTGCTGCTCAACCTGCTCGACAACGCGGCGCGGCACGGCCCGGCGGGCGGTGAGGTGCGCATCAACGCCCGTGCCTGCGACGGTGTCACGATCATCGACGTCCAGGACGAGGGTCCCGGCATCCCGCCCGCCGAACGGGCCCGCGTCTTCGACCGATTCACCAGGGGCGGCCGGACCGACGGCGGCGGCACCGGCCTCGGACTCGCCATCTCCCGCTGGGTCGTCGACCTGCACGGCGGCACCATAGCGGTCGCCGACCCCGGCTCCCGCATCCGCGTCACCCTACCGAACCCCTGATCGCTTAAACCCCAACGCAATTCAGCAACCCGGAGTGCCCTGCGCTCCCGGGCGGATACCGTATCCCCACGGAAAGGTCTGCCATGCCCGAAATTCCCACCACCCCAGACGATCCGGATTCGCCGAAACCTGAATCCCCGGCCACACCCGCCGGATCGTCATCCACCTCGAATTACTTTGACCCACTACCTATTACGGGAACCGGCGGGTCAACGACGGACTCGTCCCGAATCCCTTCATCGGGAGAGTCGATCCCGGGCGGCGTACACGCCGAGAGTCGGCCGCGTCCACCGGCCCCGCCGGGCGAATCCCATCGATCACCGCAGGCCTCGCCGCCATTCCCTGTCCGCCCGGCACCCGCTTGGCAATTCGTCGCCTATCCGGCGGGAGTGGTGCCCGCGGCCGTAGTCATCGGATTGGCGGCGGCAGTACTGGTTCCGTTGGACCGCCCCGGAATCGGTTGGCTACTGGCCGGATTGGTAGCGGTATGTATGGTATTCGCGGTAGACCGTCATGCCCGCCGGACAGCGCAACCCGGGCGTGGGTCGAGCGAGCATGCCTCGGATGCCGACAGCCCGCGGCGGCCGGTGTCCGCCGCAGCACCGAATTCGCCCAGAACCGATGCGGCCGAGGGCAATTCGTCACATGAGGCGGGAGTTTCGACGCGGCTCACCCGACCGGTGCGAGTCCGGTCGGTAGGAGCGGCGAGTGAGGCTACCTGGCCGCATGGATCGGATGCGGCAGCCGGTGTGGAGGCTGACGCGCTGGAAGATCGACCCGGGGCGGACATGGATGCAGCTGTGCCGCTGAGGGATTCGGGTGCAGCGGGCGTCCAGAAGGAGGCCGAGGCGGTCGAGGTCCGACCGGTGGCAGCAGCGGACGGTGCGGAGCTTCCGGAATCGGATGGGACGACCGGGAGTGAGACGGTGCGTGAAGTAGATGCGGACCGGGTGTGCGGTGGCGCGAATGCTGCTGTGCTGCTGAGTGGTTCGGATGCAGTGCATGACGGGGAGACCGACAAGGCGGAGGTGACGGCTGAAGGGGACGTGCGGCCGCGGGAGTCGGGTGCGGCGGCCGGGAGCCGGGCGGTGCTTGGAGTCGATACGGGTCGAGTGTGTGGTGTGGATGAGGCTGTGTCGCTGAGTGATTCGGGTGCGGCGGCCGGGAGTCAGGTGGCGGGAGACGTCGATGCGAGCACGGCGCGTGGTGCGGATGACGGGCGGCTGGTCGGATCGCATGCCGGTGCGTCGGATGTGGCTTGGTCGTCCTCTGCCGGAACTGGTGTGCTGCACGGGGCCGATGCGGGTGAATCGGATGCGGAATCCGGGAAATCCGGCAGGGCGCGGGGGTCCGGTACGGGCTATGCGAAATTCGTTGGTGTAGGGGAGGGTTCGTCCGGCGGGTTGGGGAGTTGGGGGCGGGTTTGGTGGGTTGGGGTGGGGTTGGCGCTGTTGGGGGTCGGGGCGGTGCGGGCGGCGGGGTGGTTGTTCGGGTTGTGTGTGGTGGGGGCGGCGGTGGCGGCGTCGTTGGGGGTGGTGGGGCGGCGGTCGAGGTTCGGTGTGTTGTATGACGTGATCGCGGTGCCGGTGGCGGCGGTGGCCGCGATGCCGTGGGTGTATGCGGGGATCGGGCGGATGCGGGGCGGGATGGATGTGCGGCGGCGGCGGATCGGGGTTTCGGTCGGTGCGACCGTCGTACTGCTCGCGGTGTTCGTGCCGCTGTTGGCGGGGGCGGATGCGACGTTCGCCGCATTGGTGGGTGATGCGACGCCGCGGATCGATGTCGGCTCGGCGGTGCGGTGGTGTGTGGTGTTCGGCGGTGCGGCGGCGGCCGCGATCGGCGCCATCTTCCTGCTCGCGGGGCCGCCGGTGCCGGCTTCCGATGCGGCGGAAAAGGTTTCGGGTCGCCCGTGGCGGCGGATCGAGTGGGCGCTGCCGGTCGGTGCGCTGACGGTGCTGTTCGCGGTATTCGTGGGTGCGCAGTTCGTCGCGCTGTTCGGCGGCGACGACTATGTGCAGCGCACCGCCGGACTGACCTACGCGGAGTACGCGCGCAGCGGATTCTGGCAGCTTTCGGCGGTGACCATATTGACCCTGGCCGTTGTGCTGGCCGTATTGCGTCGGTCGGCACAGGATTCCGTCGCGGATCGGCTGTGGTTGCGGGTATTGCTTTGTGCCGTCGGTGGTTTGACGTTGATCATCGTGGCCTCCGCGCTGAGCCGGATGTGGACCTACCAGCAGGCGTACGGGTTCACCGTGCTGCGGCTGCTGGTGCAGACCTGCGAGCTGTGGCTCGGCCTGGTCTACCTCCTCGTGCTCGTCGCGGTGCTGCGGCTGGAGCGGAACTGGTTGCCGCGCGCGACGATCGGCACCGCCATGGTCACTCTGCTCGCGCTGGCCGCACTCAATCCGGAGGGTTTGATCGCCGACCGCAATATCGACCGCTGGCAGCACGGCAAGGAACTCGACACCGAATATCTCGGCAAGCTGTCACCCGATATCGTGCCCGCCCTCGACCGGCTGCCCGAGCCGATGCGCGCGGCGCTGCTCGCGGACCTGCGGCACCGGCTCGACGACGACACCTGGCAGAGCTGGAATTGGGCCCGGCGCGGCGCGCGATGAGCTCAGCGCGCCCCGCCGTTGACGTACAGCGTCTGCCCGCTCACGTAGGACGCGTCGTCGCTGGCGAGGAAGGCGATCACCGCGGCGACCTCCGCGGGCTGGCCGATCCGGCGCAGCGGGGTCTGTTCGGCGACGGTGCGCTGATGCTCCTCGGGGGTGAGCCCGATGCGGGTGGCGGTGGCGGCGGTCATCGCGGTCGCGATATAGCCGGGCGCGACCGCGTTGACGTTGATGTTGTACGGCCCGAGCTCGATGGCGAGGGTGGCGGTGAAGCCCTGGATGCCCGCCTTGGCCGCCGCGTAATTGGCCTGCCCGCGGTTGCCGAGGGCCGACCGGCTGGACAGCGAGACGATCTTGCCGTACTTCTGCTCGACCATGTATTTCTGCGCCGCCTGGGTGCAGTGGAAGACGCCGCTGAGGTTGACCGAGAGCACCGCGTTCCAATCCTCTTCGGACATGCGGAAGAAGAGGTCGTCGCGGGTGATCCCGGCATTGTTGACCAGGATGTGCGGGCCGCCCAATTCGGTTGCCACGCTGTCGAATACCAGTTGCACCGACTCGCGGTCGGTGACGTCGCAGTTGTAGCCGTGCGCGGTGCCGCCCGCGAGGGCGATGTCGTCGAGCACCGTGTCGAGCGCGCCGCGGTCGACCACCGCGACCGTCGCGCCCTCGACGGCCAGCCGTTTGGCGGTGGCCGCGCCGATACCCTGTGCCGCGCCGGTGACCACCGCGACCTTGCCGCTGAAACGTTCCGGGAACAGATCCACGTTTAGGAGGCTAACCCAAGAACGAACTCGCCGAACCAGTCCGGGAATTCGGTGAGGTCGGCGAGGACGATATCGGCGCCCGCGGCCGTGAGTTCCGCCGCATCGCAGGGGCCGGTGGTGACGCCCACCGCGACCGCGCCCGCCGCCGCAGCGCCGCGCATATCGCCGACGTGATCGCCGACATAGATGCGCGCCCCTTGTTCGCGCAGCGCGTCCGCCTTCGCGGCGGACCAGAGGTCGCCTGCCAGATGGTCCACCCGCCATCCGAGTTCGTCGAGGTGCAGTTGCGCGAGCGGTGCGTGCTTGCCGGTGACGACCAGCACCCGCCCGCCGCGCTCGGTCACCGCGGCCAGCGCCGCGTCCGCGCCGGGCATGGCCGGAACCTGCGGCACGATCGTCGGATACAGCTGCCGGTACCGCGCCACCAGTTCCGGCAACCGTTCCTCCGGCGCGCCCGCCTGCCGCAGCAGGTTCGCCAACGGTGGACCGATATGTTTCGCGACGTCCGCCCCGCGCACCGGGAGCCCGAGCTCGGCCGCCGCCAGATCGACCGCCCTTGCCACGCCGGGGCGCGAATCGATCAGCGTCATATCGAGGTCGAAACCGACGGTCCAGCTCATCCCATGACTGTATCGGCACGGGTGGGCGTCGAGCGTTAGTCGGTGTCGAACCCGGCGCGCTTGTAGTCGCCGTACGGTTCGTCGCGCTCCCGCACCGCCTCACGGAATCCGGCTGTGGCCGAACGTAATTGGAAGGCGTAGCCCTCCCGCGTATGCCGCGAGACGCCGTCGAAGACGGTGCTGATCATCGCCGAATTCGCCACCCCCTGGGACAGCAGCGCCGAATTGAGCGCCAGTTTGGCCATCATCAACTGGTTGACCGGCATTCTGGCGATCCGCTCGACGAGGGCCTCGGTGCGCTCGTCGAGTTCGTCGGCGGGCCAGGACTCCACCGCGAGGCCCCATTCGGCGGCCTGTTTGCCGCTGATGCAGTCGCCGGTGAACAGCAGGCGTTTGGCGCGTTGATCGCCGAGCCGGTGCGCCCACATTCCGGCCGCCGGAATGCCCCAGACGCGGGTGGGCGGATAACCGATCTTGGTGTCGTCGGCGCAGATGATCTGGTCGGAGTACAGCGCGATATCGGTGCCGCCGGCGACCGCGAAGCCGTGCAGCTTCGCGACGGTGGGTTTGTCGGCGTGCAGCAGGCTGGCGAAGCCGCGGTTGAAGCGGCTCATCATCGCGTAGTCGATCATCGGATCCCAAGTGCCCCACGGGTTGTGGTTCACCGCCTGCACCACCGGATCGAGAACCGTTCCGGTGCGGTCGAGTTCGCCCTCGGTGGGTTTCATGCCCTGCTCGGCGAACAAGTTCAGGTCGTAGCCGCCGCAGAAACCCTTGCCCCGCCCGGATACCAGGATCACGTGCACCCGCGGGTCCAGGTCGGCGCGCTCGACGGCATGCGCCAGATCGATCGGCGTATCCGGGGTGATGGAGTTGCCCTCGTCGGGCCGGTTGAAGGTGATGCGGGCGATGCGGCCGTCGCGCTCGTAGGTGAGGGTGCGGTACTCCCGGTCGTCCTTCGGCTCCAGCCGGTCCCGGAACGGCGAATCCGGTGTCTGCGCCCAGTTTTCGTACCAGGCGGCGGGACGGGTGCCCGAATGATTCTGGTAATCCGGCTGATTCACGTGGAACCCCTTGTGCACTCGCTGCAATTTTGGTATGGCGACTCCGCGGTGTACGCCGCAGCGCGCGTGGATGCCGACATTACCTGGTACCGGCAGTCGCGGGAACGACTGCCGGTGGCGAGGCGCCGGTCAGCCGGCCGATCCACAGAAAATCGTCTTGCCCGCCAGCCAGCAGGACAGCGTGGCCGAGCCGGAGGCCAGCGAATTCGCGGAACCGGACGGCGACAGGTCCGCGACGGGCCGTCCGTCCGTGGCGGACTGATGCGCCGCGGCGGGTTCGAGCGGGAGGCCGGGGTCGGCCGCCGCGAGGCCCGCCGAGGCGAACGCCACGCTACCGGCCAGCGCTGCCGCGATTCCGAAACGCTTCATCGATAACACCTTTCGTGATCGCACGGCCGAGATCAGCCGTTGAAGCAGTTGTTCGTCGGACCGTAGCCCGACAGACTGCATGCCAGACCGGGCGCCGAGGATCCGGAGCCGATCGTGCCGACAACCGGCTGTGCCTGCTGCGATGGTGTCGTATCGACGGTCGCCTGCTCGAGCGGGAGCCCCGGCGCGGCCATGGCGGGCGTCGCGCCCAGCCCGGCCGCGAACAGCACCGCTCCGGCGGCCAGGGTTCCGATTCCAATTCGCTTCATTTCCAATACCTTTCGTGCGTCCCGCCCCGCGTAGAAGGTAGTGGCCGATGGGTCGGCGAAAACGCCGTGACTTGCCGTGCCACCGGTCGGGGTGCCCCCGAACTACGGGTCAGGCCAGGGTGGAATTGCGGCGTCCGTACCCGAGATACACCGCGATACCGACCGCGACCCAGACCGCGAAACGCACCCAGGTGAGTGCGTCCAAGGTGGTGGCCAGCAGTACGCAGCCGATCAGGGCCAGGATCGGGACGAGCGGAACGAGCGGGGTGCGGAAGGGGCGTTCCCGGTTCGGTTCCAGCCGCCGCAGCACCAGCACCCCGACGCACACCACCGCGAATGCCGACAGCGCACCGATATTCACCAACTCCACCACGATGTCGATGGGCAGCAGACCCGCGATCACCGCGCAGATCGCGCCGAGCAGCAGGGTCAACCGCACCGGCGTCGCCCGTTTGCCGGTGACGGCGAGCCGCGCGGGCAGCAACCGGTCCCGGCACATGGCGAACGACAGCCGCACCGGTGCGTAGATGATCAGCAGCAGACCCTTGGTGAGCGCGACGATGGACGCGATCACGATGACGTTGCCGATCCAGCCGATGCGCAGCGCCCCGAACGCGGTGGCGATCGGCGCGCCGTTGTTGAGCGAGGCGTACGGCGACATTCCGGTGAGCACCGCGCTGACCAGCGCGTACAACAGGGTCGCGATGAGTACGGTGCCGATGATCGCGAACGGGACGTCGCGGCGCGGATTGCGCGCCTCCTCGGCCGACGCGGCCACCACGTCGAAGCCGAGGAAGGCGAAGAAGGCGATGGCCGCGCCGCCGATGATGCCGCCGGCCCCGAACGGCGCGAACGGCGTCCAGTTGCCGACGTCGATATGCGGCGCGCCGATCGCGATCACCAGCACGAGCACGCCGATGGTCACCCCGACCAGCGCCTTGGTGATCCGCGCCGTCAGCGATACCTCGCCGGCCAGCACCGCGACGATCACGACGATGATCAGGACGGCGGGCAGGTTCACCACGCCGCCGTCGGCGGGGCCCGAGGTGATCGCGGTGGGCAGTTCGATGCCGAAGATCGATTTCAGCGCCGAAACCGTGGTGCCGGACCAGCCGATGGCCACCGCGGCGCCCGCGATCACGAACTCCAGCAACAGATTCCAGCCCACCAGGAAGGCGGGCGCCTCGCCGAGGGTCGCGTAGGTGTATGTGTACGCGCTGCCGGAGACCGGCACCATCGCGGCGAGTTCGCTGTAGCAGAGCGCGACGAGCACGCAGACGAGTCCGGCCAGGCCGAACGACAGCACGATCGACGGTCCGGCCTTCTCGGCCGCCGCGACACCGGTGATGACGAAGATGCCCGCGCCGACGATGGTGCCGACGCCCATCGCGGTGAGATCGAGCCTGCCGAGGCTGCGTTTGAGGGCGGTGGCGCCCGATCCGGTCGTCTCGTCGGGTACGCGGCGGCGCCATTGCCGGGTTGCTGGGCTGGTCATCGACTCCCTCACGAACGGTTCGCGGTCTCGCGGTGCGGACCGAAGGGTCCATTCTCGTCGTTCGGGAGGTGTCGTCGTCGACTGGGGTCAGGGGTTGCCGGAGAACAGATCGTTGAAGCGGGTGTCGATCGCGGACTTGATATCGAGCTTGCGCGGGATGAGGCCGGCGGCGGCGAAGATGTCGGCGACCGACTGTTCACCGTCGATGGTCGGTCCGTCGATCGGATGGTCGCGGTAGGTGCCGCGTTTCACCGCGGCGAGGGTCACCTCGTAGGGGAGTCCGGTGAGCTCGGCGTAGGTCTTCGCCCACTGTTCGGGATGTTCGTTCACCCAGGTGTGCGCACGCTGGATCCGGGCGAGCAGGTCACGCAGGGCCGCCGCGGTCGCCTTATCGGCCAGCGCCTTGTCGCCCGCGACGTAGAAGCTGTCACCGTTGAGATATCCCTTGCCGCTCACCAGGATTCGCGCGCCGGTCTGCTGTTCGGCCTGTGCCGTGTACGGATCCCAGATGGCCCAGGCGTCCACCCGGCCGGTGCTGAGCGCCGCGAGCGCGTCGGCGGGCTGCAGGTACTGCGGTTCGATATCGCTCCACTTCAGCCCGGCCTTGGCCAGCACGGTGAGCAGGTGGTGGTGTGCCGAACTGCCCTTGGCGACCGCGATCTTCTTGCCGCGCAGGTCTTCCGGGCCGTGCAGCGGCGAATCCTTCGGCACCGCGATGCCTTGACCGTCGACACCCGCCTGATACGCGGTGACGATCTTGATCGCGGAATTGGCGGCCGCCGCGAATACCGGCGGCGCGTTGCCGACGCCGCCGACGTCCACCGCCCCCGCGTTGATCGACTCCAACATCGGTGGGCCGGAGGTGAATTGGGACCAGCTCAGCTTGTACGGCACCTTGTCCAACTCACCGGCCGAGGTCAGCAGCGCCTGCAATCCGGTGCCCTTCTGATCACCGATGCGCAGTGTGACCCGGGTCAGATCGACCGAACCATCCGCGCGCACAGCGGGATCGGCCTTCTCGCCGGATCCGCATGCCGTGCCGACCGCCGCGACCAGCGCGAGTGCCGTTGCGAGGACCAGTTTCCTGACGATCATGCGGATCCTTCCTGGGTGACGCCGAGCTCGGCGAGTAGCCGATTTCGCAGTGGGGCAAGCTGTTCGGTGCGGCGCGGGCGCGGCGCGTCGACCACCGTCCGGTGCACGATGCGGCCCTCGCCCAGTACCAGCACCCGGTCGGCGAGCAGCAGCGCCTCGTCGACGTCGTGGGTGACGAGCAGCACGCCCGGCGCGCGGCGCTGCCACAGCTGGATCACCAAGCGGTGGATGGTGATTCGGGTGAGCGCATCGAGGGCGCTGAACGGTTCGTCGAGCAGCAGCAGGTCCGGTTCGCGGACCAGGGCGCGGGCCAGGCTGACGCGCTGTGCCTCGCCGCCGGAGAGGGTGAGCGGCCAGGCATCGGCGCGTTCGGTCAGCCCGACCTCGGCGAGTGCGGCGCGGGCGGCGGCCTTCGGATCCGGGTGTCGCAGACCGAGGGATACGTTGGCCAGCACCCGTTTCCACGGCACCAGGCGCGGCTCCTGGAAGGCGACGGCCGTGGTGCCGTGCGTGGTGAGGTCGCCGTCGACCTCCCGATCCAGTCCGGCCAGCGCGCGCAGCAGTGTCGACTTGCCGGAGCCGCTGCGGCCGAGCAACGCGACGAATTCGCCGCGGGCGATATCGATATCGAGCCGGTCGAGCACTCGGCGGCCGTCGAAGTCGCGGACGAGGCCGCGCACCTGGGCGACGAATTCGGTTGTCCTGGTGGGTTTTTCCTTCACCGGAAGTTGCGTCGCCATACCAGCGCCTTTCGTTCGATCAGCCGGACCAGCGCATCGGTGAGCAGGCCGAGCGCCCCGTAGACCAGCAGCCCGACGACGATCACGTCGGTGCGCAGGAAATCGCGGGCGTCGTTGATGAGGTAGCCCAGGCCCGCGTCGGCATTGACCTGTTCGGCGACGATGAGCGCCAGCCAGGCGACGCCGAGCGACTGCCGCAGGCCTACTAGGGTCTGCGGCAGCGCGCCGGGCAGCACGATATGCCCGATCAGTTGCAGCCGGCCGAGCCGCTGCACCTCGGCGAGTTCGGCGAGCTTCGGGTCGACGCCGCGGATTCCGGCAAAGGTGTTGAGGTACAGCGGAATCGCCACACCGAAGGCCACCAGCACGATCTTCGGTGGTTCGCCGATGCCGAACCACAGGATCAGCAGCGGGATGAGCCCGTAGAACGGGACGGTGCGCAGCATCTGCACCGGCGGATCGACCAGGTATTCGGCGAATCTGCTCAAACCGGCCAGTACCGCGAGCCCGATCCCGAGCACCGTGCCGATCGCGAAACCCGTTGCGGCGCGGCCGAGCGATACGGCGATGGCGTGCTGCAGCGTACCCGCCGCGATCAGGTCCCACGCGGTGCGTACGACGGTGGCGGGGGAGGTGAGCAGCCGCGGCGGCAGCGCACCGGTCGCGCTGGCGATCTGCCACGCCAGCACCAGCGCGGCCGGGCTCAGCACCCGCGCCCACCAACCGGCGCGCAGCCGAACCGCGTTGGGGCGCAATGCGATCGACGACATGAATTCCTCGGGCAGCAGTGACATGGCACGGCCGACCGTGGTGACCGCGGACCTTCGATGATCGGCGCATCGGCCCACCGGGTCACCGATTGGAACCATCCGGGTTTTAATTCCGTATCTCGAGTACCGCCTTGCCGTGCAGGCGACGGCCGAGCAGAGCTTCGGCCGCGTCGGCGACCCGGGACCAGTCGCCGCGCCAGGTGATGTTCGGATCGAGCGTGCCGTCGGCCACCTTGGCCGCCAGCCAGCTCAGATCCGGGGCGAGGTCTGCGCACGCGAGCAGGAAGAAACTGACGATCGCGCGATCGTGTCGTCCTTCGTGGCCGAAGAGCGCACCGAACGGGAACGACTCGCCGTCGCCCGCCGCGTGGCCCGCGGCGACCAGGGTGCCGCGCTCCGCCAGCACCCGGTATGCGCCGACCAGTTGGTCGCCGCCGATCAGCTCGACCACCCCGTCGACCTTGGTGCGCACCTCGGCCGGATCGCCGACCACCTCGGCCGCGCCGATGGCGCGCAGACCGGCGCCGTGCGCATCCGGATCACCGGTGCTCGCAACGACTTCCGCGCCGCCGAGCCGGGCGAGCTGCACGGCGTACCGGCCGGTCCCGCCCGTGGCGCCGGTGACGAGTACCCGTTTGCCGAGGATCGGGCCGATGCGATGCAATGCCCGCAGCGCGGTCGCCGCGGCGACCGGAATCGTGCTGATCGCACTCATATCCGCCCCTGCGGGGACGATGCCGATCCAGTCGGTGTCGACGGCGCGCAGTTCGGCCCAGCCGCCACCGGGGCCGAGGGCGACCACCGGCGTGCCGACGGCCGGGCCGGATCCGTCGGCGGCGGCGCGCTCCACCACACCGGCCGTGTCCCAGCCGAGCACCGTTCCGTCCGGGGAGTCCACGGCGGCATGCCGGAGTTCGCCGCTGTTCAGCGAGGTCGCGGTGACCCGGATCAGCGCTTGGTGCGGGCCCGGTTCCGGATCGGGTGCGGTACCGAGCCGCAGTCCGGTCGGGGCGGAGTGGTCCACCAGCAGTGCACGCATTGTGGCTCAACACCTTTCGAATGGGGTAGTCGATGACGATCGACAATGTGCCACTCAGTGGCAAAAGCTGTCAAGGCGCGATAGGCATGGAGGCGCGTCGACTGCTATGGTCGGGTCATGGCAGATGCCGCGGCCGAACGGCTACCGCTGCGCGAACGCAAGAAGTTGCGCACCAGGCAGGCGCTGATCGATGCGGCGCTGGATCTGTTCACCGAGCGCGGGTTCGACCGCACGACCCTCGATGAACTCTGTGACGCGGTCGAGGTGTCCAAGCGGACCTTCTTCCGCACGTTCACCAGTAAAGAGGCGGTGGCCATGGCACCGCTGCAGGACATGTGGACCGCCTTCCTCGATGACCTGCAAACACGACAACCGGTGGACGGCACCATGTTTCGGTTGCTGCAAGACGCACTCGCGGCCGCGCTCGACGGGCAGCTGTCGGTCGAGTGGGCCGCTCGCGCACTGCGCAGCCATCGACTCGCGCAGGTGACGCCGTCGATGTCGGCGCACAACCTGCGCTTCTGCGATGACACCTCGCGTGCGGCGGCGGCCGTGCTGCGCGAACGATTCGACATCGATGCGGCGGATCAGCGCCCCCGATTGGCCATCGATATTCTGGTCGCGGCCTTCCACAGCGCCATCGAAACGTGGGCGGCGAGCGGAGCCACCGCCGATTCGGGGCGGCTCGCCGCGGAGCTGGACCGTGCGTTCGCCGCGGTGCCCGGCGCGCTGACCATGGCGCTACCGAGCCGCACCGGGCGAAAGGTGTGATGAATTACCCCGCCGGATAAGCGTTTCCGGTGAGTAGGGTCGTGATCATGGGTTTCACAGTGGAGCGGCTCGATCATCTCGTTCTCAACTGCGCCGATGTCGCGGCCACCGCGGACTGGTACGCGCGGGTGCTCGGGATGCGGGTGGAGAAATTCGGGCCGAAGGGGCGCACGGCGTTGAGTTTCGGGAATCAGAAGATCAACCTGCGCCCGCTCGGTGCGCTCGCCGACGACCCGGACTGGGTGACGGGCGTGGCCGAGGCCGCCGGATCCGAGGATCTGTGCTTCATCACCGAGGCGTCGCCGCAGGAGGTGCGAGATCATCTGCGCGCGTGCGGGATCGAGATCACCAACGGACCGGTGACCAAGATCGGTGCGCTCGGCGAGATGACCTCGCACTACTGCCGCGACCTGGACGGCAATCTGGTCGAGATCGCCGTGTATCCCCGCTAGTTGTTGAGCGAATCCATAACGGCGGCAACGAGATTGCGGGCCCGGAAGTCCGGTGCGCCCTCCAGGATGTAGTTGGTGACGTAACCGAATGCGATGCCGTTGCCCGGATCGGCGAAGGCCAGCGAACCGCCGCGGCCCGGATGACCGAACGAGGCCGGACCGCCGAAGGCGAAAGTTTCGGTGGGCAGCATATACCCGGTGGCGTAGCGGTCCTCGAGCATCACCACCCGATCGATGCCCGCGGCCTGTTCACGCGTCGCGGCGGCGACGGTTTCGGGGGTGAGCAGCCGAATGCCGTCCACCTCGCCGATGAGCGCGGCGTAGAGGCGGGCCAGCCCGCGCGCGGTGCCGATACCGTTGCTCGCGGGCATTTCCGCGGCGTGCACCTCGGGTGAGTCGAAATCGATCTCGGCCGGATCGGTCACCTGAAATGCCCTGTTGGCCAACGATTTCGGGTCGCGCAGCGCGGCGATGAGCGGGGCCATCGCGGGCGGGATCAGCTCGTCGGGGATGGCGTTGGGATCGACCTTCGGCCCGAACACCAGCCTGCTCACCCGCCGCCGCTCGGATTCGGGCAGTCCGATGAAGAATTCGACGCCGAGCGGGCCCGCGATCTCCTCGGCGAGGATGCGGCCGACCGTGCGCCCGGTGGCCCGCCGGATCACCTCGCCGACCAGCCAGCCGAAGGTGCGCCCGTGGTAGCCGTGCGCCGTACCCGGCGGCCAGTTCGGCGCCTGCGCGGCGAGCGCGTCGGTCATCGGCTGCCAGGCCAGCGCGTCGGCGAGCGGCACCGGCCGGTCCAGCGCGGCTAGCCCCGCCTGGTGGGTCAGCAGCCAGCGCACCGGAATGTCGGCCTTGCCCGCGGCCGCGAATTCCGGCCAATACTTGACAACCGGTGCGTCCAAGTCGATTTCGCCGCGCTGGGCGAGCAGATGAGCGACCGTGCTGGTGACGCCCTTGGTCGCCGAATACACCAATTGCAGCGTGTCGCGCTCCCAGGCGCGGCCGGCGCTGGGATCGGCCTGACCGCCCCAGAGATCGACCACCGGCTTTCCGTCGCGATAGACCGCGACGGCCGCGCCGACCTCGTCGGTTTCGGCGAAGTTGGCCGCGAATACCGCACGCACCCGCTCGAATCCGGTGGCGACCTCGCCGTCGATATGTACTTCTGAACCCATGGGTTCAACATTACATACGGTCTGGTTGCGGGTCTTTTCGCTCGGCTACTGTCGACACGACAGCCCTATCCGGAGGAACGTTCATGCCGCATCAGCTCGCAGATCTGCCGTACGCGCGTCATCTCGCGCCGTTCGACGGGGATCTCGAGCCCGAAGGCGACTACGAATGCGTGCACCTGGACGGGCGCACCCTCGAGGATCTCGCCGCGGGCAATGCGCGCTTCACCCAGTGCGCGTTCACCGGTCTGGTCCTCGGCCGCGGTTCGGTGCGCTTCGCCCGGTTCGCCGATGTATGGCTGCGTGAGGTCCGCTGGATCGGCACCGATGTATCCGACACCGCGTGGCAGGACGCCGAGATGATCGACGGCGCGCTGTCCGGTGTCGACGCGGGCGGTACGAATCTGCGCCGTATCCGCTTCGAGGGCTGCAAATTCGATTCGGTGAACTTCCGCAAATCCGTCCTGCGCGATGTCACCTTCGTCGATTGTGTATTGCGCCACACCGATTTCGGCGACGCCAAGCTCACCAACATCACCTTTCCCGGCACCGCCCTCGACGATATCTCCTTCGCCAGAGCCCAACTCGCCAAGGTCGACCTGCGCGGCGCCACCGCGCTCGGCGTCACCGACGGCCTCGACGCCCTCCGCGGCGCCACCATCAACCACACCCAACTACTGGACCTGGCCCCGGTCTTCGCCCGCCACCTCGGCCTCGTCGTCAAGGACTGAGGCGGGTCGGCGCCGCCGGAGTTCTTGTCCCACAACACTTTCGGCATCGGTCGGACTCTGGCCGCGCCCTGCCCTGTTTGGGCGGTCACTTGAGCGGGAACGGTTTATCGTTGCCCGCTTCGGTGACCTGCCAACCGGAATTCTTGTCGACGGTGACCGAGTAGTCGACGGTTGCCAGTGCGCCCTGCGGGTTTTGGATGTTGGTGGAGTTGATGGTGAGGAAGACGTCGACGGTGTAGGCGCCGTTGGTGGCGGAAAGCACTTTGGCGGCAATGGGTTTCGCGGTGGAGACCCATTTGAGGGGGGTGAGCAGCTCGCGCAGGGCCGGTGCGGTCGCGTCGAAGCGGGTGGAAAGGGCCGGGGCGGCGTTGGTTTTGAGGCGGCCGACCCAGGTGTCGAGGTTGTTGAAGTCGATGGTGGAGGCGCCGACGGCGTAGTCGGTGGCGACCTTCTCGGCGTGCCGGGCATCGGCGGTCGCGGCGTCGTGGTCCGCGAGGTCGCCGCGCGCACTCGCGACCAGCACCGCCAGCACGGCGACTGCCGCGATCAACAGCGAGATCACCGCGGCGGCAACAAGACTCGATACCCTGACCGAAATGTCGCGCATGGTTCCTCCGGTCATTTGACGGTGAGCTGCAGCCGCAGCGCGCCGTCGGGGCTGGTGGCGTGCAGCGCTTGGGAGATGAGCGCGCTGAGATCGATCTGCCCCGCGACACCGGTGGCGAGGTGGACGAACGGTTCGAACAGTGGCAGCAGGGTTTTCAGGTCCGGGCCCAGCACGTTGATCCTCGCGGCGATCTGGTTGATCAGCGGTACCAGACCGATCACATCGGGTGTGTCGGTCAGGAAGGCATCGGGTGCGTCACCGGCCCGGATGATCCGCGCGATATCGTCGGCGACATCGGTCACCCTGGGCCCGAATTGGGCCCACGGCCCGGACGCCTTCGTCAATTCCGGTCCGGCCCACCACATGTCGTCGGCGCGCGTCTGCAGGTCGACCAGCAGTTGGCGGATCACGGCCGTGCGGCTGAGCAGGGTGGCCGCCAGCAGGTCGGTGGATCTGGACAGGTCGGGAATCACCGACCGGGTGCCCGCGAACGCCTGGGTGAAATTGTCGATGATGGCGCCGACCAGCTTCGGATCCACCTGCTCCAGCATCTTGGTCGCGGTGCGCGCCACCTCGGGTAGGGAGACGGGCGCGATCACGGTCCGCGCGTCCACCTGCTGGCCGTCCCTCAGGTACGGGCCGGCATCGGTGCTCGGCATGAACTCCAGATAGGGTTCGCCCAAACCCGAAAGGCTTTCGATCCGGGCGGTGCTCGTGGCCGGTATCCGGTAGTCGGCGGCATATCGGAAATCGACCCGCACCCGCGGGCCGGTGTGCTCCACCGAGGTGACCTGACCGATCTGGATCCCCTGCAGCAGCACCTTCGAACGCGGCAGCAACCCACCGGAATCCGGCACCACCATGGTGGCGGTGTTGTCGTGCTGGAACCAACGCACCTGCACCACACCGAAAGTCAGATACGAGCTGCCGACCACCAGGATGGCGGCGATGGCGGCGAGCGAGGCGACCGAGGACGTTTTCACCGGACGACTCCGATCATGCGCAGCACGTTGATGATTCCGCTCACCTGCTGGTCGGCGCCCGCCCCGCCGACATCCTGAACCCCGGTGACGTTGATCTTCGGCCCGCGCTCGGCGAACGGAATGATCTTCTCCCGCAACAGGGTGACCACCCGGTTCAGATTCGACGGCGCGTCGAGGTTCAGCGGGTGATCGGCGAGCAGGATCGGCACCAGCGCCCGCGCCGCCGCGTCGGCCCGTTCCAGCAGCGGGGCCAGCCAGGCGACGGCGTGCCCGATCACGCCGAGGCCACCCACCACGCCGAGGGTGAGCACCAGCGAATTGGCATCCGCCGGAATCTCCACCGCGCCACGGGGACTGAGCAGCGTGCCCAGCTCGACCGGATTGTCCAGCACCGCCTTCAGATCCTCTTTGATCGCTTGTAGGAAGCGGTCGGCGGTGTCCGTATCGGCGGCGACGTCGATGGCGTCCTTGCCGAGGACATCGAAAACGTGTGCGGTGTCGGCGGGTTGCGCGGGCAGCGTGGCATTGACCCGGTTGATGATGTTCTGCGCCTGCTGCACCGCGCCGCCGCCGACGAAGGTGGACAGACCGGCCAGCAGATCCTCCACCTGTAGCGCGGGTTTGGTCTGCGCCAGCGGGATGACACCGCCCGGTGCGATCGTCTTGCTGGAACCTGTTGTGGGCGTGGTCAATCCGATGAAGATATCGCCGAGGATGGTGTTCTGGCGCAGCTGCACGGTGGTGGTGTCGGGCAGCCGGACCGAGGCGGAGATGTCGACGACGGCATCCACCCGGCCCGGCGCACCCGCCGTCGGATCGATGACGCGCACCGTGCGCAGGGTGCCGACCTGTGCCCCGTTGGCCACCACCTTCGCCTTCGCGGGCAGGTTGAGCGCGTTCGCGAGTTCGATGTGCAGCTGATAGGTGGGCCCGGCGACCTCGGCTCCGGGCACCGGGACGCTGGACGGATCGAAGGAGCAGGCGGTTACCAGCAAACCCGCCGAAACGGCCACGGTGACAGTCTTTTTCATCGCGCACCCACCATGCCGAGCACCATCGGGATCAGACCGGCCGGCGACATCGCATCCGCACCCGCACAGCGGCCCGGCGCCACCGCGTCGATGGCGGCGCAGACCTGATCCGCTTGATCGCGCGGGACGACGACCTTCGGCGCCGCATAGGTGATCCTGGGCCAGCCGGTGACCGGATCGATGATGCTCTGGAACGAATCCACCAGCGGCGGCAGCATATTCACCAAATCCTGCAGGGTGCCGACATGTGCGGCCAGCAGCCGCAGACCCGGCACCGCGCCGTCCAGCGCGCCGAGCAGCGGCCTGCCGTATTCGCGGGCCAGCCGATTGAGCCACGGCATGATCACCAGCAGCGAATCGATCCACTTCACCGTGGTGTCCCAGAGCTCGTTGATGAATCCGAGCGCGGTATTCAACAGCGTCACAACGGTTTTGATGGAATCCCAATTGACCGCCATACTGTTGCCGATGGCGGAGACCGAATCGATCAGCGCGCCGATATTGTCGATCGCGGCATCGGGTTTGCGTAGCGCGTTCGCCAGATCCCGCACCAGCGCGTTGAATTTCGGCCCGGTCCCGGCGGTGGCGGATTGCAGTGCGGCGACGCTGTCGCGGATGCGGGTCTGTTCGGCCGGATTGTCGCCGCCGCCGAGCTGCGCGGCCAGATCCGAGAAGCCCTGCAGGGTTTCGCTGATGCTCTTCGGGGTGAACGTCTTGGTCAGGCAGCGGCTGCTCGCCCAGGCGGCGCCGCCGGAGTCGCCGAGCACGGCGAGATTGCGGTCGGCGACCAGGGTGTCCGACACCGTTGTCGCGGAGGGGTCGCCGCGCAGCGGGTGTGCGGCGTCGACGGTGAAATCGACACGGACGGAACGTCCCTCGGTGCGGATCGCGGTGACCGAGCCGACGGTGACACCGAGCATGGTGACGTGATTGCCCGGGTAGAGGCCCACCGCGTCGGGCATCAGCGCGCAATAGGCCAGCTTCGGCTTCACCGGGTCGTACACCACCAGATACCCGGCGACGGCGACCATGGCCAACAGCACCGCGCCCACCACCGTCACGAAACCCGGCGACGCCAGCACGCGTTTCATCAGCACCCCCGTCCCGGCACCGGAATACAAACGTTCAACGCCGATTGATCGACCGTCACACCGTCTTTTCCGGCCGTCGCGGCGACCAGCCGGTCGCGCAGCTCCTTCCACTGCGGCAGCGCGATATCCAGCTGGGCGCCGAGCTCTTTCAGCTGCGGCAGGGTTTCGCGGAGCTTCTCGGCCAGCGGTTCGAGCACCTCGCGGGAGGTGGGTTCCAGCGCCGCGATCCGAGACAGCAGCTGTGCGGTCACATTCAGCGCCACGGTGATCTCCGCGCGCTTGTTCAGCCCCTCGATCTCCAACATGCCGGTCTGCCGGACGAATTGACCGATCAGGCCCTTGCTGTCCTCGACGGTGCCCAGGAATTCCCGCGCCACCGTCAGCGCCTGGGACACCTCGGCGTTCTGGTGGTTGAGGATATCGACGAACGACTGCATCGCGCGGCCGACCCGGCGCAGCGCGTCCGGGCTGTTGTCGAGTGAATCCTGGAGTGCGGCCAGGTTTTTCCGCAGCGTGTCACCGTCGACCTGGGCCACCGGCGCGGCCGCGTCCTGCAGGGTGCGCACCAGGCTGTACGGCAGCTTCACCCGGTCGGGCGGAATTATCTTGCTGCCCAACGGCTTCGAACCGGCCGGCAGTACCGCGAGGTAGTGGCCGCCGATCGCGGTGAGCATCCGGACCTCGAGCGTGGTCGCGTCGCCGATGGATACGTCGCTCTTGACCGTGAACCGTGTCCGCACCCGGTCCGGCCGCAGGTCGAGCGCGGTGACCGAGCCGACCGTGATCCCGGCCACCCGCACCTGGTCGCCCACCTTCAGCGACTGGGCCTCCGGCAGGTCTGCGGTGTAGGTGGATTTGCCCAGCGGCAGTACATAGATCGCGGCCGTCACCAGCAGCACCACCGCGACGAAGCAGGCGCCGAGCAGGCCGAGCCGGAACTCGCGGCGGTTCTTCACCGCCTCGTGCCGGTCGATATACCCGTCGGCGTCGAGCAGCCGATCGAATAGTAGATTCCACAGTCGGATCAGCCGTTGCATATCGCGATCCTCTGTCCGGCGACCAATACCGAAAGTACTTGCGGCAGTTTGGCATTACCCTTCGAACAGGTGAGGTTCACCTCGGTGGCGGCCGCACCGGCGGGCGGCAGCAGCGAGCTGAGCGCCTGCAGCAGACCGGGTAGCCTGCCCAGCACGTCCATGGCTGCCTGCGGATCCGGGAAGAGCAGCCGGATATCGCGCATCAGATCCGGATTGGTCTGTTCGGTGAAGCCGAGTGCGTCGAGCAGGCTGTTGAGCGGGCCCAGCGCCGAGGGCGCGACCGCCGCGAAGTCGAGTAGGCCGTCCAGCTTGGCCCGGAACGCGGTGAACACGTCGGCGATGCCGCGCAGCAGCACCTTCAGATTGGGCGACTTGCCGCCGATCTGCGCCGAGATATCGCTGAGGTTGGCCACGAGCGCGGTGATCACCGCCTGGCGGTCGGTGGTGTAGCGGCTGAGCTTGTCGATGGCGTCCAGCGCCGGGCCGATGCCCGAACCGTTGCCCTGGATCACCGCGAGGATGCTCTCGGTGAACTGATTCAGTGCGGCGGGGGAGAATTGGGCGATCACCGGCTGTAAACCGTTGAACAGCTGAGTGATATCGAACGACGGTATCGTCTTGGCCTCGGCGATATGCGCGCCGCCGCCGAGCCGCGCCGTCGGCCGGCCGGGCTGCTGGATGTCGAGATATCGCTGGCCCGTGAGGGTTTGGTACCGGATGGCGAGCACACTGGCGTCGTAGACCGGCCGGTCCCGCTGCACGGTGAACGTCACCCGCGCCGTGGCGCCGACGAGGTCGATCGCACTGACCTTGCCCACCTGAACCCCGAACATGCGCACGTCGTCACCGGTTTTCAGGCCGCTGGCATCGGTGAAATCGGCGCTGAAACTGTCGGTGCTGCCGCCGATCGGCCTGGTGATGGCCTGCACGATCACCACCAGCAGCACGATCATCGCGATCGCGAATATGCCGAACCTGATCAGCACCGCGCCGATGGACAGCCTGGTCATCGGCCACCGCCCAGTGCGTCGAAACCGCTCTGGCCCAGCAGCGGTACGCCGAGACCCGGGATGGCGCGCAGCGCCACCGTGACGTTCAGCGCCGGACCGTCCGGACCGTTGGTGAACATGCGGTCGAGACGATCGATCAATTCCTGGACGTCCGTGCGTGATCGGCCGGGTGTCGGCACCGTCGCGGCGATCGCGCCGATGAGCGGCGTGAAAAGCTCGGCGTAGCCCTGCAAATGGGTGTGCGCCACATCGCCGACGTGACCGAAAGCCGGGAATCCGCCGTCGACGACCATATTGATGGTCGCGTCGTAGCGCGGCCGGTCGTCCTTCAGTATCTCGATATTCAGCACCGAGTTGAACAGTTTGAAGGTGGCCGAGGCGAAGTCGCCGAGCCCGCCGAAGAACGACGAGTACTGGTCGAGCAGGTACGGTGACGGAAAGCGTTGGGTATCGGCGATATTGCGGCTGAGCATCACGATCGCCTGGAGCAGCGGAGTGAATGCCTGCAGATCGCTGTTGAAGCGGGTGATCAGGTCGGTGAGCTTGGTGGTGAGCACATCGGTGGTGGTACCGGCCAACGTGCGCAGCAGGTTGCCCATCGTCACATCGTTGACCCGGCCCGCCAGATCGATGACGCTGTTGTCGCGCAGCGCGGCGCCGCCCTCGGCGCGGCGCAGCGTGAGCGCGCTGATCCCGAACAGGTTCTCCGGTGCGTAGTCGACGGTGAAAGCGTCGGTGAGCGAGCCGGTTTCGCGGCGATCCAGATCCAGCGTGATCAGCTGACGGCCCTGGGCGACGGGTTGGATATCGGTGATCTGGCCGATCGTGACCCCATCCATGCGCACCTTGGTGCCGGTGACGATGCCCTCACCGATCTGCTCGGTGCGCAACTGGACGTGCAGGTGGGTGTCGCCGGGCCCGCCGGTGTGCACCCGCGCGCCGACCACCGCGACGACCGCCACCACGACGACGAATGCGCCGACCGCGCGAGATCCGTTGCGGCCCATGGATACACCGGGCATTCCATAGATCGGCACGGCTGCTCACCCCGGGAACTCGATGGCGGAATTGATGCCCCACAGCAGGATCGAGAGCACCATGTCGAGGGCGATGATCGCGACGAAGCTGGCCCGCACCGCCCGACCCGACGCGATGCCGACCCCTTCGGGTCCGCCCGCGGCGAAGAAGCCGTAGTAGCAGTGGATCAGGATGACGGTGACACCGAACACCAGGATCTTGATCACCGCGGCCAAAACGTCGTAGCCGCTGGTGAATTGGAAGAAGTAGTGATCGTAGACGCCGCCCGCCTGCCCGTGCAGCAGCACGATGACGACCGAACAGGACAGGTAGCTGAGGATGAGCGCGATGAGGAAGGTCGGCACGATGGCGACCGCGCCGGCGATCACCCTGGTGGTCACCACGAACGGGACCGAGCGCAGGCCCAGCGATTCGATGGCGTCGATTTCCTCGGAGATGCGCATGGAGCCGATCTCGGCGGTCATCCGGCAGCCCGCCTGTGCGGCGAAGCCGACCGCGGCCGCGATCGGTGCCAGCTCACGGGTATTCGCGAACGCCGACACCACGCCGGTGACCGGGCCGAGGCCGAGCAGATCCAGTGCGGCGAAGGATTGGATGCCGACGCCCGCGCCCATCGCGATGCCGAGCACCACCAGCATCGGCACGGTGCCGCCGCCGACGATCACCGAGCCGCGGCCCCAGGTCATATCGGTGATGGTGCGCATGGTCTGGGCGCGATACCGCTTGAGCGTCAACGGAATCGCCCACAGCGCCTGCCAGACGAAGCCGAGCATGAAGCCGGTGTGCTCGAGCGGCGCGAGCATCCGGCCGGGTTGGCGCGCAAGCGAATACGCCCAGCCGAGACCTTTGGGATGGTATGGCGTCGCGACCATCACGCCACCCGCAGCGGCAGGAACATCGCGACCACCTGGGTGATCACCAGATTCACCAGAATGATTCCGGCCACCGAGACCACCACCGCGGCATTGACCCCGTCGGCGACGCCGCGCGGGCCGCCCTTGGCCTCCAGCCCGCGCTGGCAGGCGACGATCACCACGAGGAAGCCGAACAGCATCGCCTTGGCCAGCGAGATCCACACATCGGCCAGCACCGCGAAGGATCCGAAAGTGGCCCAGTAACTTCCGGGCGTCACATTCTGCGCGCTGATCGCCACCGCGTAGCCGGAGACGATGCCGACGAAGATGATCAGGATGTTGAGCAGCGGCGCGACCACCATCATCGCGGCCACCCGGGGGATCACCAGCCGGTGCACCGGGCTGATGCCCATGGTGCGCAGCGCGTCGATCTCCTCGCGGACCGTACGCGCGCCGAGATCGGCGGCGATCGCGGAAGCGCCTGCGCCGCCGAGCAATAGGCCGGTGGCGATCGGCGCGCCCTGCTGGATGACGCCGAGCCCGCCCGCCGCGCCGATCATCGAATCCGCGCCGAGTTGATGGATGAGGTTGCCGACCTGCACCGAGACGACCACCCCGAACGGCACCGCCATGAGCACCGCCGGTATCGCGGTCACCGTCACGAGATACCAAGCCTGGCGCAGCATTTCGTGCCATTGGAAGCGCAGGCCGAGCAGATCGGTCACGGTGCCGCGGACGGATTCCGCGGCCAGGTCGACGGCGCGGCCGAAGGTGCGGACGGCGGCGACCGCGGTATCGGTGAAGTTGCGCCGGACGATGCGGAGGGCGGATTCGTCCGGCGGCTCCGGCACGGCGATCATCCGGTCCGGTGCCGTATTCGCACTCGTCATGAAGCCTCCCTCAACCCCTTTGCGAAGGATCCGGAAAGGGGTTCTCCCGCAACGTGATCCGAGACATGACGGCAGAGCCGTCGCGCCCCGGCAAGGGATCGGCGAGGATGTGATGCTGCTCACCGACGTCGGCCAAAAGTAGCACCCGTCACACCAGAAAACAACGTCGTAAATTTGCCGTGAAAATGCCGCTGAAGTCGTAAAATTCGGCCGGTGCCGCCTGTGGGTTACCCAGTGCCGGCGAGGGGCGAAAGCCGGATTCGATGCGTAGACTGTCCGATTCGGGCATCAACGACGATGATCGATGCGGAGTACGAGGGAGGTGACGGTGTCGAACCGGCGCGACCACATCCTCGACGCGGCCCGTGATCTCATCGTCCGCGACGGCTATCCCAACGCCAGCATGCACGCCATCGCGCGGGCCGCCGGGACCACCAGGCCCGCGCTGTACGCCGAATTCGCCGACCGCGACGAACTTTTCGCCGCCCTGCTGGACCGGGAGGAGGAGCGGGCGCTCATGATGGCCGCGGCCTCGGTGCCCGAGGTGCCGCCGGGCGCGGATCTGGCCGAGGTGGCCGCCGATTCGGCGGACATCTTCTTGGACATCGTGCTCGCCGCACCCGAGACGTGGCGGTTCGTACTGCTGCCCGGCGAGGGCATGCCGCCCGAAGCGCATCAGCGAGTGCGTCAGGGCCGCAACATAATTCGAGAACGCACCGAAGCGCTGCTCGGGCTCATGGCGGCGCTGCGCGGTCAGGAGATCGACGCCGAACTGGTCGGGCACACCGTGATCGCGATCAGCGAGGCGGTGGCGAGAATGGTGCTGGCCGAGGACGGGCCCGCCCGCCGTGATGCCGTCGCCGCGACGATGCGCTGGCTGGCCCGCCGGGCGGTGGCCGCCGCCGCGACCGGAAAGGTGGACCGTGCCGAAAGCCGATAGCGGACCCGCGCAACCATCCGACGAGCCAACCCGTCCGCGCCGCCGCTACGCCAAACGGCTGCAACCCGCCGACCGCCGCGAACAACTGCTCGACGCGGCGCTGCGCATCATCACCACCGGCGGCTTCGCCGAGGTCACCATCGCCGCGGTCGCCGAACGCGGCGGGGTGACCAGGCCGGTGGTGTACGACTCGTTCGGCAATCGCGACGAGTTGCTGCGCGAGCTGATCGACCGGGAGACCGCCCGACTGCGCGACGCGGTGGTGCACGCGCTCGACGACGAGAGCACCGAACCGGGCGCCGATCCGCACGAGGCGATCGCGATCGCGCTGGCCCGCTTCCTCACCGCGGTGCGCGGTATGCCCGACACCTGGCGGCTGGTGTATTTCCCGATCGACGGGGTGCCGCCGCCGCTGCGCGAGCGGATCAGGAAGGCGCGCGACGAACTGCGAATCCCGCTGCGGCGCTTGGTCGGCGAATGGCTGGCCGATCGGCCCGCGGGGGAGGGCGCCGAAGCGGTCGACCTCGATGTGCTGGTGGAGGTGGTGCAGGCCGGGGTGCACACCGTGACCCGGCTGGCCCTGGACCGCCCCGAACAGTTCGGCGTGCCACGGTTGCTGACGGTGCTGGATCTGCTGCTGCACGAGGCGCACTGACCGTCGGCGCGCGACCACGGGCAAACTCGGCGCCGGAGCGCGCGTCGCGGCGGTGTGTTTATGTGCCGTCACAGATATTTGTAATTCCGCCCATATCCGGTGGTTCGCATTGATACATTGCGCCAATTACCGGCTCATCGAGGGTGCGAAGTATGTTCGACTGGGATTTTCCGCTCGGCGCGTCCAGCGTACGGGTGCTGGTGCGACTGGCCGAGGAACGCGGGATACGTCCCGAGCAAGCTTTGGCCGGAACGGCTCTCACGCCGCGTTCGGTGACCGATCCCAATGTGGACGTCTCCGCGCGACAGGAGTTGCGGGTGGTCCGCAACCTGCTGGCGCGCTGCGGCGACGAACCCGGCCTCGGTGTCGAAGCCGGTGCGCGCCACCATATTTCGCTGTACGGGCCGTGGGGGTTGGCGCTGCTCAGCAGTCGCACCCTGCGCGAGGTGATCGACGTCGCGCTGCGCTATCTCGAATCGGCCTTCGTATTCGGGCGATTGACGCTCGAGGAGGATGCGGACGAGGTGCGGCTGGTTTTCGACGGCCCCGATATCCCGGAGGATCTGCGCCCGTTCCTCACCGAACGGGTGCTGGCCGGACTTCCCGTCATCGGCCGCGAGCTGTATTCGGTCGCCCTGCCGCTGCATCGGGTGACCTTCCGGCACGCCGCGCCGGCCGACACCGCGCGCTACCGCGAGATGTTCGGTGTGGAACCGGTTTTCGGCGCGCCCGCGAATATCGTCGCCGTGGATCGGCGTCATCTGGATCAGCCGCTGCCGCAGGCGGGCGACTGGGCGCGGCAGACTTGTGAACAACTGTGCCGCGATCTGCTCGCCCAGCGGCGGGCCCGCGGCGGGGTGGCCGGATCGGTGCGAGATCTGTTGGTGCGCAGGCCCGGTGAGATCCCGGATCAGGCGGCCGTCGCGGCGGGGCTGTACATGAGCCCACGCACCCTGTCCCGGCGGTTGAACGAGGAGGGCACCTCGTTCCGCGCGCTGCTGGACGAGGTGCGCCAGATGCTGTCGGAGGAGTTGCTGACGCATACCCATATGACCACCGAACAGGTAGCAGGCCGCCTCGGCTACGCGGAGGCGGCCTCGTTCATCCGGGCGTTCCGGCGGTGGAAAGGGTGTCCGCCGCAGGAGTTCCGGGCCCGCAACGGGTTCGCGCGCCGCCAGCCCGCACTGGTCTGAGTTCAGACCGCCGGCTCCGTGCTGCCGGAGTAGTCCGGCAGCGGGAACTCGTCCGCCTCGTCGCCGAGCAGCTTGCTCAGCCGCGACCGCAGCGGCGCAAGCGATTTCGCGGTGACCACCCGGAATATGGCCAGGGTCAGCGCGATTCCGGCCCTGCTGCGCGGATGACGCAGGCGCACCCGGGTTTCCAGCCCCTTTTGTATGGCGGTGACCATCGGACGCAGCAGTTCCTCGTACCGGCCGAACGCGCGGGCGTGATCGTCCGGTGTGGCCGCGATCTCACCGGCCAGCAGATAGGCGCCGATGATCGCCAGCGCGGTACCCATCCCGGTGACCGGCGAACCGCAGAAGGCCGCATCGCCGAGCAGCACCACCCGGCCCCGCGACCAGCGCGGCAGCCGGACCCTGGCCAGCTCGTCGAAATAGAAATCGGGCGCGTCGTCCATCGCGGCCAGCACCTCCGGAATCATCCAGCCGCCACCGGCCAGTCGCTCCCGGATCAGTCGTCGCTGCGCGGCCGCGTCACCGCGCAGGCCGGGCACCAGCGGCTGCCCGACCGAGATGATCGCCATCGAGGTCGCCGGATTCGTGTCCGGCCGCAGCGCGAATACGCTGCCGGGCACGATATGCACACCGACCCAACCGGTTTCGAGATCCAGGCCGGACGGCGTCGGGACGGTGAAGAACGAGATGTAGCCGCCCAGATTCTCGACGATGCTCTCATCCGGCCCGAAAACCTGTTCGCGCAGCGCCGAATGCAGTCCGTCGGCCCCGATCACGAGATCGAATCGCTCGACCGCACCGGAGGCGAAGGTCACCTCGACACCGTCGGCGTCCTCGCGCACCCGCTCGGCCCATTCGCCGTAGCGGTAGTCGACGGTGCCGGAACTTGTGGGCAGCGCGTCGATTTCGTCGAGCAGCACCTGGTTGAGGTCGCCCCTGGCTATTTCGATATCGGCGATGATCCCGCGCCCGTCGAACATCTCGACCGGCATCCGGACCAGCTTGCGGCCGCGCGCGTCGACGAAGGCCATGCCGCGCTCGTCGAGCTGACGCTTCCTGATGCCCGGCATCAGCCCCATCCGCTCGGCGACCCGGCGGCTCGGCCCGCGCAGATCGACCGCCTGGCCGCCGGGCCGCGGCGCGGGCGCGCGCTCGACGACGGTGGTCGCGATGCCCGCGCGGGCCAGCTGCAATGCCACCGCGTTACCCGCGATACCACCGCCGCAGACCAGAATGCTCTTCGAATTCGACATGGCCGATCTCCCCTGCTTGTGCTCCGGCCCCAAGTCTGGCGAATCGGTGCGGTTACCGACAAACGAGTTCCGCATGCTCGACGGTTTCGTGCGGCGCGGAGTCCGGCGCGGGGCGAAACCGTCGACGATCGCGGTGCGGTCCCGGAAATCCGCCGCAGTGGAAACTCGGGGATCGCCCGGCGCACACCGTAAACTTTTGTCCGAGTTGTCGATTCGAAGCTACGAAGTTGCTGTTCGGCCGAATGTGGCGTCGGCGGCCCGGATTCGCGCCGCCGGCGCCACGCGTCAGCTCAGTTCCAATGGATGCGAAGCAGCGTGGCCGCCCTGACCCCCGCCGCGGTGATGGCCCAACCCGCCGGGCGGGTCGGGCGCACATAGCGAAGTGCCAACAACGAGGGCAGGCAGGCCCGAATCTGTCTACCCGACTTGCCGGTTCGTGCCGAGATATCCGCGACGCTGCGTGGGGTGCCGTCTACCAGGCACCGAAGTACCGCACGTTGATTCGGGCCGAGGCGGTAAACGCTTGCGACGGCCCGCACCCGCTCTCCTGTCACTGAACCCGCACATCCCTTCGCACTGCCAACTCCCTTCCGCTCGCGGCGCACCGCGACGGCCCCGTTGCCATGAAGTTGCGGACGCCACGAGGCGACGCTACGACCGCCGTGGTCGCGCAGCCATCGAAGTGCGCGAAAGTGCACGCACTCTTGCTGCTCTACGCCGTAAACGGCGACCATTGGACGAACCCATTGCACTCGCACGCGACACAAGGGGGCTTCAGCATGAAGATTCGACTTCTCGGCGGGCCGTCCGGCAGTCAGGGATCGCCACGGCTGTACGCCACCGACCGCGACACCTTCGCCGTCCAGGGGTGGAAGACCGGACGAGCGGACCGCATCGAGATCCCGCACAAACTGATCGCGTACGCCGAGCCGGGCACCTGCCTCGCCGGACTCTCCGACACCGGGCACGGCACCTTCCTGCTGACCGGTATCCCGTTCACCGACGCGGAAGCGTTGGCGGCCATGGCGATTCCGAGTCACGAGACCGTGCTCGAGCTACCGGTGGGAAGGGAAGTGATACCGGATGAGGCGGATCCTCGCCGGTGAACCGTTCGACCAGCTGATCGACGAAGCACAGCACAGGGCATTTCATTTGGAAACCAACGACGACTATCTCGCGCCAGGCGAGGCGGATTCGCTGCGGGCCTGGCTCGCCGACCCGAGCGGAGATCCGGGCGGCGACTGGTTCGAGCCGTGGGCCCGCCAGGTGCGGGCCACTGTCGCCCGCAACGTGGTGGTGCAGCGGGCCCGCATCGTCAGCGAACCGCACACCGCGTACACGAAATACCTGCTCGCCCTTGCCGAACACAATGTGGCCGCCGGTGAGGACGTGCGCTATCTACCGCGCGCCGAGGCCGATCCGGCCGACGCGGCCGCGGAGGATTTCTGGATGCTCGACGATTCCACCGTCGCCTACAGCCTTTTCGACGCCGCCGGGTACTGGGTCGGCGCGGCGGCCACCCGCGATCCGGTGCTCGTCGCCGCCGCGGCGGAGATTCGCGACCGGGTGTGGGCGGCGGCGATTCCATTCGGGGACTACGCATTCCGATGGCGGGCGTAACGGCGGCCGACCAGGCCAGGCAGGTTCTCGGCGCCCGGCTGCGCGAACTCCGCAAGGACGCGCGGCTCGACGGCAGGCGATTCAGCACCGCCGCGGGCTGGCACTGGTCCAAGACGAGCCGCATCGAACACGGTAAGCAGGCACCGAGCGAGGACGATGTCGCCATCTGGTGCCGGGTCTGCGACGCCGAGCTCGCGCTGCCCGATCTCATTGCGGCACTGCGGAATGTGGAGGCGCAGTGGGCGGAGTGGAAGCGGGTCGCGGCCACCGGCCACGCGCGCAGGCAGCGGCGCGGAATCGAGCTGGAGGGCAGAACCCGGCTGCTGCGCACCTATACGGTGGTGCTGGTGCCCGGACTGCTGCAGACCGAGGCGTATGCGAGAGCTGTTCTGGCGCAATGTATCCGGTTCCTCGGCACGCATGACGACCTGGCCGAGGCGGTGGCCGCGCGGCTGGAGCGCCAGCAGGTGCTGCGCCGCGGCAATCACCGGATCGCCACGCTGGTACACGAATCCGCGCTGCATACCGTGGTCGGCGATGCCGGGGTGATGACCGAACAGCTGCACCGGCTGCTGGAAACCGCATTCGACAATCCGCGGCTGATCTTCGGCGTCGTGCCGTTCGATTCCGAATTCATCTATACCACAACATCATTCGATATGTTCGATCAGCGGATGGTGATGGTGGAGACGATCAGCGCCGAGCTGACCGTCACCCGCCCTTCGGAGCTGCGCTACTACGAACAGGCCTGGGCCGCACTGCACCGGCAGGCCCGCTACGGCGATCAGGCCAAGGAGCTGATCAGATCCGCGCTGCCGCGTTGGACCGACGACCGAATCCGCCCGCCCGGCTGACGGGTGGGCTTGGGCGCGCGGACACAACCGGGCGCTACCACGCATTTCGGCTTGAAGCTGCAAGGATGCTGGCGTGACATTCACTGCGCCCAACGCGCCCGGAGAGCCGACAGCGGGTCGGCGTGCGGCGGTGCTGGCGATCTGCTGCACCGCCGTGGTGATGGCCAATCTCGATACCACCGCGGTGAATGTCGCACTACCCGCGATCCGCCGTGACCTGGGCGCTTCCGTCGCCGGCGCGCAGTGGGTGGCCGCGGGCTACACCCTGGTGCTGGCCTGCCTCCTGACCTTCTCGGGCGCGCTCGCCGATCGGATCGGCAGGCGCACCGTCTTCCAGTTGGGCACCGTGATATTCGCTGTCGGATCGCTGGCCTGTGGTCTCGCACCGTCGCTCGGCTGGCTCATCACCTTCCGCGTCGCGCAGGCCGTCGGCGGTTCGATGCTGAATCCGGTGGCCATGGCGATCATCACCGTGGTGTTCACCGACCCGAGGGCACGGGTGCGCGCCATCGGTGTCTGGGGTGCGTCGATCGGCGTCAGCATGGCCGCGGGTCCGGTGGTCGGCGGGTTGCTGGTGGACGCTGTCGGCTGGGGCGCCGTCTTTCTCATCAATGTGCCGATCGCTGCGGTTTCCGTGGTGGCGGCGAGCTTCCTTGTGCCGCAATCGAAATCGGAGCTGCCGCGGGCGCTGGACCCGATCGGGCAGCTGCTGCTGACCGGGACGCTCGGCCTGCTGGTGTTCGCGATCATCGAAGGGCCGCACCGGGGTTGGCGTTCGGCGGTGACCGTGGGCTGTCTGCTCGGCGCGGCGGCCTGTCTGGCGGTATTGCTGCGGTACGAGCCGCGGCACCACGATCCGCTGATCGATCCGCGCGCCTTCCGGTCGGTGTTGTTCAGCGGCGCGTTCGTGATCGCGGCGCTGGCGTACGCCGCGCTCGGCGGATTCTTGTTCCTGAATACCTTTTATCTCCAAGAGATCCGGGGCGACACCGCGCTGCGTGCCGGGCTGTCGTTGCTGCCGATGGCGGCGGCCATGTTCGTCTTCGGGCCGCTGTCGGGGCGACTGGTCGCCGAGCGCGGCGCTCGCATCGCGCTGACCGCGGGCGCGAGCGCGGCCACCGGCGCCGCGGTGCTGCTGGGTTTCACCTTCGACACCAGCGCTCGGGTGGCGCTGCTCGCCGGATACGCGGTCTTCGGCGCGGGCATCGGGTTGATCAATACGCCGATCACGGCGACCGCGGTGGCCGGGCTGCCCATCGAACAGGCCGGTGTCGCGGCGAGTTTGGCCACCACCTCGCGCCAGCTCGGGCAGACCATCGGGGTCGCGGTGATCGGCTCGATCATCGGCGGCCACCCCGACGCGCTGCGGTCGGCCGCAGACTTCCACGCGCCCGCGGCGGCGAGCTGGCACACCATCGCGGTGCTGACCGTCGCCGCGCTCATTGTGACCCGCATCGCCACCGGACCCGCCGCGCGGCGGACGCTTGCGCTGCCGATCGGCCCGCGCGGTCCCCGCCCGAATGTGCCGCCGCCGGTCTCGCGGCCCATGCATTTCGCGCCCGCCCTGGCCGTTCGCGTCACCGATCCCGGTGTGCGTCCCGATGTCGGCGTGCTGGTCGCGGCGCGATGACGGCGGTATGTCGCGGCGCGCCCGGCCGATCCGCGGGTTGTCGCGAGATCACCAGACCGTAAATTTTCCGCCCCGGGCTCGGGGCCCGGTGGCGACGGTATGCGACAGTTGACCAATGAGTCTGCGCCCCAGGGCAATTGGCTACCTGCGCCGTGATGTGTCCGGCGTCTCACAGGTGTGGGACGAAACGCTCATACGCAGCACGGCCAAGCGGCTCGGCTACGACCTGGCCAAGACCATCGCCTTCGGGCCGGAGACCGACGCTCCCGTCGCCCGGCTGATCGCCACCGCGCGCCGGATCGATGCCGAGGCCGTGATCGTCCCCGGGCCCGCGCATTTCGACGGTGAGATCCCGGCCGAGGTGGTTCGGGTATGCGATGTGATCACGGTGTCGCCGGAGAACACCTTCGCGCGCAGGCTGTGGCCGTTCGACGACGAAACCGCGTGACGGCACCGGAAAACCCCTAATCCGCCCGGTGATTCGTGGGGCAAGCCCATCCGGCGACAATGTCGGCGGCCTCCCGTACTATCGCGAACGGGAACGCCGACCGGTTCGAGAAGGGGGGCGGTGTGGGTTTTCGGCTACCGGTAGCCGTCGGCGCGGGGGTGGGATGGTTGCGGCGCTTCGCCGCGACGGCGCCGGGCGCCATCGGCGCAATCGCGGCGCTGACCATCGTGCTGTGCCTGGTCAGCGGACTGGTCGGTGCGAATCAGTTGGGCGACAAGCTCACTCAGCGCGATACGCTGCTGAACCGCACCGAGCCGCTCGCCGACGCGGCGCAGCGGCTCTATGTCGCGCTCTCGGCCGCCGACGCCACGGCCGCCACCGCATTCCTCTCTGCGGGTATCGAACCCGCCGACGTGCGCGCCCACTACCAGCAATCGCTGGCCGACGCCGCGGCCGCGCTCGCCGATGCCACCGCCGGCGCCGACGACGCGATGACCAGACAGGTCCTCGCCCGCATCGCCGCCGACCTGCCCGCCTACACCGGTATGGTCGAGGCCGCCCGCGCGAACAACCGGCAGGGTTATCCGGTCGGCTCGGCATATCTGCACGAGGCGTCGACGCTGATGCAGAACTCGTTGCTGCCCAATGCCGAACGGCTCACCGGCGCCCGCTTCGCCGCGGTCCGCGACCAGGAGCGCGCGCTCACCGGGCCGCCGCTGCTCACCGTCGCTCTGCTGCTGCTCACTCTGCTGGCCTGCCTGGCCTGTTCGCTGATCCTGTTGCGCCGCACCAACCGCCGCGTCAACCTCGGCGTGCTGGCCGCGGCCTGCGCGGTGCTGCTGGCGGGACTGTGGGTCACCGGCGCGGGCCTCGCCGCGAGCGAGACCGTCGACACCGGTCCGGGCGGCGCCACCAATAGATTCGACAACCTTTCCCGGGCAAGGATTCTCGCGCAGCAAGCACGCTCCGACGAGACCCAGGAACTGGTCACCCGCGGCGAGATCACCGCCATCGAGGACAAATACAAGGCGCACAGCGACGAACTGCGTGCCCTGCTCACCAGTTCGCTGGCCAAGGATTCCACCGCGTGGCCGGAATTCGACGGCTGGGCGGAAAGCCACGGCAAACAGGTCGCGGCCTATCAGGCCGCGAATTATCCGGCGGCGGTCGAGCAGGCGATCGGCGGCGGGCGCGACGCGTCGGCCAGCCGGTTCACCCACCTCGACAGCGCATTACAGACGAATATCACCCGGACCAGGGGCGATGTGCGCGACGATGTCGACACCGGCGGCGGCTTCTTCCTGGTCGGCCCCGAGGGCGTACTGGTGCTGCTGCTCGTGGCCGCGGGCGCGGTGGCCGCCGGAATCTGGCCGCGGCTGGAGGAGTACCTGTGAAGGCTTGGACACGGCGGTTGCGGTCCGCCGCACTCGCGGGCGTCATCCTGCTCACCGCCGCCTGCTCCGGCTCGCACGTGCCTGCCGGGACCAGTATCGGCGCGGTGAGCCCGCTGCCGCCCGACGCCGCCGAGATCACCGCCCCGCCGCAGGGGCCCGCCGAGGGTTCGTGCGATGTCGAGGCCAGCCTGCGGCCCATCTCACAGCCGAAACCACTTGCGGTGCAGCCGAATTCGCCGATAGCGGCGATTCTCGCGCGCGGCAGGCTGCGCGTGGGCGTCGACCAGAACACCTACCTGTTCGGCTTCCGCGACCCGGTCTCCGGTGAGCTGAAGGGATTCGATATCGACCTGGCGCGGGAGATCGCGCGCGACCTGTTCGACGACCCCAACAAGATCGAGCTGCGCACGCTCACCGCGCAGGACCGCACCACGGCACTGCAGAGCAAACAGGTCGACATGGTCGTGCGCACCTTCACCGCGACCTGCGAGCGCCGCCGCGATGTCGACTTCTCCACCGTCTACTACTACGCGCAGGAACGATTCCTGGTCGAGAAGGGTTCGGGCATCACCGACCGGGCGAGCGCGGGCGGCAAGCGGCTGTGCGTGCTCAACGGCAGCAGTTCGGTGGCCGCGGTGTTCGCACTGCCCAAGCGGCCCAAGGTGATCGGGGTGACCAACTGGACCGACTGCCTGGTCGCGCTGCAGCAGGGGCAGGTGGACGCGATCTTCGGTGACGAACCGATCCTCTACGGGCTGATGGCCCAGGACCACAACCTGTCGATCGTCGGGGAATCGCTCGGCACCGGCGCGTACGCGGTCGGCCTGCCCAAGGGCAGCGATCAGCTGGTCCGCTTCGTCAACGGGGTGCTGGAGCGGGTCCGCGGCGACGGCACCTGGCAGCGGATCTACAGTGCGGATCTCGGCGTCATCGGGCCGCCGCCCGCACCACCGACCCCGAAGTACAACGGATGACCGGGGCCGTACCGCCGCTCGGCATCACCGAGATCGACCACGAATTGGCCAGGCGCGCCGCGGAAATCGATCGGGTCACCGCGACGCTGCTGGAGCTGGACAAACATCCCGGGCTCACGCTGATCCGCCGATTTCCGCCGACCGGGATCACCGAGGTGCGCTGGCAACCGGTGCGTGCCGCGCTGGAGCTGATGTGGGAGGACTTCGGTCGGATGCGGGCGATCCTGGATTCGGCCACCGCGACCCGCGGGGTGAAGCACAAACTCACCGACACCGAACGCGCCGAACTGACCAGGCTGCTACGCGGCAGGCCGTACGAGGCGGCGCGCACCCCGATCCCGATGGCGCAGCGTTCGCTGACCGGTCCGAGCGAGCAGGTGCTGTTCGTCGGCCTCGCCGATACGCTGGACCGCATGCGGGAGACGTTCCCGAGGATCGCCGAATTCCTGGACGCGGTCGACGCGGTGAACACCCGCGTGACAACGGGGCTCGCGCCGCTGCAGGAGCAGCTGGACCGGGTGGGGGGAGCGAACGAGCGGCTGCGCGCGGTCGGCGACGGCATCGGGGAACTGCTCAGCCGCTCGGCCACCGATCCGCTCGCCCTCACCGCCGCCGAGATCGACGACCGGATCGCGGAATTGGCGGCGCGGTTGCGCCGGGAGTCGGCGCTGCTCGCCGAACTCGGTGCGCTGGTGTCGGATTGGCCCGCCGCCGTCGCCCGGACCCGCGCCGATATCGAGGCGTTGCGTGAGACCAATGCGCGCGCCGAACGGGCACGTGCCGAGGCGGGGCGAACCATCCGGACCGGTCCGCTGCCGAGCCATCCGGACGAAAGTGCCGGGCTCGCAGCACGATTGGACGAGGTGGCGGCGAATACCGGTGCCGCGGCGGCACTTCTGGAGTTGCGCGGGCGGATCGCGGCCGCGACCGCGGTGGCCGAGCGGGATCGCGAACTGGCACAGGGATTGCTGGACCGGCGCGCCGAGCTGCGCGGGCGGCTCGACGCCTATCGGGCGAAGGCGGCCCGGCTTGGAATCGGCGAGGACCGGGACATCCTCGCCTCGAATCAGATTGCGCTGGGGCTGCTTTCGCGCATGCCGTGCGATCTCGCCGCGGTCACCCGGGCGGTCGCCGACTTTCAGCAGCTCATCGGGGAGAAGACGGGGAGGCGACCATGACGTGTGACGAGCCGGGCTGCGGTGGGGAGGTGGTGGACGGCTACTGCGCGGTCTGCGGCACCGCGCCCGCAGCGGCCGCGGGAGCGGAAATGCCCGCGCGCTGCGCCGAAAGCGGTTGTGCCGGAACGATTGTCGACGGTTACTGCGATATCTGCGGTGCCGCGCCCGATACCACGCGCGGCACAGGGATCACGCAGGGCACAGGTATCACGCAGGGCACCGGTACGACGCGCGGCACCGGGCGTTCGGTGCGGACCGGCCGCGCCTCGGGCCGGTCGAGCACGAGGGGTCGCCTCGGCGCGGGCATGGTCGACGTGCCCCGGGTGCCCCGGGTCGATCCGGCCACCGCGATCATGGCCGATCCGCAGGTCGCGGAGAACAAGCGCTTCTGCGGCAAATGTGAGCGTCCGGTCGGCCGCGGCCGCGACGGGCAGCCCGGCCGCACCGACGGCTTCTGCCCGAACTGCGGCACCCGGTTCTCCTTCGCGCCGAAGCTGGCCGCGGGCGATGTGGTCGGCGGGCAATACGAGGTGGCGGGATGCCTGGCGCACGGCGGACTCGGCTGGATCTACCTGGCCGTGGACCGCAATGTCAGCGACCGCTGGGTGGTGCTCAAGGGCCTGCTGAATTCCGGTGACGCCGACGCCATGCTGGCCGCGCTCGCCGAGAAGCGGTTCCTGGCCGAGGTGGAGCATCCGAGCATCGTGAAGATCCACAACTTCGTCGAGCACACCGGACGTGACGGCGTTCCGGTCGGCTATATCGTGATGGAGTACATCGGCGGCACCTCGCTCAAGCAGATCCTGCGCGACCGTCGCGACGCCGACGGCGCGAATCTGCCGCCCGCGCAGGCCATCGCCTATGTCCTGGAGATGCTTCCGGCGCTCGGCTATCTGCATTCGCTGGGTCTGGCGTACTGCGATTTCAAACCGGACAACGTCATGCAGACCGACGAGCAGCTCAAACTGATCGATCTCGGTGCGGTCATCGCGATGGACGACCAGGACAGCCCGATCTACGGGACCATCGGCTATCAGGCGCCGGAGATCGGCGAGACCGGACCGACCGTCGCCACCGAGGTGTACACGGTGGGCCGCACGCTCGCGGTGCTGACCATGGATGTGCCGCAGCAGGGCGGGCATTTCGGCGCGCTACCCGATCCGTCGACGGAACCCGTTCTGGCGAAACATGATTCGCTCTACCGGTGCATTCTGCGGGCCACCGATCCGGATCCGGAGGCCCGGTTCGCCTCGATGGAGGAGATGGCCGATCAGCTCACCGGCGTGTTGCGCGAGGTGCTGAGCGCCGAAGACGGTGTGCCGCGGCCGGGGATGTCGACCTATTTCGGTCCGGTGCGCGCAGTGTTCGGCGCGGGTATCGCGCCGCTGACCGATCCGGTGAAAATCATTGCCGCGCTACCTGTTCCACTGGTGGACCCGACCGACAGCGCGGCGGCGCTGCTGGCCACCACCACCGGGGCGACGCCCGCCGAGCTGGAGCGCGCGTTCACCGCGGGCCTGCGGTCGGTGGTCACCGGGCGGGGCGAATCCATCGAGATCCCATTGCGTTTGGTGCGCGCGGCGCTGGAATCGGGCGATGCGGCCGATGCACTGCGCCGCCTCGACGCGCTCACCGCGGCGTTGCCGGGCGACTGGCGGATGGCGTGGTATCGCGGCCAGGCCCGGCTGCTGACGGGCGAATTCCCGGAGGCCGCAGCGGAATTCGAGGCCGTCTACGCCGCGCTGCCCGGTGAGCCCGCACCGAAACTCGCGCTGGCCGCGGTGGCCGAGCTGTCCAGCGGAACCGCCTCGGGCGCAACGGTTTCGGAGCCGGGTAAGCATGCGGCGCCGGACGAGGCGGCGGCGCGGCTTTCGACGGCGACGGCGGCGAAGTATTACGAGTTGGTGTGGCGCACCGACCGCGGCTATCTGAGCGCCGCGTTCGGGCTGGCCAGGCAGCGGCGGCGCGGCGGCGACCGGGACGGCGCGGTCGCCGTGCTCGACCAGGTGGATCCCGGTTCGTCGCTGTTCACCGAGGCGCGTATCGCGGCGGTGGAAACCATACTGGCCGAACGGGATTCGGCGGATATCGCGGAACGGGTGCTGCGCGACGTCGCCGACCGGGCGGGCCGGCTCGCACTGGATTCCAAGCGCCGCGGCGCCGAGGTGCGCAGGCAGGTGCTCAGCGTGGCGCTCGGCTGGCTGCTCGCGGGCCGCGAACCCGACGACGACGCACCGCTGCTCGGCGCGCCACTGAACGAGGACGGCGTGCGCACCGGCCTGGAACGCTGCTACCGCGATCTGGCCCGCGAGGCCGAGGACAGGTGGACCCGGATCGCACTCGTGGAGCAGGCCAATACGATTCGCCCGAGGACCACGCTGTGATCTGCCCGCAATGCACGGCCACCGTCGGCCGCGCCGACCGTTTCTGCGAATCCTGCGGCCACGAGCTGGCCGGTAGACGAATCGCCTTGCCGCGCCACGAATCCGGCCTGCCGGGACCGTGCCGGGGTTGCGGTGCGACGGATTACGATGCCGACGGCTACTGCCTGGCCTGCGGCGAGCTGCGCGGCGCACCGGACCGTTTCGAGGCCGATCTCGGGGCGGTCGCGGTGGTCACCGACCGCGGAATCATGCACGCGCACAACGAGGATGCCGTCGCGGCCGCGGTACTCGACGATATCGCGCTGATCGTGGTCGCCGACGGGGTGTCCACCTCGGAGGATCCGCAGGCAGCCTCCGGCGCCGCCGCGGGCACCGGGGTGGAGGCCGCGCGGATCGCGCTGGCCGAGGGCAAATCGGCGCCCGGGGCCGCGATGGTCGCGCTCGCGGCCGCGGCCGAGGCGGTGCGCGCCGTCGCCGTGCACGACGGGCAGGCCCCCTCGTGCACGTACGTGTCGGCGATCGTGCGGCACGGGCCGGACGGCGTCGACATCACCATCGCGAATGTCGGTGACAGCCGGGCCTATTGGCTACGCGCCGACGATGCGGACGCACCGGGTAACGCCCCGTCGCAGCAGCTCACCGTCGACGATTCGTGGGCGCAGGCCCTCGTCGACGCGGGCGCCCTCGACGCGGGCTCGGCCATGGAGGATCCGCGCGCGCACACCCTGCTGCGCTGGCTCGGCGCCGACTCGGGCCCGAAACCCTGGTCGGACAACTGCATTCGCACTCTGCGCACCACCGGCCCCGGCGTGCTGCTGGTATGCAGCGACGGCCTGTGGAACTACCTGCCCGATCCGGCCGCGCTGGCCGCCGTCGCCACCGGGGCCGATCCGATGTCGGCCGCGCGCGAACTCGTCGAATTCGCACTGCGTTGCGGGGGCAGCGATAACATCACCGTCGCGCTCGCCCCCGTGCCGTGGTCCGCACCTTCAGGAGAAATATCATGAATGCTGCTGCCGGAAACGGTATTTCGGTCGCCATAGACCAGAACGAGTATCTCGCCGCCGGCCACGGCACGGTGGACGCGGTGGTCACCGTCGAGGCGGGCGCCGAACTGGTCGCGGCGGGCAGGCCGCAGCAGCGGCTGGAGATCCTGATCATGGACTGCTCCGGATCGATGGGCACCGGCGGCAAATTCGAGGGTGCGCGCCGGGCCGTGCTCGCCGCGCTCGATGCGCTGCCCGATGGCACGCATTTCGCGATCGTGGAGGGAACGGCGTTGGCGCGCTTGATCTTTCCGACCGATGTGCCGTCGCTGCCCGCCAATGCCGATTCGCGCGCCGCGGCCCGGCGCAAGCTGGACAAGCTGCGGCCGACCGGCGGCACCGCCATGGGCACCTGGCTGGGGCTGTCGCGTCAGCTGGCGCAGAAACATCCGGATGCGATGGTGCACGCCATCCTGCTCACCGACGGCAAGAACGAGCACGAGGAACCCACCCGGCTCGCCGCCGAAATCGAGCTGTCCCAGGGATATTTCACCTGCGACTGCCGCGGCGTCGGCACCGACTGGCGGGTGGACGAACTGCGTGCGATCGCCACCGCGCTGCACGGCACCGTCGATATCGTCGCCGATCCGGCGAATCTGGCCGCCGATTTCGCCGCCATGACGCAAGGTTCGCTGGCCAAGGCTATTCCGGATCTCACACTGCGGGTCTGGACGCCCGCGGGCGCGACGATCCGTTTCGTCAAACAGGTCGCGCCGACCATCGAGGATCTGACCGGGCGCCGGGTGGACACCGGGCCGCAGGTGGGGGAGTACTCGCTCGGCGCGTGGGGTGCGGAGGACCGCGACTATCACGTCCAGGTGCAGGTGGAGCCCGCGGCGCCGGGACGCGAAAAGCTCGCCGCCAGAATAACTGTCGTCGCGGGCGAGGAGGTGCTCGGCCAGGGTCTGGTGAAGGCGGTGTGGACCGACGACGCCGAACTGTCGGCCCGGATCAGCAGGCGCGTCGCGCATTACACCGGCCAGGCCGAACTGGCGCAGGCGGTGCAGGAGGGGCTGGCGGCGCGTAAGAGTGGTGATGTGCAGACGGCGACCGCCAAACTGCGCCGCGCCGTCGTGCTCGCGGCCGAATCGGGTAACGAGGGCACCGCGAAACTGCTGCGCGGTGTGGTGGAGGTGGACGAGCGCAGCGGCACCGTGCGGCTGCGCTCGCAGGTTCAGGCGGCCGACGAGATGGCGTTGGACGCGCGCTCGACGAAGACGGCGCGGGTGCGAAAGGGAGAGTGATGGTTGTCTGCCCCGATGGCCACGAGTCCGTGGCGACCGACTACTGCGATGTGTGCGGGTCGCCGATCGGGAGTACGGCCGCGCCGACGGTGGCCGCGGCGCCGATCGCGGCGTGCCCGTCGTGCGGATCGCCGAGTTCGGGCCGGTTCTGTGAGGTCTGCGGATTCGATTCCGCGCTGCCCGCGCCGCCGCCGGTGGAGTCGGTCACCGACCCCCGGCTCGCGCCCACCGTGCATGCGGCCGAAGTCGTTGGCGCACAAGCTGTTCCGGAATCCGGATGGGTGGCGATCATCACCGCCGACCGCGAATTCTACGATCGGGTGATCGCGCGCAAGGGGCCCGATGCGGACCGGGTGGAGTTCCCGGCGTTCTATCCGGAACGGCGGATCACGCTGCGGGGCGGTGAGATCCTGATCGGCAAGCGCAGCGTCTCACAGGGGTTGGCGCCGGATATCGACCTCGGCATCCCGCCCGCCGACGCGGGCGTCTCCCGCGCGCACGCGATGCTGCGGATCGACGGCGAGGCGCTCACCATCACCGATCTCGGCTCCACCAACGGCACCAGCCTCAACGGCAGCGACGAGTTGATCCCGGCGAAGGTGCCGGTGCTGCTGCGCAGCGGCGACCGGATCCACCTCGGCGGCTGGACCACCATCGTGGTGTCGGCCGAAATGCGGTGAGGCTCTTGACGCGCCAGTCTTTTATAGACAGCGGTGTTCGTCTATCGTCGTCGGCATGACGAAGTTCGGCGGTAAGCGCTGTTTGATCACCGGAGCGGCCAGCGGGCTCGGGCGCAGCACCGCGCTCGCGGTGGCGGCCAGGGGCGCCTCGGTGGTGCTCACCGATATCGCGGATCCGGGCCTGCAGGAGACCGCCGAGCTGGTGCGCGCGACCGGGGCCACCGTGCACCTCGCGCAGGCCGCCGACGTCAGCGATTACGACGCCGTCGTCGACCTGGCCGCCAAAACCCATGCCGAACTCGGCAATGTCGATGTCGTGATGAACGTCGCGGGCATCGCCACCTGGGGCTCGGTCGACCGGCTGACCCATCAGCAGTGGCGGCGCACCATCGATATCGACCTGATGGGCCCGATCCACGTGATCGAGGAATTCGTGCCGCCGATGATCGCCGCGGGCAAGGGCGGACATCTGGTCAACGTATCCTCGGCCGCAGGGCTTTTCGGGCTGCCGTGGCATGCGCCGTACAGCGCGGGCAAATTCGGGCTGCGCGGCGTGTCGGAGGTGCTGCGCTTCGATCTGCGCAGGCACCGCATCGGGGTGAGCCTGGTGGTGCCCGGCGCGATGGCGACGCCGATGGTGGACAGCGTCGACATCGCGGGCATCGACCGCTCCACCGCCGCCGTGCAGCGCGGCATCTCGCTGTTCATGCGGCACGCCGTCACCCCGGAGGCGGCCGCCCGCGCGGTGGTCCGCGGCGTAGAACGCGACCGCTACCTCATCTACACCTCGCCCGACATCCGCATCGGCCACCTGGCGCAACGGTATTTCCCGCCCGCCTACAACGCGGCGATGCGCACCATGAACTGGGCCATGCACCGCTATATCGATCAGCCCACCCACTGATTCGCCGGAGTCATCGGGCGTCCGTACTCGATCATGTTCGGCATGGCAGGCGCGGTATATCTCATCACCGGCATCCAAGCGGCCGGAAAGTCCACCGTCGCACAGGCTTTGGCCGAACGCCTGCCGCGCTCGGCACATGTGCGCGGCGATGTGTTCCGGCGTTTCGTGGTGAACGGCCGCGCGGAGATGTCCCCCGACCCGACCCCGGATGCGTTGGCGCAGCTGCGATTGCGCTATCAACTGGCGGCCCGAACCGCGGATGCCTACGCGGACAACGGGTTCACCGCGATCGTCCAGGACGTGGCACTGGGCGCGGAACTGGCGTGGTTCGTGGACCGGATCCGAACCCGCCCCCGCTACGTCGTCGTACTCGCGCCACGCGCGGAAGTGGTGGCACGCCGTGAGCTGGGCCGAGCGAAGAAGGCATACGGTGTCTTCAGCGTGGCCGACCTCGACGCCGGACTCCGCGACAACACCCCACGAATCGGCTTATGGCTGGACACTTCCGATTCGACGGTCGACGAAACGGTAGACGCGATCCTCCGCGACGCGCGCCCGATCGATTGACCGGGCCGGGGCTATCGGGCCGACCGACCGGCAAGTGCGAGGAAAACGGTGTGACGAGGGCGGGGTGGTCGTCTTAGGCTGCGTTGATGGTGGACAGTGCGCCGGAGTTGATACGTACCGACCGGTTGGTGCTACGGAAGGTGGTGGACGGTGATCTGCCGGTGATGGTGGAGATTCACGGTGATCCGGCGGCTAATGTGTTCCGGCCGGATCGGGCGCGATCCGTGGACGAATCCGTCGAGTTGTTCCGAATCTGGTTGCGCGACTGGGCCGAACACGGCATCGGGTATTGGGCGGTCGAAGCGGTCGAAGTGGCCCCGGCGGGCGGGATCATCGGGTTCGGTGGATTGCGGGTCACGGTGCGGGACGGAGAGCGGCTGTTGAACCTCTACTATCGTTTCCGGCCGAGCGCATGGGGGAAAGGTTTCGCGTCGGAGATGGCGGCGGCCGCGGTGGCCTGGGCCGAGCGGGCGTGGCCGGATCACCCGGTCGAGATCATGACGACGACGGATAACGCGCCGTCGCGGCGGGTGGCGGAAAAGTTGGGTTTCAGCATCGTCCGATCGGTGCGCCGGGACGGGTTCACAGACGTGCACATGCGGCGAGTCGGGAACCGTCGATAGGCGTGCCTCACTGGAATGTGATTGTGGCGTCGTCGAATTGCAGTTTGCGGATGTATCCGGCGCAATCACCGTCGGCCGTAACGTTTCCGGGAGAGATCGTCAGGGTATCGCCCTGGAGCGGTCCCGCGACGACCTCGGCGGTCAGGGTTCGGTCCCCGCGCACGGTGATGGTGAGATGCCATTTGATGGAGCTGGCCGGATTGCCGTTGTTCCAGGCGATGGCACCGGTGCCGGTGAGATCGGCGTGTGTGCAACTGAATACGGCGCCGAACGGATCCAGCGTGAACGTGCCGCCCGACATCGTCGCCCCGGTGTCCGATGTGCACGGTGTGCCCGTATCGGCATTCGCGCCCAGGTCGACCGTGCCGGAGGGCGTGAGATAGGTGTCGTAGTAGGACAGCGGGTTGGGGTCGAAGATGAACGTCGCCTTCGCCTGACAGGTCAGATCGCCCTCCGCCGCCCGTGCCGGTGCGGTCGATGGTCCCGCCGAGATCGCCACCGAAAGCAATGCCAATGCAACGATATTCGACCCGAATTTCCCGAATACACTGCCGGGCCGTAACTTTCGCCGATCAGATCCGCGCATTGCCCCTCCTGTCCTCGAACTCGATGGCAGCGTAGCACCGTGCACTGCACCGAAGTCTCCCCAATTGCGTTGTATGCCAGTCGAATAGCAAGTATCAGCTAGTACTGGGGAGCGCTGCTCGTCGGGACCTATTCGCCTGCTCGACCGTCAAGCAGGATGATCATCCGCGAGCCGAGCGTGCAGATGCATATCGTGCCACCCGTCGGCATGTCGAGCTTGCCTGCGTTTGGTGCCCTCCCACGGATATCCGGCGCGCTCGGCCACCCGGCACGATGCCGGATTCGAGGTGGAATGGGCGACTTCGATGCGGTGAAGGCCGAGCTCGTCGAAAGCCCATCTCGTCAATTCGGATAGTGCCCTGCTCGCGACCGCGCGTCCCCGGGCCGATGGCAGCACCCAGTACGAGATTGCCGACAACCCTTCGGCGAGAACCAGCTTCCGCAGGCTGATCTGACCCAGGACGTCGGCGCCGTCGGTCACCGCCCACCCCGCGCCGCTCTCGGCCGTCCAGCGGTGCGGCCATTGGGCGATCCAACTGCTCGCCTCCTCGCCGGTCATCGATCGCATGTGCCACCGTTGGATATCAGGTTCGGCATAGGCCGCGACAACGGCGCGCACATCCGTTGGCTGCCAAGGGCGTAACACGAGTTCGTCGACCTTCAGCGACGGCTGCGCCAAGCGCGCGAGGTTGCCCGCCGGCACGACGGGTTCGGTGAGAAGCGGCATATGGACCAGTATCCGGACTCAGGCGGGCGCTGCCGGTCGCGGGGCGAGTTGGTCGTCGATGAGTTCGGTGATGATGTCGGCGAATTCGAGCCCGTGGTTGGCCCAGGAGTTGAACGAGCCGTATGCCGCGTTGCGGCGCAGGCCCGGAATCGAGTTGATCTCGTTGAACAGCAGATCACCCGCGTCGGTGAGGAAGAAATCGAGTCTGGCCAAACCGTGACCGTCGAGCAGTCCGACGATGCGAAGCGCCGACTGCTGGATGCGGTGGACCAGGTCGGGTGCGAAATCGTCGCCGGCGAGGCGACGTACCCCGTGCGGGGTCCGGACCTTGTCGGGGTAGCTGTAGATACGGTCGGGCGGAATTTTGCCCGAGACGAGCGAAACCCTGGTCCTGGTCCCGGTTTTCAGCACATAGCAGTGCACCTCCATGGCCTGTACATACTGTTCGACCAGGCAGTCGGGTCCGAATCGGCGCGCCTCGGCGATCGCCCGCTCGAGTTCGTGCCGGTCGGCGGCGAACGAGACACCCAGTGAGGATCCTTGGGATCGTGGCTTGATCACGTAGGGGCCGTTGAGGATAGCGGTGAGCGCGTCGAGGTCGGGATCGGCGGTCTGCACGACGGTGTACGGCCCGATGGGGATTGCGTGCTGCGCGGCGATCGTCTTGCAGATGACCTTGTCGAGGCTGAGGGCGGCGCCGAGCAGCGTAGGTCCCGCGCATGCCACGCCGAAGAATCGGCACAGTCCCTGGATGCTGCCGTCCTCACCGATCGCTCCGTGGAACAGCGGCAGCACGATGTCGATATCGATATCCGGGTGGCCGCCGTGCACCGGAACGAGACGCATTCGGCCGGCGGAGAGCATCATGTGGTACTCGGGCAGCTCGTGCAGCCGCTCGACCGGCGTGGCCGAATCGATTCGGGCATCGACCGCGGCGGTGTCTCCGACGAGCAATCGCCCCTGTTCGCTGACGTATATCCAGGCGATGTCATGGCCCGGCTGGCGGAGCAGCGGTATGAGCGCGTTGGCCGTTTCGACGGACACGATATGTTCGTGCGAGCGGCCGCCGTAATAGATTCCGACCGTGGTCACCCGCGGCCTCCTATCCATGATTCCCGCGATCCGGGTTCGGCGGATGGCCCGCCGTCCAGATGCGCCTGAACGAAAGGGATTGTGACCGTGTCGAATCCACGGTCGCCGGTCAATACGGGGTGCACGTTCACCTCGAATACCACGCCGCCGTTCTCGGCGGCCAGGTCGACACCGCCGAGGGGAAGTCCGAGCGATCGGGTGGCGTCGATCGCCAGCTCGGCCAGGGCGGGCGGTAATGCCTTCGGCGACAACAGGTCCGAGCGGGCGCCTTGCGCTTCGTTGCACGGCGCGTCGGGGTCGGGCTGCACATGCTCGCAGACCCGCAACACCCGATCACCGAGTACGACCACGCGGTACTGATGGCGCAGTCCGCGCGCATCGAAATTTCCGGCATCGCGAGTCAGCAGAAACTTCTGTCCACCCGCCGCGTATCGCGCGACAACGCGGTGGAGTTGTTCGACGCCGGTGATGTGGAAGACATCGCGACCACCCAAACCCGTTGCCGGGCGGGCCCATACGTCGCGGCCCAGCCGATCGAACACCTCCTCCGCATCGGCGGGTCGTGGTCGATGCAGCACTACCGACTCCATCTGCCGGATACCCGCCGCCGCGAATCGCTCGACGGTGCACTGCTTATCGGTGGCGTTGCGCCACGCGTCGGCGTCGGCGCCGAGGCAGGCGATGCCGCTGTGCCGGATCGTGTGTTGAAAGCGGCTGAGCCGGTGCCGATCTCCCGGCGGGATCTCGTAGATGATCAGAACCGTCGGCCGGATCCGGATGCCGTCGGCGGGCACCTCCAGAACCGGTGTCGGCCCGTCCATCCGAACGTGCCCCTTGCCGCCGTCGTAGAAGTGGCGGGCGTCGAGCACCTCGGGCGCGCTGCCGGTGAGTAGCCGCACCGCGCGGGCCAGCGGTATTCGGCTGCCTTCGGTCGAGCCGAAGTCGGTCATCACGACGACGTTGTTCACCATCGAATTCCTGGATAGGTCGGGAAGAGCGAAAAACGGGTTCCCACTAGGAAATCGGTCGTCCTTTGATCTCGATGGCCGCGGACATGTCACGCAATGCCTCGTCGCAGCCGTCGGCATCGGTGGCGATGACGAATCCCATTGCCGCCCGGCCTTTCACGAAGGCCCGGGGTGGGCGGCGCAGCTCGGTTCCCGGTTCGGCGAGCGGTGTCACCGACCAGGTCCGCTTCGGCAGCAGCTGGGTGTGGACGCGAATATCGTCGACGATGAGATCATATGGCGGATAAAAGAATCGCACCGCCGCCGCGGCTCGTCGGCGGGGCCGGATATCCGGTGCTTCGCCCACCGCCAACTGTCCGGCGGCCAGCGCCAGGTCGATACCCGTGGCGAGCAGACCGACATAGGTGATCAGATCTCCGCCCAGCCGAGCGTTCAATTCGATCAGCTTGGGACCGGATTCGGTGAGGCGCACCTCGGTATGGGTCACGCCATGCTCGAAACCGGCCGCGGTATGCGCCTGTTGGACGATCCGAAGGATGTCCGGATCGGCGAGCAGCGGATCCTCCGCGACCACCAGATGACCCGTCTCCTCGAAGGTCGGCGCCAAATCTTGGCGCTTGTGCGAAATGAACGCGGGCACAACCTCTCCGCGCCACACCACCGCGTCGACGGTGATCTCCGGACCGTCGAGGTACTCCTCCACGAGCACACCACCGTGGCCTGCCGTCGCGCCGAAGTTGCCGTACGCCGCGGCGGCGAATCCGAAAGCATCCGCGATCCGATCGGCGTGATCGACTCGTACGACGCCTTCACTGGCCGCGAGCGTCCGCGGTTTGACGATGACCGGGTACCCGATCCGCTCCGCGGCGGCCGATGCCGCGGCAACGTCATCGACCGGAATCGAGGCCACCCCACCCGCGCTGTGCCGCAGCATCGCTTTGTCGTGACAGGCACGGACCGAATCCGCGGAACTGGTCGGCACGCCCAGCCGCTCGGCGAGAGTGGCCGCCGCGGTGATCCGCATCTCGTCATAACACAGGACGCCGGAAACGGGGTAGCTCGCCCGAAGCCGGTGCGCGGCGTCGACGGCCGCCTCGACATCGAGCACATCGACCAGCGTCTGTCCGACGACGTAGGGCCGCTCCCAGCTCGCGGGCCGAATGCTGAACAGCCACAGGCGAAACCGCTCGGCCAGGCTCCGCAGCGTCCAACCCCGGTAGGCGGCATTCCTGCCACTGTTGACCAGAATCAGCAGCGGACGTCCGTCGGCAGGTGCGTCGTCCAACGAGTGCGCCACCTCGCCCAGTTCCATCACCGTGCCAGACTAGCCTGAGCCGGGGGATCGAATGCCGTTGACATGCAACATGACCCGCTGAACTCTGGAAAGGAGCCGTGCCATGAACCGGTGCGGACCCCGGCTGGCCTTCGCCACCTGTGTGGACTATCCGACGCTGTTACCCGAGGATGCGGGTCTGTTGCCGGCGCTGCGCGCCCGCGGTCTCGACGCGCACCACGTCCCATGGGACGACCCCGCGATCGACTGGACAGGGTTCGAAGCCATTGTGGTGGGCGGGGTTTGGGGATACTACAAACGCTACCCGGAATTCCTCCGCTGGCTCGAACGGATCGAGCGCACCGCCGTCCCCATCTGGAATCCGCCCGAACTCGTCCGCTGGAACAGCGACAAACGCTATCTGCGTGACCTCGCCGAGCGCGGGATCCGCATCATTCCAACGGCTTTCGTCGACGCCGGCGCCTCGGCCCGGCTCTCGGACATCCTGCGCGCCAACGATTGGACCGATGCCGTCGTGAAACCGTCGGTATCGGCCTGCGGATACCGCACCATCCGCGTCGGCCCTCCCGACGCGGATCGACACCAACAGCACCTCGATACGATCCTCGAGTCGAGCGGCGCACTGGTCCAACGGTTCATGCCGGAGATAAATATCGAAGGTGAGTGGTCGGCGAGCTTCTACGCGGGGACCCTCAGCCATGCGGTCCTCAAAAGGCCTGCCGCGACCGACTATCGGGTGCAGCACCGATACGGCGGTAGCTGTGCGCCTCGACAACCTCCGGCTTGGCTGCTCCCGCAGCTGCGGGCCGTGCTCGACGCGCTACCGCACCAGGCCGCGTACGCCCGCGTCGACGGCATCTGCCACGGCCGCGACTTCTACCTCATGGAAGCCGAACTGATCGACCCGTCCTGGTTTTTCGACGCGCACCCGGCCGCGATCGACCGCTACGCCGACCTGCTGGCATCGCTCGTCACGGCCACGGTAGATCGGCTCCAGCGGCGCTGATCCGACCGCGTTGTCGCGAAACAAACCACCGAACACCCGGCAGTTGACCAGAATTCACCTGCCGGGTACCGGCCGACCACCCGCCGTAGCTCGGTGGCTACTCGGACCGGTGCTCGGGCTCTGCTCGGTTCTGGAGGTTTCGCGATGTATCACCAAGTGCTCGATCCACTGGCCCATTCACTCGCGTGGAGTTCGCTCGTCGCGGCGCTGCCGCTGCTGGTGCTCTTCGCGCTGCTCGGGGTGCTGCGGTGGGCCGCGTGGATCGCGTCGTTGGTGGCGCTGGGCACAGCGCTGATCGTCGCGATCTGGGTGTACGGAATGCCCGTCGGCCAGGCGCTGCTCGCCGGATCCGAGGGTGCGGCGTTCGGGTTCTTCCCGATTCTGTGGATCGTCATCAATGCGATCTGGCTGTACAACATGACCGTCGCCACCGGGCATTTCGACGTGCTGCGCCGATCGTTCGCCGGTGTCAGCGACGACCAGCGGGTGCAGGCCATCCTCATCGCGTTCTGCTTCGGCGCGCTGATGGAGGCGCTCGCGGGCTTCGGCACCCCGGTCGCCGTCACCGCGGTCATGCTGATCGCCCTCGGATTCGCGCCGATGAAGTCCGCCGTCCTGGCGCTCACCGCGAATACCGCGCCGGTCGCATTCGGCGCGATGGCGACGCCGATCGTCACGCTCGGCGCGGTGACCGGCCATTCCGCCGACACGCTCGGGGCGATGGTCGGACGGCAGACTCCGGTGCTGTCGGTGCTGGTTCCGCTGGTGCTCGTCTTCATCGTCGACCGCAAGAACGGGATACGGCAGACGTGGCCGGTGGCCGTGGTCTGCGGTGTCTGCTTCGCGCTCGCGCAGTATGCGACAGCGAATTTCGTTTCGGTGCCGCTCGCCGATGTGGTCGCCGCCCTGGTCTCCGCGGCGGCCGTCGTCGTATTTCTGCGGGTGCGGCGACCCGCGCCAGCGGCAGCCGATCCGGCGCGGGTCGGCGCGGTTGCCGTGGCGGACGTCGCGCCTGAAGCCGGTGTGGTCGCTGCCGCGGAGGTCGCGCCCGGAGGAACCGCCGCGGACGTCGCGTCCAGAGGAACCGGTGCAGCCCCTGCCACGGAGGTCGCGCCGGATGACCGCACGCGCCGCGTGGAGCAGCCCGATTCGCGGCGGGAGATCGCTCGCGCCTACGCGCCGTACCTCATCATCATCGCCGTCTTCGGTCTGGGGCAGATCGGGCCGATCAAAACACTGCTCGATCACGCGACCCGCAAATTCGCCTGGCCCGGCCTGCATCTGTTCAATGCCAAAGGCGCACAACTCGGTTCGGTCACCTTCACGCTGAATCTCCTGACCTCACCCGGTACTCAGATACTGGTGGCGGGACTGCTGACCATGGCGACGCTGTCGGTATCCATCCCGAAAGCGTTGCGCGCCTATGGCGCAACGCTGCGCCAACTCCGCTGGGCGATCGTGACGGTGCTGGCCGTCCTGGCCCTGGCCTACGTCATGAACGCCTCGGGCCAGACCATCACGCTCGGCGCCTGGCTCGCCGGGGCGGGCGGGGTGTTCGCACTGCTGTCGCCGATACTCGGCTGGCTCGGCACCGCCGTCACGGGATCGGACACCTCGTCCAATTCGCTGTTCGGCGCGTTGCAGGTGGCCGCCGCCGACAAGGCGGGCCTGTCGCAGACTCTGTTGGCCGCCGCGAACAGCTCCGGTGGCGTTCTCGGCAAGATGATCTCGCCGCAGAACCTGGCCATCGCGGCCGCCGCGGTCGGCTTGCCGGGCAAGGAGGGCGACATATTCCGGCGGGTACTCGGCTGGAGCCTGCTGTTCCTGGCGGGCATGTGCGTGCTGGTCGTCCTCCAGTCGACACCCGTGCTGTCCTGGATGGTGCCATGAGCCGCGCGGTGTCGAGCCCGCTTACACCGCCGCAACGACACGAACCGACCGGTTGTTGATGCTGATGGCCGGTGCGTCGCCATGTGCGCGACGCCCAACCGGCCGGTATACGCGAAGGCAATTCGACAGATCGGCGACACTTACTTGACCGTAGTGTTACCGGTGGGTACAAATACATAACGATGCCGATCCATTGGGGACGGGTCGGCCGACCAGAAATGCACGCCATTGGTAACCGATGTCATCACTGTCGATGCGGAGTTCGCTGTCGCGCGCAAGGTTATCTGGGATCTGCTCATGGATCCGCAGACCTATTCGCGAATGTTCCAGTGGGTTGGTGTCTGTGAACGCGCGGAATCCGCCGAGCCGCATCCGCTGCTGTTGATCCGTGCCGGATCCAAAGGTGAAATCGCTTTGCCCCCGGTACATCTGGCCATCGGCAAAGAACCGGAAACCTTCGAGCTACGGTGCCCGAGCCACGGCGGATTCGCCTCGGTCCGATTGCGCGGCGACCATCGGCAGACCAAGATCACCGTCACCTATATCGGTGTCGGCCGGGTGCACGAGGCCATCGCGGGTCATGGTCGCGACGCCGTGATCGCCTGGACCCGTGCGGGTTTGGCCCGGGTGGCGGCCGCCGCGGCGGGCACCCCGGATTCGGTGCTGGTGAACGGCGAGGATTCGCAGGCCAAGCTGCAGGTCGGCATCTACAAGCAGCTGATGACCACCGGCGTCGTGCGCAGCCTGCGCCCCGATCGCGGGCTGAAACAGCTCGGCGGACTGGCCAAATGGGGTTTCACGCTGGCCGGCGGATATGCGGCCGCGGCGGCGTACACCCCGGGGCGGCCCGCGATCGTCGACGGTGACGCCACCTACACTTTCGCCGAGGTGCACGAGCGGACGCACCGGCTCGCCGGTGCGCTCGCCGCATTGGGTTTCGGGCCCGAACATGCCGTCGGCCTGCTATCCCGCAATCGGGTGGCAATGGTCGAAACCATGGTCGCCGCAGGGAAATTGGGTGTCGACACGGTATTGCTGAATACTGGACTGTCGGCACTTCAGATTGAGGAGGTCGTCGAAAGGCATTCACTCGCCGCGATTTTCGTCGACGACGAATACCGTTCGCTGATCAAATATCTCGCTCCGGAGATTCATCAATTCGCCACTTCCCGCCGCACCGGCGCCGGTCCGACAACGGTCGAGGAATTGATCGCACTGGATTCCCCGCGGTTCACCCGGCCGCCCCATCCCGGCAGGCTGATCGTGCTCACCTCCGGCACCAGCGGCACCCCGAAAAGCGCGAAACGCCCGCAGCCCAAGGGTTTCGGCACCATCGCCGCGCTGCTGTCCCGGATCCCGTTCCGGATGGACGAGACCATGCTCATCCCGGCGCCGCTGTTCCACACCTGGGGTCTGTCGGCGCTGCAGATCAGCACTCCGATCCGGGCCACCGTCGTGCTGCCGGAGCGATTCGACGCCGAGGACTGCCTACGGCTCATCGCCGAACAGCGGGTGACCTCGATGATCGTGGTGCCGGTTATGGTCAACCGCATCCTGGATCTGCCGGTGCACGTGCGCGCCCGCTACGACACGTCCAGTCTGCGCATCGTCGCCAGTTGCGGTGCGCCGCTGGCCGGTCCGGTCGTGCAGCGGTTCCTCGACACCTTCGGTGACGTGCTCTACAACATCTACGGCTCCACCGAGGTGTCCTGGGCGACCATCGCCGACCCGGCCGACCTGCGCGCCGCGCCGACCACCGCGGGCCGTCCGCCGCTCGGCACCAAACTCGCCGTGCTGGACCAGGATCTGCGTCCGGTGCCGCACGGCGTCACCGGACGCATCTTCGTCAGCAACCACATGCTGTTCGACGGGTACACCGACGCGACACCGCCCACCGAATCGGCGGGCATGCTCGACACCGGCGATCTGGGCTATCTCGACGCGGACGATCTGCTGTATGTCGCGGGCCGCGACGACGAGATGATCATCTCCGGTGGCGAGAACGTCTTCCCGCGCCCGGTCGAGGAGGCGCTGGCATATCTGCCGCAGGTCAGCGAGGTGGCGGTGGTCGGGGTGCCGGATACCGAATACGGCCAGCGGCTGGCGGCTTTCGTGGTGACCCGGGAGGGTTTCGGGCTGGACCGGGAGATGGTGTGCAATTACATCCGGCACCGGCTGAGCCGCTTCTCGGTGCCGCGCGATGTCACCTTCCTGGACGCGCTGCCCCGCAACGCCACCGGAAAGATACTGAAGCGCACGCTGATTCAGCCGGGTTGAGCGTCAGCGTCGCACGATCCGCCGCAGCGCGGCCAAATCCCGTTCCAGCGAACGGAATACCCAGTAGACGCCGACGAAGGCGAGCGCGCCGCCCACCCCGAGCACCCGCACGGGCACCAGCACCGCGGGCAGGTCGGTCGCGGGCACGAAGGTGGCGCCCGCGACGCCGAGTAGCGGCACCGCGGCGGCGACGGCCAGGAAATGCGTACTGCGCCGGTCCAATTGGCTCAGCTGGACCGAATCGGGACGGCCCGGACCACCGTGCGGCAGGAACATCGGATACACCGAACGCACCGCGTACCAGCTCACCAGGAAATACGGATACGCGACGGCGATCGCGCCGCAGACGAGCTGGGTGAGGAAGAAATGCGCGTACGAACCTGCGGGTATGTGGTTGCCGGACAATTCGACCGACACCGGAACGAACACCCCGGCCAGCACCCACAGCGCCAGGCAGATCAGCTCGATGCGCGCGCTCAGTCGCAGGGTGTCCGCGCGTGCACGCGCGAGAGTCGCTGTGTCGTAGGTCTTTCCGCGGCGCAGGCCGAGCGTCATCGACCACAGCCTGGCGATGAGCACGTTCGAGGCCAGCACGCCGAGGGCGAAGCAGACGGCGTAGGTGGTGACCGCGTATTCGATGAAGCGGCGCTGTGCCCCCGCGTCCAGCCTGTCGATGATCAGGGTCCGGATATGGTTGTAGGAGTACAGGATCGCCAGCGCGTTCGGCACGCCGATGGCCAGCGCCATGATCGGATGCATCAGCAGGCGGGCGCGCAGCCGCCAGCTGCGTGGCGGCGGGTCCACCAGATCGCGGGCGTGTGCGTCCAGGCATACGTCGAGCTGCTGGGCGAAATCGGCGCCGCTCGGCCAGCGCCGCCCCGGATCCGGTTCGAGCGCCCTGGTGAGCGCCCGGCGCAGCGCGGGCGGGCAGTCCGGCGGAAGTTGTTCGTAGGGGAGGGATTCCGGGATGGCGGCGCGGCGCTCGAGCATGCCGTCGAGCGCGGTGCGGTCTCCGCCTTCGGCCACCTCCTCGCCGAACGGCTTTGTGCCGGTGAGCAATTCCCACAGCACCACGGCCAGCGAGTACAGGTCGCTTCGGGTGTCGAGATCGGCGGCGGTGGCGGGCCGGTCCGGATGCACGGCCGCCAGTTGCTCGGGCGACATATAGGCCAGCGAACCGCCGAAGTAGGCCACCGGGCTGTCCCCGGAGACATTGCCGCTGAAGCTGATATTGAAATCGGCGAGCTTCGGCAGCGCCTCGGCGGTGAGCAGCACATTGGCCGGTTTGACGTCGCGGTGCAGCACGCCGTGATGCCCCGCGTAGTCGAGCGCGACGGCGATCCGGCGGCCGAGCCAGGCGACGGTTTCCGGCCAGGACAGTGTCGCGAGCTCGGTGCGGGCCGCCGATTCGGCGGGACGGATCTCGCCCCGCGCGGCGAGCACCTCGTCCACCGTGGCGAGCAGCAGCGCCCCGCTGCGTTCGGTTGGTGGTGTGCGCCTGATCTTTTCGAGAACGGTGAACAGCGTGCCGCCCGGCACGTACTGCATATAGAGCAGCCGGAGACGCCCGGGGAGCACCCGTTGATCGAAGACCCGCACGATATAGTCGTGGTCCAGTTGGGCCAGCGTCTGCGGTTCGGCGCCGCGATCCCGGGAGATCTTCACCGCCACCAGCCGCTGCATCGAGCGCTGGCGCGCCAGGAAAACCCGCGCGAACGCGCCGCGGCCGAGCCCGGTCATCAGGTCGAAATCGTCGATCGTCCGGCCCGGCTCCAACTCGTCCAATCCGGCGGGCTCGCCCGGATTCAGCAGCGTGCTCCGATAGTCGTCGGTGGCCAGCATTTCCGAAAGTTGTTGCGCCTGTTCCGGATACGCGGCCGTGTAATCGACGACCCGGACGTCGCCGCCTGCCCGCCTGCGCAGATGGAACTCCTCGTAGATCAGATCCGGCGGCAGCGGCCAGGTGCTCAGCTCGGGCAGCTCCCGGACATAGTCGGCGAGGCGTTTCGGCTCGGTTCCGCGCGACCACCGATTGGCCAGATCGATCTTGATGAGCTCGATCAGCGTGACCCGGCGGACCGCGGGGGAGTCGGGGAGGTAATCGAGCAGCGGGGGCGGCGTATCCGCGTCACGCCACGCGTCGGTGAACCGCTCGACGACCTCGGCCACCCCGCCCAGCGAATCGCCCGGCGACGGACCCGATTCCACCGTCGCCCGAACACCCGGCGATGCGGGACGCGCCATTTTCGCATGGTAATCCGATGCGGTGACAAGTCAGTCGATCTCGGCCGAATAAATAGGTTTCCCGGCAGGCGGCGCCTGCCGTAGGTTTGCGGACATGGGAGGCAGTCCAGGGATCAACGGCGCGTACGCCGTGTGCGCGTTCTGTATCCGACTGCGCGCGGCGACCCGGACTCGGCCGGGGCATCGCACCGTCATCCACAGCTGATCACCGCTGCCCCGGCATGGGTCCGGGCGAATCACACCTTTCCTGATTCGACCGCTCCGTTTCTGGAGGACACCCATGTCCCGTCATCGTTCGCTGCCGCATGCCCGCGAAACCGGGGTGCGCACCCGTAAAAGGCTTTCCCAGAATTTCCTCACCGATACCGGTATCGCCCGCGCGATCGTGCGGGCCTCCGGGGTCGGGGCCGACGATCTCGTCGTCGAAATCGGCCCCGGCGCAGGGATTTTGACCAGGGAGCTGGTCGGCTGCCGCCGTCTGCTCGCCTATGAGAAGGATCCCGGCTACGCGGCGCTGTTGCGTGACAGATACCTCGATGATCCGCGAATCCGGTGCTACCACATGGATTTTCGAGCCGCACCGGTGCCGCGCGAGCCGTTCGCCGTCGTGGCGAATATTCCCTTCGGCAGTTCCACCGATATCCTGCGCTGGTGCCTGGCCGCGCGTCGGCTGACCTCGGCCACATTGCTCACCCAGCTGGAGTTCGCGCGCAAGTACGCCGGCGCGTACGGGCGCTGGACCAGACTCACTGTTGGCCAATGGCCTTGGGTGACAATGGAATTGGGTCCCAAGGTGAGCCGGTTCGCATTCGATCCGGTACCGCGGGTCGATGCCGGTGTGCTGTTGCTGCTCAGGCGTCGCGAACCGCTGCTCCCGATGGCCGACTTCCGGGATTACCAAAGGACTGTCGAGCTCGGATTCTCGGGAGTCGGTGGCTCCCTTGCACGTTCGCTGCGCTGCGGCTATCCCGCCGGGGCCGTGCGCGATGCGTGCGCGGCGGCCGGAATCGGTACGGATGTGCCGGTCGGGTTGGTCGCGCCGGACAGGTGGCTGACGCTGTATCGGAAGCTGCGCAGGCGCTAGTTCACCGGTTGATCGGTGGAGCGTTCCTCGGCCGCGCAGGCGCGCCACACCCTGGCCTCGGCGTGGTTGCCCTGGCGGTCGAGGAGTTCGGCGAGCCCGGACATGGCACGGGATTCGCGGCGGTCGGCGGCGGTGCGCCACCAGTGTTCGGCCGCGGCCAGATCGCCGCGACGGAACCGGACGACGCCGAGATCGTATGCGGCGCCCGCATGTCCGGCCTCGGCGGCCTGCGCCCAGAGCCCGCAGGCGTGCTCCTCCTCGCCGCGGCTGTACATGGCGACGCCGAGGTCGTAGAGGGCGCTGCGGTAGCCGGGATCGGCGGGTTCGTCGTCGACGGTGACAACGGGCTGCGGATGGGTGTGGGCGTCGGTATCCGCACCGACCTCGTATTCACCTTTGCCGGTGGACAATTCGACGACGAGGTTGGCGAAGTTGGCCGGTCCCGCGCCGACGCTGCACCACAGCACCAGCGAACCGCTCGGCGTCGGTTCGACGAGGATGCCGTAATTGCCGGTCCAGGACTGTTGTGTGCCGTCGGCGTCGACCCACACCGGTGTCAGGGTGAACATGGCGCTCGGCTCGGTCGGCACCAGTTCGAAGGTGATGCCGGTGGCCAGCGCGTCGCTCCAGACGTCGACGCCGCCGAGTCTGCGCCCGTCCAGCCCCACATAGGCGTCGACCATGGACATTCCGATGCCGAGTCCGCGCACGCCGAGCGGCGGCGCTGCCGACAGCAGTGTCAGCGTGACCAGGGCCGGATCGCCGGCGATCTGCTCGGTGTACATCGGGTAGACCATGCTGCCGTTCCAGCGGATCGGGTCGGCGCTGCGGTAGTGGGCGGCCAGCGTTAGATGTTCCGACGAATTCCGGGCATCCCACTGTGAATACGGCCCGTTCATGTCGCGCCCCGCCTTTCCACCGGTACGGCTCACCCATGTTTGCGCGGGTATACCGTACTCGTCGACCGCCGATCGGGCGGGGCAAACTCCACGCGGCGACCGAACCGTGACAGCGATCGGTAGTCCGCGTCCGCGGCGAACGAATTCGAATGTGTCGCGCGCCCTGCGGATTCGATGGTCCTGCCATTGGAAATGGGATTCAGTATTCATCGGATGCGGGCGAACAATTTGCGAACTGGTCGGTATTTACCGAGGTCAAGAGGTGTTGCGATCGCTGCCGATTCGGACACCGCCGCGCTTCTTCATCGGTAATCCGTTCGGGCGAATACGGAAACTACCCGCCCCCGCCGGTTGCGTCAGCGCCTGACAAAAACTCGCCAATCCACACCGAATTTCGTTCTGTGGTACATCGAGGGCAATCGTCCATTCGGACGAATGTGATCCGATGGCCGGAGTCGATCATGACCATCGCTTCTCCAGCGAGCACCCCCGTCTCTATGGGTGCACACCGCGTACAGGCAATGCGGTTCGAAGACGCGGTGCGACTGCTCGGATTTACCTTCCGGCCGAGGCCGCGCGTACGAGAGTTACTGTAACTCGCGGTTACACATACCTCGGAGAACTGGCCCGGCTCGGGTGAATCGGCGATCGACGCCTGGGTAGCAGCCTACCAGCATGTGTCCGCGTCCGCGCGCCCGGGTGCACGCAAGCGCGGTGTAAGCCGGTGCAAGACGATCGCAATCGGGGCCCAGCACAGTGGGTTTCATGAATGAGACATTCGATGCGGTGGTGGTCGGCGCGGGGCCGGTCGGGTTGACGTTGGCTTGTGAACTCGGGCTTGCCGGGGTGAAGGTGCTGGTGGTCGAGCGGCTGGCGGAACCGGATATGACGCTGAAGGCGGGTGCGATCAATGTGCCGACGGCGCAGGCGCTGTACCGGCGCGGCCTGCTGCCGGAGCTGTTGGCCGCGCAGCGGGTATCCGTGGAGGGTTTGCGGACCTTCTCGCTGTCCGGGAAACCGCTCAGTCCCGCCTTCGATCGAGGGCTGGTGGACGGGTCGGGCGTCAGGCGCAGGCCGATCATCGGCCACTTCGCGGGCATCATGCTGTCCGGCGACAGTATCGATCCGGACGACCTGGTTTTCACCGAGATCGGCCCGGCGGGCGAGGCCTTCCTGATCACGCAGCAGCAGATGGAGGCGATATTGGGGCGTAGGGCGGCCGAACTCGGCATCCCGGTGTGGCGCGGCACCGAGCTCATCGATTTCACCGACGAGGGCGACGGTGTCTCGATCCGATTGGGCGACAAGCAGATTCGCGCCGGTTGGCTGATCGGATGCGATGGCGGCCGCAGCACGGTGCGCAAGCTCGCCGGATTCGAGTTCCCGGGTCTCGACGGGGAGATCACCGGGCATCAGGCGGTCGCGGATGTCGCCAACACCGATGGTCTGGGGGTCGGCTGGCAGTCCACCCCGAACGGCATCTACGTCTACGGTCCGACGCCGGGTCGCTTCCTCACCGTCGAGCTCGACGGCCCGCCCGCCGACCGGGACGCGCCGATCACCCGCGAGGAGCTGGAGGCCAGCCTGCGCCGGGTTTCCGGTGTGCCGGTGGAGATTTCGGCCGTCAAGTCGGCGACCCGATTCACCGACAACACCCGGCAGGCACCCGAATACCGCAAGGGCCGGGTGCTGCTCGCCGGCGATGCGGCGCACGTGCATTCACCGTTCGGCGGGCAGGGACTGAACCTCGGCGTCGGCGACGCGGTGAATCTCGGTTGGAAGTTGGCGGCCGTGATCGCGGGCCGGGTATCCGAGGAACTGCTCGACACCTACACCGCCGAGCGGCATCCGATCGGTGCGTGGGTGCTCGAATGGACAAGGGCGCAGGTCGCTTTGATGCGACTCGATCCGCGCACCCGCGCGCTGCGCGGTGTGGTGTCGGACCTGATCGGCACCACCGACGGGACGACGTTCATCTTCAAGAAGCTCTCCGGCGTGCTGCACCGCTACGACCTCGGCGGCGGGCATCCGCTCATCGGCGCTGCCGCACCGGATCTCGAACTGTCCGACGGCACCCGGCTCGGCGAGCACTTCGGCGACGGCGGCGGTGTGCTGCTCGATATGTCCGCCACCGCCGAGGTGAAATCCATTGCGGCGCAATGGTCCGACCGGGTCCGAGTCGTGACGGCGAAACCGGTGCTGCCGCAGCCGACGGTCGCGATGCTGGTGCGCCCGGACGGTTATGTAGCGTGGGCGGCCGACGATGCGAGCACCGCGGGACTCGCCGATGCGCTCACCCGCTGGTTCGGTGAGCCGGTCTGATCGCCGCGCGGGTTCCGCTGTGCCGCAGCGGAACCCGCGACAGTATTGATCGGTCGGCCAAAGTTTGTGGGGCATAAGGTTTTCAGACTTGGCACCGGAGCGCGCCGGTGTTCGGTAGCGTGGTCTGAATTCAGCTGTTCGATCGAAAGGGGCCACTGTGACCAGCACCGACCGGGACACCACCGTCACGACCATCACCGGCGCTGCCCCCGGAGTGATCATCGCGCTGCGCCGGGCCGCCAAGATCGCGGCCGAACACGGCCACAACTACATCGGCACCGAGGATCTGCTCGTCGCGCTGCTCAACGCGGAACCGATGCCGTTGTTGGAGGTGCACTGGCAGCTGCGTGGCGGTGGCGCGCTCACGTTCTCCGAGCTGCGCGAACTCGCCGAATCGATCGTTCCGGGACCGGCCATCGGCAATCACGGACCGGCGGAACCGGCGCGGGTCGAATTCGAATGGACCGGCCCGCACGCGGCGGCGTTCACGGAGGCGATCAATCGGCAGTCGTAGGATATAAGAACCGGTCATAGGATGAAATTCGCTGCGCCGTAAGCGGATTCACGGAACGGTTCCGACCAGTTGGAATAATCTGGCGATGTCCCGATACGGCGCACGATCGGTCACCGCCGACTCCAGGCGCAGCAGATCGGCGTAGTAGGCCGGATCGGCCTTGTCGACAGTATCGCTCTGCAGATCGCAGATACTGCGAATTCCATAGTGCGCCAGCACTTTCGCATTCGCATCGGTGAGCATGCCGCGCAGTTCGGCCGCGGTGAGCAGTGCGAATTCGGCGCCGAAGACCTCGCTGCGCTGGCGGGTGGCATCGAGTTCGGTGAGCGCGGTCGCCGGATCGAGCCGGCGCACCGCGGTGATCAGCGGGACCGAATCGCGGTTCACCGCGATCATCGAGAACACCCCGCCGTGGCGCAGCGGCCCGAGTGCGGTGCGCACACCGGCGGCGATATCGTCCAAGTACTGGATCACGTTGTGACACAGCACCACATCGAAATCGCCGTCCTCGATCTCGGCCGCGGCGACCGGTAGGCACCGCACCGTTTCCGTGAATCCGGCTGCGGCGACCCGTTTTTCGGCCACGGAAAGCATCGCCCCGTTGGGGTCCGCGATCGTCACGCGGTGGCCGTGGGCGGCGAGCCGCAGCGCGTCGCCGCCGTCGCCGCCACCGATATCGAGGATGCGCAGCGGGCCCGGCGGCAGATGCCGGAGCAGGTTCGTCTCCGCGAGTGCGTAACGCAGGCGCCCCCAAGGGCTTTCCTGCCAGGCGTGCCAGGATGCGAGGTCGGGTTGGTCGCGCATTGGCGCGACTGTACTCGGATCAGACGGATACGGAGGTTTCGTCGACGGTGCGGCGCGGGCCGGTGAACCAGCGCCGGGCCGAGGCGAGCCACCAGACGGTGATCGCGCCGACCACCGCGACGAGCGCTATCGGCGCGTAATTCACCGCGTTCCAAGTGAATCCGTCGTTCCACGGGAAGCCCTTGGCGTCGGTCGGCAGGATGAACAGCACGCTGATGGCGACGATCCAGACCAGCGAGACGATGCCGACCGGTCGATACCATGCACCGAGTTGCCAAGGGCCGGTAGCGAATCGGGCGCCGTGCCACTGCCGGAGCAGGATCGGGATGCCGTAGGCGATGTAGAGGCCGATGGTGGCGACGGAGGTGGCCGCGGCATAGGCGGTCGGCGCGTTCGCGGCGGGCACCAACATCGACGGGATCAGCAGCACGAAGGCCCAGAAGGAGATGAACAGCACCGCGTGCACCGGCACCTTGCGCGCCGAAAGCCGGGACCAGTAGGCCGATCCCGGCACCGCGCCGTCGCGGGCGAAGGCGAACAGCATCCGGGAGGCCGCGGTCACCGACGCGTAGCCGCAGAACAGCTGGGCCACCGCCGCAATGATCAGCAGCAGCCCGGACCAGAACGAGTCGAGCGAGTTGCGCAGGATGAAGATCACCGGATAGCCGCTGTTCTTATCCGGATTCAACGCGTCGTCGAGGTTGGGAATCGCGAAGGTGACCGCCAGTATCAGCAGATAGCCCGCGACCGCCGAGACGACGATGGTGTTGATGATGCCCTTGGCCGCGCTGCGCGCCGCGTCATGCGTCTCCTCCGACATATGCGCGGACGCGTCGTATCCGGTGAACGTGTACTGCGCGTGCAGCAGGCCGAGCAGGAAACTGAACCCGACCCCGCCGAATCCGATCGCGCTGTTCTCCACGGTCTTGGTGAAGACGAATCCGACGCTCTGGTGATGATTCGCCCCGATGCCGAGCACGGCGACGAAGATCAGCACACCGGCCACATGCCACCACGCGGACACATTGTTGATCAGCGCCGACAACCGGGTGCCGATCGCGTTGAGCACCGCGTGCGCCACGAGAATGACGACGAAGACGAGAAATATTGCGGTGCGGTCTGTTCCGATATCGATGCCGATCACGTTCAGCACCGCGGTTGCGAATACCGCCGCGCCGTAGTCGATGGCCGCGGTGACCGCGATCTGCCCGATCAGATTGAACCAGCCGGTGAACCACCCCCACACCGGACCGCCCAATTCGGCCGCCCACCAATACAATCCGCCGGAGGTCGGATACGCCGAGGCCAATTCGGCCATGGCGAGCCCGACGAACAGGACCAGCACCGAGACCAGGGGCCAGCCCCATGCCATGGTGATCGGCCCACCGTTGGCCAGCCCGATCCCGTAACTGGCGAGGCCGCCGGTGAGGATGGAGACGATGGTGAAGCTGATGGCGAAGTTGGAGAAACCGGACCAGGTCCTGGCCAAATCCTGCTTGTAGCCGAGTTCGGCGAGCCGCCGTTCGTCGGCCGACGGCGCAGGCTCGTCACCGCTCGATACTGTATTCATAACTGCTCCCGCATGAAAACGCCTCTCTCGTACGGCGTTTCGCCCAAGTGTGCGGCGACCGGCCAGCGATCGTGCGAAAAACGGCAAAACGTAATGGAAGGCCCACCCGTCACCCGACCACCATCCCCTCATCGAATCGCTACGCGATGCCAAATCAATCCCGACCCACGGTTCGAACGACGGAACCCGGGTCGGTATAGTCGCTCCGGATGATTAGTGTGACCACCCCGATAGGCCGAATTCAGTGAACCGTCGTTTCGGGCCCGTCGTGTGGCTGATTCCCGCCGTCCTGGTCGTATTGTCCGTGGTGTACCAGTACGTGCCGCTATGGCCGCTGGACCCGATCACCGGCGATTTCATCGATCTACAGGTGTACCGTCTCGGCGTCGAGGCGCTGTGGCACGGCCGGGATATGTACGGCACGCTGCCGCCGACCACCCTCGGCATCGGGCTGCCGTTCATCTATCCGCCGTTCGCGGCGCTGGCACTCGGGCCCTACGCCTTCCTGCCGTGGGGGATCGCGAAGGTCGCGTTCTTCATCACCTCGGTGCTCGGGCTGGCGCTCACCCTGTACCTGGTGGCGCGCCGGATCTGGCCCGGCGAGTCGGCGCGCCGGACCGCGCTGCTGGTCGGCGCGTGCGCGCTGCCGCTGGCCATGCTGTTGGAGCCGGTACATCAGACGCTGGACTTCGGCCAGGTCAACATCATCGCGATGGCCTTGGTCGCGGCGGACTGCCTGACCGAGAAGCCGCGCTGGCGGCGCGGCATCCTGGTGGGCGTCGCCGCGGCGATCAAGCTGACCCCGGCCGCGTTCGTGCTGTATTTCCTGGTGCGCCGGGAGTACAAGGCGGCGGCCACCGCGGCGGTATCGGGTGTGGTGGCGACGCTGCTGGCGTTCGCGGTGCTGCCCGCCGCTTCGGTGCGGTACTGGTTCGGCGGTATGGGCAATCTGTCCGGGTTGAGCGGTTCGGCATTCCGTACCAATCAGTCGATTCAGGGCATGCTGACGCGGTTGGGCTTCACCAAGCCGACTTCGACGCTGATCTGGCTGGCCATCGGCGTCGTACTGCTCTTGCTGGTCGCGACGGCGATGCGCAGGGCCGCGGCCATGCCCGCCCTCGCCTTCGCGTTCAACGCGGTGTTCACGCTGCTGCTCTCGCCGATCTCGTGGTCGCACCACTGGGTGTGGATCGCGCCCGCGCTGCTGGCCATGGTCGGCTACGCGACCCGGTTGCCGTCGCGACAGGCCATCGGCTGGTATGTCACCAGTGCGGTGACCGCCGCGATATTCGTCTACGGTCCGCAGGACTGGCTGCCCGGCGACGATAAACGCGAGCTGGCGTGGACACCGTGGCAGCACGTCATCGGCAATACCTATGTGTGGTTCAGCGTGCTGCTGGTGCTGCTGTACCTCGCCGCGAGTAGGCGGCTGCCGAGCGCGACGGAAGCGGTCGCCGAAACCAGGGAGCCGTCGCTCACCGGTTCCTGATCTTGATCGGTAGCGTTGGTGTCATGACTGAGCGACTGGTGGTCATCGGCGGCGACGCGACCGGAATGTCGGCGGCCTCGCAGGCCCGCAGGCTGCGCACGGCCGCCGAATTGGAGATCATCGTCTTCGAGCGGAGCCGCTTCACCTCCTATTCCGCGTGCGGAATTCCGTACTGGGTGGGTGGCGCTGTGCCGCAACGGGATTCGTTGATCGCGCGGACCGAGGCCGAACATCGGGCGCGCGATATCGACCTGCGGATGCGCACCGAGGCGATCGCCATCGATGTCGCGGGCGGCCGGGTGCTGGCCAGGGATCTGGCATCCGGCGCCGAAACCTGGACGGACTACGACAAATTGGTGATCGCGACCGGTGCGACGCCGATCCGGCCGGAACTGCCCGGAATCGACGCGATCGGGGTGCACGGCGTGCAGACCCTCGACGACGGGCAGGCGCTGCTGGACACCCTCGACCGCATCGACGGCAGGCGGGCGGTGGTGGTCGGTGCGGGCTACATCGGGGTGGAGATGGCGGAGGCGCTGATCCAGCGCGGATTCGAGGTCACGGTCGTCGATCGCGGCGGCGAACCGATGTCGACGCTCGACCCGGATATGGGCGCGCTGGTGCGAGATGCCATGTCCGGCATGGGGATCGAGGTGATCGGCGACGCCGAGGTGATCGAATTGCGCACCGATGGCGATGGCCGGGTCCGCGCGGTGGTCACCAAGGATGCCGAAATCCCGGCCGATGTGGTGGTACTCGGCATCGGGGTGCGCCCGGCGACCCGCCTCGCGCGCGAGGCGGGCCTGCCGCTGGGCGCGTCCGGCGGGCTGCTCACCGATCGCGCGATGCGGGTGCGTGGATACGAAAATATCTGGGCCGGTGGCGATTGCGTCGAGGTGCTGGATCTGGTTTCGGGGGAGCTGCGCCACATTCCGCTCGGCACACACGCCAACAAGCACGGCCAGATCATCGGTTCCGGCGTCGGCGGCGGATACGCCACGTTCCCGGGCGTCGTCGGTACCGCGGTGAGCAAGGTGTGTGATCTGGAGGTGGCGCGAACCGGGTTGCGCGAGAAGGACGCCCGGGCCGTCGGACTCCAATTCGTCACGGTCACCATCGAATCCACCAGCCGCTCCGGCTATTATCCGGGCGCGGCGTCGATGCGGGTGAAGATGCTCGCCGAACGCCGCACCGGGCGGCTGCTCGGCGTACAGATCGTGGGGCGCGAGGGCGCGGGTAAACGGGTCGATGTCGCCGCCGTCGCACTCACCGCCGGGATGACCGTCGAACAGATGGTCGCGCTGGATCTCGGTTACGCGCCGCCGTTTTCGCCGGTGTGGGATCCGGTGCTGGTGGCGGCGCGCAAGGCGATGGCCGCGGTGCAACGAGACCGTTAGTCCTCGTGGATCGGGTCCGGTAACGACCAGCGGTCGCCGCGGCGCGGATGCAGATAGAGCAGGTAGTACAGCGCGCCGAGCACCATGGTGCCGACGGCGACGGCGAGTTGGGCCCAGCCGTCGAGCAGCACCCGGTACGCGACGTAGAGCACGACGGCGATGACGATCAGCGGCGGCGCTGGCCACAGCGGCATCCGGTAGCCGCGGCTGGGCAGTGCGCCCGTGCGGCGCAGCCGCAGCGCCGAAAGCGCGACCATCAGATAGACCAGCACAACGGCCGCGCCGGTCGCGGTGATGAGCCAGTTCAGCGGCAGGAATGCGGCTGCGAGACCGGCACATCCACCCACCACGATGGTCGCGGCCACCGGCGCGTGCGTCCGGGTGTGCACCGCGCCGAGCACGGCATCGATCGGTCCGGGCCAGGAGCGGTCCCTGGCCGAGGCGAACAGCAGCCGCGCGATCTGCAGCACGATCGCGATGACCGCGTTGATGATGGCGATCGCGATGCCGACGCTCACCGCGTCGTTGATCGCCGCGCCGCCGCGGCTGGTGAGCAGGTAGTTCATCGGCGCGGCGGCACCGAGCAGTCCCGGCATGCTCGGCGCGCCCGAAACCACCGCGGCCAAAGGGATTACCTCGACCGCGACGGTTATCGCGAGGCTGATCATGATGATCCGGCCGATCGAGCGAGCCGCGTTCCTGGTCTCCTCGACGTAGTACACGGCCTGGCCGTAACCGTTGTACGCGAACAGCGCGACGGGCACGAACGCGACCAGCGCGCCCGTGCTCACCCCGACCACGTGGCCGGAATCCATTGTCCGCGCGTGGAAGAACTCGCCGGGGCCGCGTTCGTAGTGCGCGAAACCGAGTACGGCCAGGACGGCGACGGCGATGATCTCGATGGTCAGCGCAATACCCGTGATCCAGGCGTTGGTGCGGATGTTCAGCAAGGCGATCAGCGTCGTGCCCGCGATCACCGCGACCCCGATCCACTTGCCGCTCAGCCCGGACCACACCACGCCGAGATAGGACCCGGTGCCGAGGGCGATCACCGCGATGATCAGCATCCCGGTCACCAGCGTGAGCAGAAAGGTCGCGAATCCGGCGGACTTGCCGAGTAGCCTTGCGGCCCAAGAATATTCGCCGCCGGCAATGGGATATGTCGCGGATAGTTCCGCGTAGCACATGCCGACGAAGACGGCCGCGGCCGCCGCGATCAGGAATGCCGTCACGGCCGCGCCGCCGGCCCCGAGCAGGACGGCGGGCGCGATGATGAAAACGCTGGACGCGGGGGTCACCGCGGATAGCGTCACGAGGATGTTCTCCCGCATGGACAGCGAGCGGGAAAGCTGCTGGGCGTATCTGGGCAGAGGTTCGGTCATGACAACCCCTTTCTTCGACGATCGATCAAAGAATGCGGGTAATCGCCTGTCCGTACCGGCAAAACGGGCTAATCTTCACTTAACCGACAGTCAGCTAACAGGATTCGGGTTGGGCAGGAAGAAGAATCAGGACGCGGCCCGCGCGGCCATCGTCGATGCGACGCTCAGCGCCATCCGGGTTCGCGGCGTCAATGCGCTGCGGGTCCGCGACGTCGCCGAAATCGCCGGTGTCTCAACAGGAACCGTGCACTACTACTTCGACGATTTGGACAACCTACTGCGCGCGGTGCACCGCCAGGCCAGCGAACGCTTCTTCGCCGACCGGATGACGATGGTCGCCGGTATCGCCGATGCCAGGGCGAAGATGCGCGCCATGATCGTCGCGGGCATTCCGAGTTCGGCCGACGATCCGCTGGTGGTCGCGCTCTATCAGCTCAACAACCACCTGAACTTCCGCGACGAGCACGCCGCACTGCTCACCGCGCTGTACGAGAAACAGGTCGCGCTGTATCTCGCGGTGCTGGAAGTCGGTGTGGCGCAAGGGCATTTCACGCTCACCGAAACCGCGCTCGATATCGCCAACAATTTGGTCGCGCTGGAGGACGCGTACGGGCTGCACATCATCACGCCCAATCGCGCGGTGCCGCCCGCCCGCGCCGCCGCGCTGATCTGCTCCTACGCCCGCACCGCGACCGGCTGTTCGACCATAACGACGATCGGCGAGGTGACCGGCGATGACCGTGGCGCATAGCGATTCGACGGGTCGGCGCGCTCGCGAGCTCGGACTCGAACTGCCGGGAACGCCGGGGTCGCACAACGCGATCACCGATGTGCCGGGTGTCGAGGTCGGCTACCGGACGTTGATCGAAGGTGAAGGGCCCCTGGTGGTCGGGCGGGGGCCGGTGCGCACCGGCGTGACCGCGATCCTGCCGCGCGGGCGGGCCGGGGTCGGGCGCCCGTGCGCGGCGGGCTGGTACTCGCTGAACGGTAACGGCGAGATGACCGGCACCACCTGGATCGACGAGGTGGGTGAATTGTGGTCGCCCATCACGATTTCCAATACGCACGCCATCGGCGCCTGTCACATCGGCGTGGTCGAATGGATCAACGCGGTGCGTCCTGCCCTGGCGCGGCAGTGGTTGCTGCCGGTGTGCGCGGAGACCTGGGACGGGTATCTCAACGACATCAACGGCGGTCACGTCACCCCGGATGTGGTTCGCGCGGCGCTGGATTCGGCGCGTCCGGGACCGGTGGCCGAGGGTTCGGTGGGCGGCGGCACCGGCATGAACTGTTACGGATTCAAGGGCGGCAGCGGTACCGCGTCGCGCCGGATATCCTTCGGTACAAAGGTATTCACGATCGGCGTATTCGTGCAGGCCAATTTCGGCGCCCGCGCCGAACTGACGATCACCGGCTGCCCGGTCGGCCGAATGCTCGACACCCCGAACCCGCTGGAATCCGACGACTGGTTCGAGCAGGATATCGCCGGGCCGGGCGCCGGTTCGGTCATCGTCATCGTCGCGACCGATGCGCCGCTCGATGCCGCCCAGTGCAAGGCCATCGCGCGGCGGGTTCCGCTGGGCCTGGCCCGCACCGGCACCACCGGCAGCGTGTTCTCCGGCGATATCTTCCTGGCCTTCAGCACCGCGAACGATCGCCCCGGTGCCACTTCGTTTCCGGCGCGGGCGATTTCGGACGCCGAGCTGGAAACCCGGATCGTCCTGCCGTGGAACCGCATGGACCTGCTTTATGCGGCGGTGGCGCCCGCGGTGGAGGAGGCCGTGCTGAACGCGCTGTTCGTCAACGCGGAGATGACCGGCCGCGACGGCCACCGGTCACCCGCGTTGCCGAGGGAAGCGGTGCTGGCCCTTGTCAATTCACCCAGTCACCGTGACCGCCGACCCGATTGATCGCGATGCGAATCAGGTCACCGGGCCCCAGCGACGGATCCTCGAAGGAGTGGGAGTCCGGTCCGATATACGCCTTCGCGAGCCGGGTGAGCAGTTCCCGGCCGCCGGGTCCGACGACCTCCGCCGTACCCTCGACGACGAGGTATTCGGCGAGCCCGTGCGCGTCGTTCCGCCCCGATTCGTAGGACACCGAAACCCGCTGATCCCGTTGCAGATTACGGACATAGCGCTTGTCCAGTCCCATCGAGCCGATGGTGAGCGCATCGGGTTCGGCGAAGGTCCAGACGCACCGGACGAGCGGCGATCCGTCGGGGTTCACCGTGACGAGGTGGGCGAGCAGACCGCCGTTGATCGCGGCAACGGCCTTGTCGGACAGGGTAGTTGGCATGTAAGACAGTAACTCGCAGGGGTTGTGGGATGTTCCGAATCAGCTTGACACGCCTCCCTTGTGGCTCGTACGTTCGAACATACATACGAATCGAAGGTATGGAAGTGGGTCTGTGATGACCGATCCCGTCTTCGCAATCTACGGCGCCACCGGGCACACCGGACGGTTGGTCGCCGCCGAACTACACGCTCGCGGAAGGCAACTGGTGTTGTCCGGCCGCGATGGGCAGGCACTCGACGACCTGGCGAAACAGTTGGATGCGCGCAGTCATCCCGCGGCCGTTGACGATCCGGTCGCGCTGCGCGAACTCACCGATCAGGCAACGGTGCTCATCCACTGCGCAGGCCCGTTCAAGGAGACGGGGGAGCCGGTCGCGGCGGCCGCCGTCGCGGGCGGCTGCCACTACATCGATCACGCGCTCGAACCACATCACGTCAAACGGCTGTTCGATTTCGAACCGCTGGCACAGCGCCAGCACGTCACGATGATTCCGTCGATGAGCTTCTGCGGCGGCTTCGGCGATCTGCTCGCCGCGGCGGTGGCCGACGGATTGAGTGCGATCGATCGGCTCGTGGTCGCCTACTCGATAACCGGATGGCGGCTCACCACCGGCGCATTGAACACCGCGCGCCATTTGTTCGCGGAGACCGAACGCATTTCGTTCACCGACGGCGCCATCGCGCTCGGCTACGTCGAACCGCGCAATGCGGTATTCCCGTTCCCCGCACCGCTGGGGCCGCGCCGGGTGATCGCGCCGGTGCCCTATCCGGAGGTGCTCACGGTGCCGCGACATACGCCGGTGCGCGAGGTGGAGGTGATGCTCACGGCGCGGACCTTCGAGGAGGACGGCGTGTTCAACAGCGCCGATGTCGATCCCGAGGCCAGGGCGGCCACCGAATTCACCATTGCGGTGCAGGCGATTTCGGCGCACGGCGGATATGCCGGGCACCTCGGCGGGCGCGATCTGTGGCGCGCGGCGGCGCTGGCCTCGGTGACGGCCGCCGACCGGCTCGCATTCGGCGAAGGTCCCGGCAAGGCGGGCGTGCTCACTCCGGCCGAGGCTTTCCGCGCTCGACCGTTCCTGCACACGCTGGAACAGCTCGGCGCGATCACGGTCGCGCTCTGAGCGGCGGCGGCCCGTGCGGATATGCCTGCCGCACGGGCCGTTTCGTCCGACTCGCCGGGTTTCCCGGTCGATTCGGGCGATCGCGCCGTCGCGCCCAACACCCGGCCATACCATCGAGAAATGTCCGTCCCGCAGAGTGGCTCGACGCTGATCGAAGGCCGGGTCGTGCACAAGACGTCCAATGCGCTGAAGATCACCTTCCGGAGCGGGCCGGGCGATCCGCTCGCCGAGGGCGTGCAGGGTGCGGGCGACGGGATGGGTGCGAAGCTGGCAATCCTGTTCGGATTCAAGAACGGTGGCACCGGCAGACATCGGATCACCTACGCGGACGGGTCGGCGGTTTGGGTGCGGTCCGCATCCGCCGCGCCCACCGTGCTCAGCCGCGACGACGGTGGCGAGATCGCCACCATTCGGCGCGGCGACACCTCGACGGCGGTGGCGGCAACGGGCGGAACGCTTTTCACGTTCGTGCCGGATCCGGCCGAGCCGAAGACGCCTGAGCTGTTCCGAATGCTGGTGCGGGACAAGGGTGATCAGGAGTTCGGCAGGCTGGACGTGATCCGCACCGCCGGCGGCTGGAGCGTCGGGCGGCTGGTCGACGAGCTCTACGACACCTACATCTGGTGGGACCGCGCGGGCGAACCGCTGTCGGTGCCGATTCTGGGAACTCGGCTGTTGCTGCGCACCCCGGTCGACGGTTTGGCCCGCGACGTATTGCTGGGTGCGTGCGCGGATATCACGCTCGGCCTGCGTCCCTACATCGCCGCGATGAAGTAGACCGACCCGCCGGTCTCGCGAATTATCAACGCCTACCGCACAATTGATGCGGAGGTTCACATGAAAATACGCTACCGGCAGGCAACCGCCGAGAACGACGGCGCGTGCGCCGATTCATCGTTACATGCTCGACTTTCCGGTCCGATGCTGGTGGGTGCATCGATCGCGGTGATATTGCTGACCGCCGGTTGCGCCCAACACAATTCGGTCTCGTCCACCCGGCCCATTCTCGGGCCCGCGCCATCGGTGCATCAGAATACCCAGATTCCGGTCGGGCCGGGGCCGACCAATTACACCCATCAGGCGCAGCCCGCGCCGGGAAGTTGCCACTACCGCAAGGCATCCGACGGACAGCCGCTGCCCGACCCGGTGTGCACGCCGGGCGCGGTGAATCCCAAAGTGACACCCGAGGACATCGCGACGACGATCTGTAAATCGGGCTACACGGGATCGATTCGGCCGGCTCAGGGCATCACCGATACGGAGAAGAAGGGCAACGCCCAGTCCTACGCGTACACCGGCGATCTCGGCCAGGCCGAATACGACCACCTCATCTCGCTGGAGCTCGGCGGCGACCCGAACGATCCGCGCAACCTGTGGGTCGAACCGCCCTCGCCGGGGCATCAGGCCAAGGACGGCGTCAACAATCCGAAAGATCAGGTGGAGAACAAATTACATACGCTGGTGTGCGGCGGGAAGGTCGCGCTCGCCGACGCCCAGTACGCCATAGCGACGGATTGGACGACGGCGCTCGCGGTGGTCGGTCACCCGGACGGGAAATAGCCTCCGCCCGAGCGGAATACGGTTACGGCAGCACGAGGCACGCTGGGCCGAGGGGAATCCCGGTGCCGACGGTCACCGAGGTGATGTAATACCGCTCGCCCGAAATGTATTCGGCGGCCCAGATCTTGTGCTCGCCCTTCTTGGCCGGTGTCCATGTGGTGGTGGCCTTGCCGTTGGCGTCGGCGGCCGGGCCCACCGGTTTCAACGTATCGGTGGTGCGGAATCCGTCGACCTCGTCCAGGAATACCACCGCGACACCGGGCGTAGCGGTGGCGGTGACCTGGTATGAGCAGCCGGTGCCGTATGAGCCGGAGCTGCCGAAGCTCATACCGGGCGCGATATCGATGCCGGTGACCGATGCTCCGGCCTGGGGTGCGGCCAGCGCGACGGCGGCGCTCACCGCACCGAATGCGGTGACGGCGGCGGTCTTTGTCGAAATGCTCAACGAATTACCCCTTCCAGCATGGCTTTCGGCGGTGCGGGCCTGCCGAGAATCGCATATCGCCCGCCGGGTCTGCCTGCCCATAGTTCCCGGGGCTATTCGGCCGAACGCACCAGGGTGCACCGCGTGAGCGATGGGCAGTCGCATTCGGCGCATTCGGCGAGTTGTTCGCGCAGGCCGGTGAGTCGGGCGGCCCTGGCGTCCAAATCAGCGCGCCAGCACGCGGATGCCCGCGCCCAAACCTGCGGCGTCCCGGCGGCGCCCGGCGGCACCAGCGCGAGTACGTCGCGGATCGGCCCGAGCGCGATGCCGAGGCGCTGCGCGGCCCGGATGAACGCGATATCGCCGAGCACGGTATCCGGATAGCGCCGCTGGTTACCGCCGGTGCGGCGGCTGGTAAGCAGGCCCTGTCGTTCGTAGAAGCGCAGCGCCGACGTGGAAACGCCGCTGCGCCGCGCCAATTCACCGATGGTCAGCTCGTCGGTGCGGTGCGCCGTCATCCGGATACCCTAGCTTGACTTGAACATATGTTTAACTTCGATGCTCGAACGCATGAGTGAAGTCTTCGACAGCCCGACCGACTGGGTAGCCCACCACGTCCGCAGATATGTGGAAAGCGATGGCGCGGACGGGCATTCGTACAACGGCTGGCCGACGCTGCTGTTGACGGTGCGCGGCCGCAGGTCGGGTAAGCTGCGCCGCACCGCGCTGATCTACGGCCGGGACGCCGACCGCTACCTGGTGGTCGCCTCGAACGGCGGTGCGCGGGAGCATCCGGAGTGGTACCGGAATCTGCTCGCCGATCCGGATGTCGGCATCCAGGTGGGTCGCGACCACTTCGTGGCGCGGGCCCGCACCGCCGATGCGATGGAGGTGGCGCGGCTGTGGCCGGTGATGGCGGAGATCTTCCCGCTCTACGAGAAGTACCGGGCCGCAACGGATCGGGAGATACCGTTGGTCATCCTCGAGGAGCCGCGGGCGGTGCAGGGGATGGACACGTTCTCCGCCCTTGTCCGGGACCGGAAAGAGGAATAAAGTACGTACGTACGGTTTGGTAATTCGAAGGGAGCGGCCGATGTGGGATCCCGTGAAGTATCTGGCATTCGACGACGAGCGGTCCCGGCCGTTCTTCGAACTGGTCGCCCGGGTGCGAGCGGATGCGCCGCGACGGGTGGTCGATCTCGGCTGTGGGCCCGGCAATCTGACGGTGACGCTGCGCGAGCGCTGGCCGGGCGCGGCGCTGCAGGCCACCGACTCGTCCGTCGAAATGGTCGGCGCGGCAAAGGAAAACGGCATCGACGCGGTACTGCAGGATGTGCGGGACTGGCGTCCGGAGCCCGATACCGACGTGGTGGTCAGCAATGCCGTGCTGCAGTGGGTGCCCGGCCATCCCGCGCTGCTCACCGAGTGGGCGAAACAGCTGCCGCCCGGCGCCTGGCTCGCCATTCAGGTACCCGGAAACTTCGACGCGCCTTCACATCTGGCGATCCGCGAGCTGACCGACAGCGAGCGCTGGCGGCCGGCGCTGGCCGGGGCCCCGCTACAGCATCCGCGCCCGGTGCTCGATCCGGCGGGCTACGCGCAGTTGTTCGCGGCCGCCGGCTGCGCCGTCGACGCCTGGGAGACCACGTATTTGCAGCGGTTGACCGGTGACGATCCGGTGCTCGAATGGGTCACCGGCACGGCGCTGCGCCCGGTCCGCGACACCCTCGACGAGGACGAATGGCAGGAGTTCCGTGCGGAATTGGCCCCGCTGCTGCGCGCGGCCTATCCGCGTCAGGTCGACGGCACCACCTGGCTTCCGTTCCGCCGCGTGTTCTGCGTGGCGCAAACGCCAGGCGCCTAGGCCCCTCAGGTGGCCGGGACCACCTGCTGGAACCAGTCGAGGATCCGCGGCATGGCCAGCCGTGCGCCGGTGTTGTGGTCCACCTCGCCCAGATCGGTGAGCGACGCCTTGTCCGAATTCAGCGCCCGCAGGGAGCTTTCCGAATTCTGGTACGGCACATCGTGATCGCCCGTCGCGGCGTAGAGCCGCACCGGGACCCGCGGCGTCCAGTCGCAGGTGCCGTCGCTGTCGCGCATGGCCGCGAGCACCGAGCCGGTGGGATCCTTTGCCCTGGCCAGGAATTCGGGTGTCAGCAGCTGATCCGGCCGGCTCGGCAGACCGGTGGCGATCTGAACGTCGGTGTGCGCACCGTCGAAGAGTTGCTCGACCGTATCGGCGTACGGCTGCTGGAAGGCTTGCGCCGGTTGGTCGTACAGGTGGTGGATGCGGTTCATCGAGGTGATCCAGTAGGCGAAGTAGATGGTCGCGACGGCGGGGGTCACCCGGCCGTCGAGACCGGCGGGCGTCTCGACGTGCTGCACGTCGTACGGTCCGCTCACCGGAGCCAGTGCGGCCAGCCCGAATCCCGGCACCTGCCCGGCCTGCAGCGCCTTGCCCAAACCGGTTGCGGCCTCACCGCCTTGGGAGAACCCGGTGACGAGCACATCCGGTTCGATCTCCCGATGTCGTTGCGCCGCAAGGGTTCGTGCGGCGCGCAACAGATCGGCCGAGGCGCTGACCTCGGAGGGTGCGTGGGTATAGGGGTGGAAGCCGGGGCCGTCGCCGAGGCCGAGATAGTCCGGCGCCACCGCCGCGTATCCGGCGGCGGCGAACATGATGGTCCGCGCCTTGTCCGGGTGTGCGCCCTGATCGACCGACGGCGCGTCGCCGCGGTTGAACATGGTTCCGTGCTCGAAGCCGACCAGCCGCAGCCGGGGCGTTTCGGTGCGCGGCAGCACCACCAGCCCGGAGGCCGTCGTCGGTTTACCGTCGGGCGTGATCGTCCGGTAGTCGACGCGGAAGGCGTCGACGCCGTTGCGGACCGGCGTGCCGAATTTCGCCTGCGCCAGGAATGCGCCGGTCTCCTCGGTGTCGAGCTGCGCGACCGGCGTACTCGACACGATATCGCCGCGCGGCGGTGCCGGATCGTCCCGCGCTGGATCCGGTGCGCAGCCCGCCACACCGGCCAGCACGGTGGCGGCGGCGGTGACGGCGATGGTGATCTTCCGCATCGTGCTGCTCGTCCTTCCGATACATATATGGGTGAGCCACCATCGTCGCGTTCGTGCCCCCTCGCGCGCATCGGGTTTCGACCCTGAGCCGCGACTCCGGGACAACCCTTGGTTCAGCCCCGTGAACCTGTGCTCAGCACCGAACGCCGGTGATGGCGAAGCGTTCGACATCCGCGATATGACCGCCGGTCGACACCGCGACGGTGAGTGTGCCGGGGCAGGCGGCGGTGAACGGCACGCGCGCCGACCACGGAGTTTCAGTTCCGCCCGCCGGTATGCGCGATACCTCGCCCGCAGGCGACTGGTCGGTCTGGCGGACCTGCACGCGCAGGCTCTCGTCGACTCCGGTGATGCGGCCGCCCGCGGTCACCGGTGAACGCACCGTCGACCCGTATGCCGGAGCGGTGAGCGTCAGCGTGGTGTCCTCGGTGCCGACCACCTCCCAGAGCGAATCCGGGTTCGGGCCGAAGCGCACCAGATGGATGACGGCCGCAGTGGCGGGCGCTCCGTTCGGATTCGCGAAACCGACACCCGCCCAGGCCTCGTCGCCGCGGACGTCGACCTTCCACACCTTGTCGATGCCCTGGAAGCCGAGGTGCCACTGGGTGAACATCTGGGCGATCGTGCCCGCGTCCAGCCGCCACGGTTGATGTCCCGCGCGCACGGACTGTTCCATATCGGCCGCCTGTTCGGCGGTGGCGTACGGGTACAGCGGCTGATATCCGAAGTGGTACGAACCGCCGGTCGGCTGGGCGGAGGTCGAAACACTCGGCGGCACAACCGGTCCCGACGTGATCGCGGTCGGCACCGGCGAAACGGTCGTCGGTCCGTTGCCGCCGCCACCGCGGGTGACCGCGAAAACCAGTGCCGCGGCGGCGAGTACCGCCGCGGCGGCGGCAATCACCAGGGTTATCGTCGAACGACGTTGTGGTGCCGGAATTTTCGTGATCATCGCGATCCGCTCCGTGGCCTGAGGACGGGTACTGTCGAGGATCCGCGCGATGACCGCCCGGCGCACGGGCCGAAGGACCACACCCGAACCGCGAACGTCACAATGGGCGCCGCGCTCCATCGAGCACAGTAGTGGGCGGTGATACGAACCGCCGGTCGCGTATCGTCGGAGGTTCCGACCACAGAGGATGACGTTCGGTGAAGTATGTGCCACGCCTGGTGCTGTTTCTGGCGATTCCCGCGCTGCTGTGCGCGCTGCCCTGGTGGACGCTGATCGGCGCGATCGCGTCCGGACCGGTGCTGTTCGCCGGATCGGCGCTGTTCGTCGCCGCGGTGCTCGCCTTGCCCGCCGCGATGTATCTCGGGCACGGGCCCGCGCAGTCGGATGCGGCGTCGGTGCTCGGCGATACGTTGCTCGGCGTGCTGTGGGTGGTGTTCACCTGGTCGGTAATAGGTAACGTCGCCGGGCTCGCGCTCGCGGTGGGCGGCGTCGCCGATCCGGCGCGGTCGCGAATCGTCGCGGCCGGTGTGTTCGCGGTCTCGGCGGCGCTGGTCGGCTGGGGTGTCTACGAGGCGCGTCGGGTGCCGCGGGTGCGCACGCTCGAGGTGGCCATCCCGCGACTGGGCCCGGCCTTCGACGGGTTGCGGCTCGTGGTGCTCACCGACACTCATTTCGCCGCGCTGAACCGGTTGCGCTGGTCGGAGCGGGTTGTCGCGCTGGTGAACGAGCAGCGGCCCGATATCGCCTGTCACGCGGGCGATCTCGCGGACGGTTCGGTGGCGCGGCGGCATCCGCAGGTGGATCCGCTCGGCAAGGTGGACGCCCCGCTCGGCCGGTTCTACATCACCGGCAACCACGAATATTTCGGTGACGCGCCGGGCTGGATCGAGCATATGGCCGGACTCGGCTGGCAGCCGCTGCGCAATCGGCACGAGACGATCGTGCGCGGTGCGGACCGCCTGGTGATCGCCGGAATCGACGACCCGACCGGTATCGCGTTGGCCGGGCACGGGCCCGACCTGCCCGCCGCGCTGGACGGCGCCGATCCGGACGCACCCGTCGTACTGCTCGCCCATCAGCCGCGCCAGGTCGCCGATGCCGCGAAAGCCGGTGTGGCGCTACAGATCTCGGGGCATACGCACGGCGGTCAGATCTGGCCGTTCCACTATCTGGTCCGGTTGGAGCAGCCGGTGCTCGCCGGCCTGAGCAGGCACGGCGCGCACACCCAGCTCTACACCAGCCGCGGCACCGGCTTCTGGGGTCCGCAGTTGCGCCTCTTCGCGCCGAGTGAGATCACGGTATTGGTGTTGCGGACCGGGTAACCGGCTCGCGTAGGGTGGTCCGGTGATCCGAACAGCTGCGTTGGCACATGTCCGAAACCGCAGGCTGCTGCAGGCCCGGTCGATCGGCAAGCCGGTGTTCTATATGGCGGGCGGCAAGATCGATGCGGGCGAGACCCCGGAGCTCGCCCTGCGTCGCGAGGTGCGGGAGGAACTCGGCGTCGGCATCCTCGCCTTCGACCGGCTCGGTGTATTCGAGGCGCAGGCATACGGGCACGCGCCGGGAACACAGCTGCATATGACCTGTTTCACCGCCGAACTCGACGGCGATCCGCGGCCGTCGGCCGAGATCGCCGAACTGCGCTACTTCACCGGCGGCGAATACGCCGGGATGGACCATGTCGCGCCGGGATCGATGCTCGTCTTCCGTAAACTGCACGAACTCGGCCTGATCGACTGGTAGGCAGCGTTCTTCGGCGCGATCGCGCCGAAAGAGTCACCGGCCCCGGCGTTTATCTCGCCGGTCCATCCGGCGCGGCGGCGACGATTCCGGCGTTGACGCCGAATAGCGCCGGAATCGTCAGCGGTGTACCGCATTCCGGGCATGGATGGGCGCGGTAGAGCTCCCCCAGCGACCAGGCGAGCTCCGCCAGCCTGGCCCCGGCGGGGGTGTCGGCGCCGAGTGCGGCGGCGCACCGGCGGGCGGCGGTGATGAAGGCCTGGTCGGTATTCGAACTGATCAGGCCGACCCGCATCCATACATCGTCGCCGATTCGGAAGCGGTCGCGGCGGCCGTCGCGTTCGCGCAGGAGCAGGCCGACCTCCGTGAGGTAGCCCACCGCCTTCGAGATGGACGCGGGCGTAACCCGCAGTGCCGCGGCGAGTTCGGCGGCGGTGACGCTGTCGGCATCGGCGACGCAGAGCCGGGCGAATACGCGGGACGCCATGCGTGGCAGGCCCATTCGCATCAGGCGGGTGGAAAGCTCGGTCGTAAGTGCGGATATCGCGTCGTAGTGCTCGGCCGGGTCCGGGTGCCGGGTGTCGAGGTGCGGCGCGCGGCGGCGGGCCCGCTGACCGGTGGCCCGCTGCGCCGGTTCCGCGCGGTAGCTCCCCGGCCCGCCGTTGCGGGTGACCTCCCTGGTCACGGTCGAGGTCGGCCGATCGAGCTGACGGGCGATCTCGGCATAGCTGAGTCCCCGCGCGAGGCCGGCGCTGATCTGTCTGCGGTCGGCGTAAGCGAGGCGGCGTCCCGGCATGTTTGCTCCTGTCCTTCCGGACAAGAGTGGCATTCAACGACAGTCCATTGCAACAATTTCCGGGCCGAATTGCGTTAACCGACAACATCATTGCACCGATTCTCCGAGAAAAGCGCTGCCACCTGGATATTTGCAATCGGCTCACTTGCTGTGGAAATGAACGGTTCCTAGCGTGGTGTGATCAACCGCGAAGGGACTGCGAAATGACCGAATCATCCACCGACGCAATCGAATTGCCGGTTTCCCGGCGCACGGATCGCCCATTCGATCCACCCGAGGGGCTGGCCGAGATCCGTGAGCGAGCAACGCTCACCCGGATGCGCTTCCCGGACGGCCACCTCGGCTGGCTGGCCACCGGTCACGAGGTGGTGCGGGCCGTTGAGGTGGATGCGCGGTTCAGCGCCCGATACGAGCTGTTGCACGACCCGCTGCACGACGTCGACCTTTCGCAGGCCCCCGCCCCGCCGGGCGATTTCGGCGGAATGGACGCGCCGGAGCACACCCGGTTGCGGCGCATGCTGGCGATGAAGTTCACCGTCCGACGGATGCGATTGCTCACCGACCGGATCGAGCAGATCAGCACCGAATATCTGGATGCCATGGAAAAGCACGGTCCGCCAATCGATTTGGTGTCCGCCTTCGCTCAGCCGGTGCCCGCGCTGACGATCTGCGAGCTGTTGGGCGTACCCGTCGCCGATCAGGACTTCTTCCAGGAGCAGGTGAGCGCGGTGGTCGAACCGGAGTCGTTCGAGGCGATGGGCGCGGCCTGGAACCAGTTGGCCGCCTACATCGAGGCGCTGGTGGCCGCCAAGCGGGCCGCCCCCACCGACGATGTGCTGAGCGAGCTGGCCGCGCAGGATCTGACCGATGCCGAGCTCGGCGGCATCGGAACGTTCCTGCTCGGCGCCGGGCTGGACACCACCCGAAGCATGATCGCGCTGAGCACCTTTGCGCTGCTGGAGAATCCGGACCAGCTCGCGCTGTTGCGCGCCGAACCCGATATCGCCGACGCCGCGGTGGAGGAGCTGCTGCGCTACCTGACGATCGTGCACACCAGTGTGCGCGCCGCGCTGGTGGACGTCGAGCTGCACGGGCAGCTGATCAAGGCGGGGGAGTCCGTCGCGCTGTCATACAACGCCGCCAACCGCGACCCGAATCGGTTCCCGGATCCCGACACCCTCGACCTGCGCAGGCGGCCCGTCGGGCACCTCGCCTTCGGTCACGGCCCGCATCAGTGCCTCGGGCAGCAGCTGGCCCGGGTGGAGATGCGGGTCGCGTTGCCCGCCTTGGTATCCCGGTTCCCGACGCTGGCGCTGGCGTGTTCGCCCGCGGAGGTGCCGGTGCGCGAGGGAAATATCTTCGGGCTGCGCCGCCTGCCGGTCACCTGGTGAAGCGGGCGTTCACCCAGGCCAGGGCGTCGTCGAAGGAGGCATCGACGACGCCGCGGTGGTCGACGCCCGGATAGGTGCGGTATTCGACGGGCTGCCCGGTGGCCTTCAGTTGTGCCATCATGGCGTCGGTTCCCACCGGGAAGACGACGGTGTCGGCCCGGCCCTGGAGCACGAGCGCTGGAAGGCCGAATGTCAGTGTGCCAGGGTCGTTTTCATCGAGCACACGGAGTAGATCGGACATATCGGCATCCGGGGTGAATACCTCGCCGCCCGGCAGCCCGCCCCACTCGTCCGGCTCGCGCAACTGCCCGACGCAGCCGCGGTCGGCGAGCGGCAGCAGTGCCTGGGCGCGCGGGGTGAGGAAGCGGCCGGGGTCGAGGTCGGCGACGGTCTGCGCGCCGCGCACGAACAGCGGAACGAACGGTGTCGCGCCGCCGCCCGCGAGCGCGCCGAGCGCGCCGGAACTGCCGGCGGCGGTGGCCAATTGGCTCGCCCGCATGCCGAGCCCGATATGTGATGCGGGCGCCAGCGCCACCGCGCCGAGCAGGTGCATCCCCGGAACCCATTGCTGGGCACGGGCATCGGTGAAGATGGCGGCCTGCCCGCCCTGCGAATGGCCCATGGCGACCCAGCGGTCGCCGATATTCGGGTCGAGTTGCCTTGCGGCGGCGGCCATATCGGCGACCGCGCGCTGTTCGGTCTCGCCGATCAGGTAGCCGTGCGGTCCTGGGGTGCCCAGCCCCTGATAGTCCGTTTGGGCGACGGCGTATCCGGCGGCGATCCAGCGCGCCAGGGTCCGGCGCACCGGCGCGGTGTAATCGTGGGACGGAAAGTCGGGTCCGGTATCGCGCGACGGCGCGCAGATATCGGCGACCCCGGTGGTGCCGTGCGCCCAGGAGATCAGCGGCCAACCGCCCTCCGGCGCAACGCCTTCCGGCACCGCGACGGTGCCGGACACCGCGACCGTCCGGCCCTGCGCGTCCACGGATCGATACAGCACCAGGTAGTTTCGCGCACCCGGCAGCGCCGGATCACTGCTGAGGGGGCGTGACCAGATGATCGATCCATGGTCGCCCGCAACGAGATTCGCGGGCGGATCGTAGAACCCGTCGGCTGCCGGAGCCGCGCCCGGCGGCTCCGTGCCGGGTGCGGCTCCGGTCGGGGCGGCACAAACCAGCCCGGCGACTGTCGTCAGAGCGGCCGCTGCCGCCGTGCGCCTGGATTGCCGTCGTATCCGGCCCCGATCGTTCATCGTCGCAAGATACCCCGCGCGCGATGTTCCGGCGCGCGATGTCCCGGAGCTCAGGCCTGCGGGTGATGTCCCATGCGGTTCATCAGTTCGCGCATGTGCGCGTCGTAGTCGAACGGCTCGGTGCGTCGCCGCACATTCGTCAGCGTGCCGCGCACGACCGGCAGCGATGCGGTGGCGGGGTCGATGCCGAAGCCTGCGGCCCAGGTGATTTCGTCGTCGAAGGCGGCGTCGCCCGCCAGCTCGGCGGCAGCGAGTCCGGCGGGCACCGCGCCCCGGTCGCGCAACAGCCGCCACTGCGGCGCGGTCGCCACCAACATCCGCAAGGCGGGCAGTGTGGCGATCGACTCGAGGTCGGATACCTCGATCTTCGAGATATCCAGGCGTTGCAGCGACGGCAATGTCGCCAGCGGGCCGATGCGCACCGGCTCTTCCGTGCCGGAGGGGGTGATGTCCCACAGGGTCGGGTGGCCCGCCAGCGGCTCCAGCTCGATGCGCGGCCCGTGCATGACAACCCGTTCCAGCGGAACCGTGTGCGGTACGGACGACCGCACCGATTCGACGCGCAAGCGCAGCGCCCGCAGTAGGGGCAGCGCCGTCAGCTCGGCGGCGTCGAACGAGTCACCATCGACCGCGAGATCCTGCACGGCGGCCGGATCGGGAAGCCCGGCGACCGATTCGCCCGCGCGCAGGTACGCCTCATGCCGCCGATGGTAGGTGTGGTCGAAGTACGCTACCTCCGGCCCGCCAGGGCGCAGCGATTCGACTGTCCGCCGCAGCACCGCGAGAACGGATTCTTCCTGCCGGGAGGCGGGGTACCACCCATCGGGTTCGAACTTGATCACCTGCCCGGATACGCCCATCGGACCGGGGTCGAGGTCGACGGCCGCCACATCGCGGTCACGGCTGCCGATGATCACCCACTTCGGGCTGCGCGAGATCCGACGCACCACACCGTGCGGCCAGGATTCGAATACGACGTGATCGAACCCGGCGAACAGGGAATCCTTCCAAGCCCCGATGGTGCCGTAACCGTAATCCACGCCCGCCGTTTCGGTGTCGTCGTTCAGGTGGGCCGTGGCGACGGTAGCCAATGGCAGCAGCGCGGTGAATGTCAGCAGACCCCTGTCGTCGTATTCGTGGCTCACCACCCGATAAAGCGCGCGCAGGTCCTCCGGCAGTCGCAAACCGATCCGCGCCTCGGCCGCGGCGATCTCCGCTTCGGTGTTCCCGGTGCCCAGCTGGGGTGCGCTGCCCGATTGCCGAGTGCGCAGTTCCACGTACTCGCGGACCAGACCGGCCACGGTCGCGACCAACTCCGGATCGGTGGGCCGGTCGTCGGGGGCGGCGTCGGTGCTCGGGACCGGAATGGCGTGACCGGGATAGCGGTAGGTGGAGTCGAAGATCAGCTGCCGGGCGAAGTCCCACCCGAATTGGTTGTCGGAATGTGGTGTCTCGCAGCGGTATTGGAATTCGTAGCGGTCACCGGACAACCGCAGCCGCATCTGCGCCATATCGTTCGAACCCGCGCCCAGTTCGGCACGCACCGCAGCCGAAATGGCCGAGGTGTCCGGCAGCACCGGAGCCAGCGCGCCGACCACGTCGCGGTAGCTGACGCCGATACCGCTGTGCAGCTCCAGTGTTCCCGCTGTCGCGCCACTTTCCGCGAACTCGCGTGCCAGCTGCTCGACCTGTTCGGTCAATTCAGCCATGTTGTCCCACCCGTTGTATCGTGTCGCGGCCAACCCTAGCCACGACACCACGCAGACCGGGCTCCCTGCCATGGGAATACCGTTCGATGAATTTCGGTGCGGCACATCGTTTTATCGATACGAGGTCAGGTCGTGGCGCGGGTCGCCCGCCACGACGCGATCGATCCGAAGGTTTCCCGGTCTGCCAGGAAACCCTCCAGCGCGAAGGTCGCCGCGCCGAGGCTGGCCGGGTTGTGCGGCAGGGTGCACAGCTGCATGGTCACCGCCGCGAACGGATCGGTCATGGCGTGCCGGGCGGCGGCCCGGCGGGTCGCCGCCAGCAGCGGCTCGCCGAGCTGATTCGCGACGAGGTCGCCGAACACCATGGTGCGCGGGTTGAACAGGTTCACCAGATTAGCGACGGCCGCGCCCAGGTATTCGCCGGTCCGCTCGATCACCTCGCCCGCCACCGCGTCGTCGCGTGCCGCGGCCGTCGCGATGGCCGCGATGGTCAGCGCGTCGTCGCGGTCGAGCAGCGGGCTGGACGGCGCCACCTCGCGCAGGGTGCGCACGATACCCGGCGCGCCGACGTATGCCTCGACGCAACCTTTTCTGCCGCAACGGCATTCGCGCCCATCGAGGATCAGGTTGGTATGTCCCCATTCGCCCGCGCTGTTGGTGACGCCGCGATAGAGCCTGCCGTCGATGACGACGCCGATGCCGACACCCGCGCGCAGCGTGACGACGATCAGGTCGTCCACATCGCGGCCCGCGCCGAACCACAGCTGTGCGGCCGTGCTCGCCTTGAGCGGGTTGTCCAGATACAACGGATGCGAAACCCGTTGCTCCAGTAGCGTTTTGAATGGGACATTGCGCCAGTGCCAGTACGGCGAGAATACCGAGACGCCGCCCTCGGGCTCCACCAGGCCCGGCACGCTGAGCCCGATGCCGAGTACCCGGTCCGCCTCGGTGGCGGTGAGTTCGGCGGTGCCGCGCGCGATCAGGTCGGCGACATCCTCGGGTCGAGTCGCGGCCGGATCGATCGGGATCTCGACCGAGCGCAGCACCGACATCGCCAGGTCGTAGAGGTCGAAATGGATTGCGGTTTCGGCGATGTCGACGCCGAGCAGAGTGCCGCGGTCCGGATTGATGGCCAGCCGGGCGCGCGGCCTGCCGACGCCAGCCGCGTCGTGGCCGAGTTCGGCGAGCATCCCGACATCGAGCAGTTCGGCGATCATATTGCCGACCGTCGCGAACGAGAGCCCGGTGGTCCTGGTGATCTCCTGCCTGCTGGTGTGCCCGTCGGCGGCGTACACCGCCTGCAGCACGCTGAACCTGTTGCGCCTTCTGATATCCCGCGCGGTCAGCTGGTACACGGTCCGGCCAACTCCTTCCGCTGATCCTCGAGAACGCTACCGAGCGTATTTCTCCCAAGAGTATTTACAAGGGTTATCCGAAGTCATAATGTAACCCACGTCACTGCAATGCGCCGGAGGCCGCGGCCAGCGGAACAGGTGAACACACCCTGTTTGCCCGGCGAGAACGATGAGGAGCACGTCATGTCCTGGACCCACCGACGGCGTTGGACCAGCGCGGCCATTTGCGGAGTGTCGCTGGTGCTGGCCGCCACCGGCTGCTCATCGGGCAAGGATTCGGGCGGTCCGTCCACCGGGCCGCAGCACACCACCGGCAAGATCAGCCTCGTGTACGCCCAGAAGCAGGGCGACCAGGAGTACTTCATCGGCGAGGCCGATGGCGCCAAGGCCAAGGCGGCCGAACTCGGCGTCGACCTGAAGGTGGTGAACCTCGGCAACGACGCGAACAAGGCCGTCACCGAGGTGCAGAACGCGATCAACCAAAAGGCAAGCGGCGTAATCGTTGTCGTACCGGACCCGTCGGTGGGCCCGCAGGTCGCCCAGCTCACCAAGGCGGCGGGCGTCGCGCTGCTCACCTCCGATGACCAGGTCTGCACCAACGGTCCCGATCCGTCGTCCTGCGCCAAGGAGAATCTGGTGCCGCGCGTCGGATTCAGCGGCACCCAGATGGGCACCGAGGTCGGCACCCGCGCGGGCCAGGACTTCAAGAAGTACGGCTGGAAGCCGGAGGAGACGGCGATCGTGGACGCCTGGAAGCAGGACGTCACCGTCTGCACCGACCGAGTCAAGGCCAACGAGAAGGCATTTCGCGATGCCGCGGGCGTCGACGTGAGGGTGATCGAGGTCGGTACCGACAACACGCCGTCGGACGCGCAGAACAAGATCTCGGCCACCGTCGCGGGCAACCGGTCGGTGAAGAACTGGATCGTCATGGGCTGCAACGACGAAAACGTCAGCGGCGGCGTCTCCGCCATCCAGAACGCGGGCTACGGCGCGGACAATGTGCTCGGCGTCGGCCTCGGCGCCTACCTGGCCTGCAAGGAGTGGCGCGGCGGTAAGCCGACCGGCTTCAAGGCGGCACTGTTCATCAACGGCAAGGATGTCGGCGCGCTGTCGGTGCAGACCATCTACGACTACCTGAAGAACGGAAAAGCCATGCCGCAGGAGGCATTCGCGCCGACCAAGATGGTGGATGCGACGAACTGGCAGCAGGCGGGCGTGCAATGCAGCTGACCGGATTGCGGGTCGCCGGTCTGGACAAGAGCTTCGCGGGGGTGCCCGCGCTGCGCGAGGTGAGCCTGGAATTCCCGGCCGGCGCGGTGACCGCGCTGGTCGGGGAGAACGGTGCGGGTAAATCCACCCTCATCCGGATCATCGGCGGCGATCACCGCCCGGATGGCGGCCGGCTCGAACTCGACGGTGTGCCTTTCGAACCGGCCACTCCGGCCGACGCGCGCGCGGCCGGAGTGCGGGTGATCGCGCAGGAACCGGAGATCGTCCCGCACGTATCGGTGGCCGAGAACGTCTATATCGGCTCGCTGCCGCGGCGCGCCGGGCGCCTGCTCGACCGGGCGGCGCTGCGCGAGCGGATGCGCGCCGACCTGGCCCGCCTCGGCTTCGGCCGCGACCTGGACCCGGATACGATCGGCTCGAAACTCACTGCGGCGCGACGGCAATTGGTGGAAATCATGCGCGCGCTCAGCACCGACGCGCGGGTGATCGCATTCGACGAGCCGACCTCCTCGCTGTCCGACCACGAGACCGAATCGCTGTTCGCGCTGATCAACCGGCTGCGCGAACGCGGGGTCGCGGTGATCTACGTATCGCACCGGATGCGGGAGATCTTCCGCCTCGCGGACCGGGTCGCGGTGCTGCGCGACGGTGCGGTGGTCGGGGTGCGCGAAACCGCGGCGACCAGCGACCGGGAGATCGTGCGGATGATGGTCGGGCGCGATCTGTCGACCATGTTCGCGCGCAAGCAGACCGAGCCGGGCCGCGTCGTACTCGACGTCGACGGCGTCACCACCGACGATGTGCGCGATGTGAGCCTGCGGGTGCGCGCGGGCGAGGTGGTGGCGCTGGCCGGGCTGGTCGGCGCGGGCCGGTCGGAACTGGCCGGGGCGCTGGCTGGTGACCTGCCGATCCGGTCCGGTGAGGTGCGCGTCGACGGGAAACGGCTGCGGCTGCGCCAGCCGCGCGATGCGGTGCGGGCCGGTGTGGGTTACGCGCCGGAGGAGCGAAAGGCGCAGGCGCTGCTCATGTTTCGCGGCGTCCGCGACAACATCACGCTGGCCGTGCTCGACCGGCTGCGCCGCTGGCGGTTCGTGCGCCGCGGCGAGGAGCGCAGGCTGGCGGACGAATTCGTGCACACGCTGCGCATCCGCACGCCGTCGGTGGAACAGGAGGTGCGCAAACTGTCCGGCGGCAACCAGCAGAAGGTGGTGCTGGCCCGCTGGCTGGCCCGCAAACCCAAGGTGCTGATCCTCGATGAGCCGACCCGCGGCGTCGATATCGGCGCCAAGATCGAGATCTACCACGTCATCGAGGAATTGGCCGAAACGGGTATGGCGGTTCTGGTCATCTCCTCGGAACTGCCCGAAGTGCTCGGCCTCGCCGACCGGATCGTCGTCATGCAGGACGGCCGGGTCACCGGCGAGCTGGAGCGCGACCAGGCCAGCGAGGAGGCCATTCTCGCGCTGGCCATGGCCGGAGATCTGGCCGCCGCGACACCCGAAGGAAATCCATGACCGAGCAACAACTTTCGTTGACAACCAAGGCCGAACCCGTCGCGTCCCGGTCTGTGAACGCGCTGACGCCGCGGCGGGTGCTGCGGTTCATCGGCACCGGCAACCTGAGCCTGATCGGCGCGTTGGTGGTGATCGTCGCGATCTTCGCCTGGCTCAACGACGGCTACCTCGATCCGGCGAACCTGGCCGGAATCGGCGAGGCGGTCACCGTATTCGGACTGCTGGCCGTGGTGCAGACGGTGGTGATCATCTGTGGGGCACTGGATATTTCGGTCGGCTCGCAGGCCGGTGTCGCCTCGGTGATCAGCGCGATGGCGTTCACCGCCGGCGGGAGCAACGCCCTGCTCGGCATGCTGGCGGCGGTCGGCGTCGGGGTGGTGCTCGGCGCGGCGAACGGACTGGTCATCGTGTACGGGCGGGTGAATCCGGTGATCGCGACGCTGGCCACGCTGGCCGCGTACAAGGGTGTCGCGCAATTGATCTCGGGCGGTAAGGCGCAGGGCTTCGTCCTCGACAACGACGTATTCATCTTCCTGGCGCGCGGCAAGATCGCCGGGCTGCCGGTGCCGGTGGTGATACTCGCGGTGGTCGCGCTGGCCGTGCACGTGCTGCTGAAATACACCGACCTGGGCCGCAATATCTACGCGATCGGCGGTAACGACACCGCGGCCCGGCTGTCCGGTATCAACATCAACAAGTATCTGATCGCGGTGTACGTGCTGGCCGGTATCGTCGCGGCGATCGCCGGGATCATCCTGACCGCGCGCACCGGATCCGGCCAACCCGTCTCCGGCAGTGAGGGTTTGGAGCTGAAGTCGATCACCGCGGCCGCGCTCGGCGGTTGTGCGCTCAAGGGCGGCAAGGGGACGGTTGGTGGGACGCTGCTCGCGGTGGTGCTGCTCGGTGCGCTCGATAATGGGCTGAATGTTGTTGGTGTGAATACGTTTTGGCAGAACGTCGCACAGGGTGCGTTGCTGGTGGCCGCGGTGGTGATCCAGCAGCGGCGCAGCGGGGAGCGGGCGGTCGGGCTGCCGACGTAGGCGGTGGTGTCGTCGCACCCCCCGTCCAACTTATGTGCGGTTCCGGTGCGGGGCGCGAGGGCGGGTGTCCCACTTCGAAACGCCGCCCTGTGCCCGTCGAGCCGATCCGAGGAGCTATATGAAAGTACTTCGTGCACAACCATGTTCGCCGCTACCCGGGCGGCTCTGTGAGGGACCGGTCTGGGACGGTTCTCGGCTGCTGTGGGTCGATATCCGGGCAGGGCTGCTCCATCAGGGGATGCTCGACGGAGCCGATATACAGCTTGTCGAGACTCTGCGACTCGACGGGCCGGTGAGCGCGGTGCTGCCGTGCGTATCCGGATCGCTGCTCGTCATGGTGGGTGACCGGATCTGCCGCATTGTCGATGGTCTTGTGAAAGATATTGTGCCGCTGCCATTTCCGAATGACAGTGTCATCCGGCGGATGAACGACGCGAAGGTCGATCCGTGCGGACGGGTGTTCGCGGGTTCGATGTCCGAGGACGGAGTCATGGGCAGCGCGGCGCTCTATCGGCTGGATCCCGATGGGACGCTGAGCGTATCGCGGACGGGCGTGACGATATCCAACGGGCTCGGCTGGAGTCCGGACGGCGGCACCCTCTACTACACCGACAGCCCCACCCAGCGGGTCGAGGCATTCGACTACGACCTTGACAGTGGAACATTCGGCAACGGAAGGGTTTTCGCCGAATTCGCGGACGGCGATCCCGATGGGCTCACCGTCGACGCCGACGGCCGAGTCTGGGTCGCCGTCTGGGGTGCGGGACAGGTGCGCGCCTTCGATCCGGACGGTCGGCCGTATGCGGTGGTCGACGTCGGTCCGTCACAGGTGAGCAGCTGCACCTTCGCCGGACCGGACCTGGACAGGCTGGTAATCACCACGGCCGCGGAACAGAACGAACCGGAGGCCGGGCGTCTGTTCACCTGCCGACCGGGTAGCACCGGCCTGCCGATAACCCCATACGCCGACACAGGATTGGTGCCCGCCGATGACCGCTAGACCGATGGACCTGACCACACCGGTGATCGCGATCCTGCGCGCCGCCACCGCGAAGCGCTTCGCCGAGGCGACTGCGGCGCTGCACGAATCGGGCATCACCGCAGTCGAATTCACGCTGAACAGTCCGGGTGCACTCGACGCGCTGAAGGAATGTTCCGCAGCCGCCTACCCGGTCGGCGCGGGCACGGTGCTGACCGCGGCCGACGCCGGGCGTGCCGTCGACGCCGGTGCGGCCTTCCTGATCACGCCCGCCGTCATCGACGAGGTGATCGCGGAGGGCCGTCGCCTCGGTGTCCCGGTGATACCAGGTGCGTTGACCCCCACCGAGATTCACCACGCCTGGGTTGCCGGAGCCACCATGGTGAAAGTCTTCCCGGCCTCGGCCTTCGGGCCGAATTACCTGAAGGCGGTACGTGGGCCGCTGCCCGAAATCCCGCTCGTTCCCACCGGCGGCGTCGGAATCGCCGATGCCGGAACTTATCTCTCCGCCGGAGCCAGAGCGGTCGGCATGGGCTCCCCGCTCATCGGCGACGCGCTCGACGGCGGCGACCTGAATGCGTTGCGAGCCAGGGCATTCGAGCTGCGCGAGCGGCTGTAATGATTGCCGAATCATTTGTGCTGCAAGATATCTCGGTGTGCACCGCGACTATCCGTGATGCAGCGCCTCATGTCGGAGGCCGAGCACAATGAGCGCCGAACTGATTACGTTGGGAGAAGCGCTCGGTGTGGTCGCCGCGACCGAAGCGGGGCCGCTGGCTCCCGGTGCGGCGATGCGGATGGATTTCGCCGGAGCCGAGGCGACCGTCGCCATCGGAGTCAGCAGGCTCGGGCATACGAGCGCCTGGATCGGCCGGGTCGGTGCGGACGCCATAGGCACCATGGTGCTGGATCGGTTGCGTGCCGAGCGAGTTGATATTTCCGGCTGCCGGATCGAGCCCGATGTGCCGAGTGGGTTGATGCTGCGTGAGCGCCGCACCGCAGACCGGACCCGAGTCACCTACTACCGCAAGGGTTTCGCGGGATCACGCTTATCGCCGGACGATATCGATCCGGCCCGGATCGCCGCCGCGCGCGTGCTGCATCTGACCGGAATCACTCCGGCGCTCAGCGAAACCGCCCGATCGGCTGTGCATTTGGCGCTGGATGCGGCAGTGACCGCCGGTGTCACGGTTTCGCTCGATATCAACTATCGCGCCGCGCTGTGGTCGGCCGCCGACGCGTCGGCCGAACTCGGCGATCTTGTCGCCCACTCGAATATCGTCTTCGCCGGACCCGAGGAAGCCGCGCTGCTCGTACCCCGGCAGGCCCCAGCCGAGATGGCGAAAGCTCTTGCCGCACTGGGCCCTTCGCAAGTTGTGCTGAAGCTCGGCGCGGATGGCGCGCTCGCGTTGCCGGACGGCGAACCGATCGAGCAACCCGCCGTACCGGTCACCTGCGTCGACCCGGTCGGTGCGGGCGACGCCTTCGTCGCCGGATACCTCGCCGCTCTGCTGGACGGCGAATCCATAAGTGCGCGAATGCGTTCGGCGGCGACCTGCGGTGCGTTCGCGGTCGCGGGTGTCGGCGACTGGCAGGGTCTGCCGACCCGACAGGAATTCGGCCTGCTCGACGCGGCCGATATCGATCGATGAGAGGGGGCGCGATGGGTCGCCTGGCGGATCGGGTCGCGGTGGTCACCGGGGCCGCGTCGGGTATCGGCGCGGCGACGGCGCGCAGGCTGGCCGCCGAGGGCGCCGCGGTGGTGATCGCCGATATCGCCGAACCCGGCGGTAAAGAGGTCGCCGCGCAGATCAGGGCCGACGGGCTGCGCGCGGAATTCGTGCACTGCGACGTATCCGACGAGACGGCGTGGAGCGAGTTGCGGGACCGGGTGTCCGCCCTGTTCGGCCCGCTGGATCTGTTGTGCAGCAACGCATCCCGGCAGGCGACCGTGCCCGCGCACGCGCTGTCCACCCGGGCTTGGGACGACGGTATCGCGGTGAACCTGACCCCGCTGTTCCTCGGCGTGCGCACGTTCATCGACGATCTGCGCGTCCGGCGCGGCAATGTCGTGGCCATCTCCAGCGTGCACGCACAATTCGGGCTGCCCGGATATCCGGTGTACGCGGCGGCGAAGGGCGGTATCACCGCGCTCGTGCGGCAGCTGGCCGTCGAATACGGCCCGGAACGGGTGCGGTTCAACGCGATTCTGCCCGGGCCGATCCTCACCCCGGTCTGGGACGACGTGGACGCCGACGGCCGCGAACTCTCGGCGCGGGCCACCGCGCTGGACCGGCTCGGCAGGCCGGAGGAGGTGGCGGCCGCGGTCGCCTTCCTCGCCTCCGACGACGCCTCGTTCATCACCGGCGCGAATCTGGTCGTCGACGGCGGCTGGAGCGTGCGAAAGGAATCCAGATGAAAATCACCGCGCTCACCACGTATTTGGTCGCGCCGCGCTGGTGTTTCCTGCGTATCGATACCGACGAGGGCATCGCCGGTTGGGGCGAGCCGGTGATCGAGGGTCGCGCGCACACCGTCGCCGCGGCCGTCGACGAACTGGCCGATTACCTGGTCGGCCGGGATCCGCTGACCATCGAGGCGCACTGGCAGACGCTCACCAAGGGCGGTTTCTACCGGGGCGGTCCGATCCTGTCCAGTGCGGTCGCCGGCATCGATCAGGCGTTGTGGGATATCGCGGGCAAGGCGCTCGGCGTGCCGGTGTGGCAGCTGCTCGGCGGCGCGGTACGCGACCGGATCCGGGTGTACAGCTGGATCGGCGGCGACCGGCCGGACGCGGTCGCCGAGGCCGCGGTCGAGCGAAAACAGCAGGGCTTCACCGCGATCAAGATGAACGCGTCGGCCGAGCTGGAACCCATCGATACGCCACGCGCCACCCTCGGCATCGTCGAGCGGGTCGCCGCGGTGCGCGCGGCGGTCGGCGACGAATTCGATATCGCCGTAGATTTCCACGGCAGACTTTCGGTCGCGATGGCCCGCCGGGTGCTGCCGCTGCTCGAACCGTATCTGCCGTTCTTCGTCGAGGAACCGCTGGTGCCCGAGGTGAGTGAGCGGATCGGCGAAATAGCCTCGGCCACAAGCATTCCCATCGCCACGGGGGAGCGGCTGTATTCGCGGTGGGATTTCCGGCGGGTGCTCGACCAGGGCATCGCGGTGGTGCAGCCGGATCTTTCGCATGCGGGCGGCATCTCGGAGGTCCGCCGCATCGCCGCGGCGGCCGAGACCCGCGATATCGCGGTGGCCCCGCACTGCCCGCTCGGTCCGATCGCGCTGGCCGCCAGCCTGCAGGTGGGGTTCGCGACGCCCAATCTGCTCATTCAGGAGCAGAGCCTCGGCATCCACTACAACACCGGGTCCGACCTGCTGGACTATCTGGTCGACCCGGCCGTATTCGCCTACCGCGACGGTTATGTCGGGCTGCTGTCGGGTCCGGGTCTCGGGATCGAGATCGACGAGGACGCCGTGCGCCGGGCCGCTGGCCACCGCTGGCGCAATCCGGTGTGGCAGCGTCGGGACGGCTCGTTAGCCGAATGGTGATCAGCGGCAGTCCACGACATACGCGGTGGCGTTATCGGTACCGCCCGCGCTCAATGCGCTGTCCACCAACATATTCGCGGCGATGGCCGGGTTGACGGCGGTGGCGAGCACGGTTTTGATCTCGGCCATCGGGATGACCTTGGTGACCCCGTCGGTGCCGAGCAGGATGCGGCCGTGGCTGGAACCGGTGCTGGCCCGGCCGATGGTGTCCGGCCGGGCGGTGCGGGCCGAGGTGGTGACGAGATGGTTCATCCGGCGTCCCGCCGTGAGCCCGCGGGCGCGGAAGTATTCCGCGACAGTGTGATCCGTGGTGATCTGGTGCAGCACCCGGCCGTTCCAGCGGTAGGCGCGGCAGTCGCCGACCCAGGCGATATCGCAGGGTCCGTCCGGGCCGCCGGTCGCGGGCAGCACCGCGACCACCAGCACGCTGTCGGCCTCCGGCTGCGGGAACTCGCGCAGCAGTTCCCGTTGTGCGGCAAGGATTCCCGCATGCGCACCGGAATGCGCCGCCACCTCCGCCGCCACCGTCGCCGCGCTGCGCGCCGCTCTGGCCGAGAGCAGATGGTCGCCGACGCCGTCGGCGACCGCGAAGGCCGTGCGCCCGGTCCGCGGATCCGTCCGCGTCGCGGCCGCGTCGGCGTTGATGGCACGCATACCGCGTCGGCTCGCCGGTTCACCCGAGACGTGCGTGAGCATCAGCGGGTGCAGGATCAGGGTGGTTGCCGCGGTATGCACGCTGAACTCCTCTGGTCGAGCGCTGCCTGGTGCTGTTGATCAGCACGTGTTCAGTCAACCGCGAGTATCCGTGCACACCGGCAGAATTACCCGTGCGATTGCTGTGAACCCATCATCGGGCGAACTTCGCCACACCGTTCGGCATCCGAGTCCCAGCCGTGATCAAGCATTTGTTCTATATCGGCGGCGATACCCGCCAGATGCTCCGTTCTGCCGATGCTCGCGAACCAATCCCACAGCTCCAGCGCGTGATACAGCCGGTAGACGGCCACCCGGGCGGCCCAATCGGCGGGCAGTGGACCGTAACCCGCGAGCAGACCGGACCATTTCACCGGATCGCGGTGCATCGCATAGTAATCCGCCTTGGCCAGATCCATCAGCGGGTCGGCGGCCGTCGCGTTCTCCACATCGATCAGCCCGGTGAGCGCGGGTCCGTCCGGGCCGTCGACGACGAGCATATTGCCCTCGTGAACGTCGTTGTGGCACAGGCGCGGCGAATCGCAGGCCGCGAACACTCCGGCCCGCTCGTCCACGTACCGCCGCATGCGGTCGCGGATTCGCGCATCGCCGCCGAATTCGGCCAGCTTCTTGTCGAATTGGCGGGTCATGTACTCGGTGTTGGTCGGCACCGGATCGAGGATCCGGTCTGTGAGGTAGCCGTATCCGTCCTGCTCGATGGCGTGGATGGCCGACAGCACCGCGCCCAACTGTCGATATACCGCATATGTCGCGGTATCGCCGAATTCGCGACCGATCTCCGAGAACGGCTGTCCGGCAGCCAGTGTCAGCGCCAGCCGGGAGTGTTCGCGATCGACGTACAGCACCGAGGGAACCGAGGTGACGCCTCGACTTGCCAGCAGCCGGTACAGGTACACCTCTTTGGCGAGCCGATACCGCCACTGCGGCTCGTATGCCTTGACTATGAACGCCGGAAGTGGTCCGGTGCAGCGTATTTCGTAGACCGGACTCAAATCGCCTCCGGTCCGGGGCACGATCTCACGCAGGGTCTGCCCCGGCGACACCTGTTCGACGAGTTCCTGTGCGACGGCCGGATCCAGCATGTCGTCGAGGCTAGAACCGGGAAGTATGGTGCCGCCACGGAATTTTCGTGCCGCGTCCAGCACACGGCAAACCGATATCCGGCTCGGTGGCGGGCCGTGTTCAGCTGCTCGGTTGGTGAGTTTCGTTGGTGAGCAGCCGATTCCGCAGACGCTCGATAGTGGTGGGTGTGATGCCGACGGTCGAGGTGAGGTAGGCCGCGGCGGAACCGTATGTGGCGGTGAGGTCTTCGAGAACGAGCCGCATGACGGTCTCCGGTGCGCGGCCGTATCCCGGCCAGCGCAAGGTGCGGCCCGGATTGTTCGCCTTCCAGTTCGCGACGAAATGCGGTGCCGCCGCATCGGTCAGCGCGAAGTCGGCGATGATCTGATCCTCGGAGACGTCGAGCGCGGTGAGCACCAGCGCGGCGATCAGGCCGGTGCGGTCCTTGCCCGCCGCGCAGTGGAAGACGGTGGGGCCGTCGCCATCGGCGATGAGCTCGAACACCTTCCGTATCTCGACCACGCCGTCGGCGGCCACCTCGGCGAACCGGTCCGCGAGGTAGCGCCACGGATCGACCTCGGGATCGATTTCGGCCTGGTCGTATGGCCGGTGTTCGATGCTCAGATTGGCGTAGGTGAACAGTTCCGGCTGCGGCACCCGCCCCCTGGCCCCGATCTCCCACGGATACCGCAGATCGATCACGGTGCGAACGCCGAGCTTCCGGAACCGCTCCCAATCGTCACCGCGCAGCTTGCCGAGCGAATCGGACCGGTAGAGCTGCCCCCAGCGCACCGTCCGCCCGTCTCCGGCGCGATACCCGCCGAGATCACGGAAATTGTGCAGTCGCTCGAACTCGATGTGCCTGTTCATATTTCGCATAGCTTAGCTGGTGAGGATCGTTTTTCCGATTGCCGTGCGGGCCTCGAAGGCGCGATGCGCGGTCGCCGCCTCGGCCAACGGTAGAACCGCGCCGATGACGGGGGCGAGTTCGCCACGCACGGTCAATTCTTCGGCCAGGCGCGTCAGTTCGGGCCATCGTTGCGGGCGGTAGCCGAGGCTGAACGGGATCAGTGACGCACCTACCGGAAGCAGTTGCCGCGAGGTGATTTCGACCGGAGCGCCACTGGCCGAGCCGAAGATCACCATCCGCGCACGCGGGCCGGTGAGCAGGCTGTAGGCGTCGCGGGCGGTCTGCCCGCCGATGGTTTCGAACACCACCGACACCGGACCGACCTCTGCGGTCCAGCCCGGCTGTGTGTAGTCGACGGTCATATCGGCGCCGAGTTCGGCGGCCAGCTTCCGCTTCGCGGCGCCGCTCGCACCGGCCACGACTCGGGCGCCTGCCCGTTTTGCCAACTGCACCAACAGCGTTCCGATCCCGCCGCCTGCCGCCTCCACCAGAACCGTTTCCCCCGGTTCGATCTCGGCGGTTTCGATGACCCCGACCGCCGTCGCCCCCTGCCCGAGCAGTGCGAGTGCCTGGTGCTCGCCGATGCGGTCGTCCAGCGCGACAGCCGCCGCGGCCGGTACGACCACCAGTTCGGCATAGCTGCCGGAGCCGACGGTGCCGACGACCCGCTCGCCGATCCGATCCGGATCGACACCGGCGCCGACCGCGACCACCGTCCCGGCCACCTCGATACCCGGCGTATGCGGCAACGGCTGACCGAGCGGATCGGGAGCCACCCCGGCCCGCACCTGCACCTCGAAATAGTTGACGCCGGTGGCCACGGCCCGGACGAGGACCTCGCCCGCACCCGGCGCCGGATCGTCGACCTCCTCCACCTGCAGCACATCGGGGGCCCCGTACTTGTGATAGCGAACCGCGCGCACAACAACTCCTCCTCATGCGGACCGTTGGTCCGCTTAGTGTTCGCTATGATACGGACTATCAGTCCGCTTTTGTCAACTGGAGGGTCGCCGGAAATGCGCGCCGACGCAGAACGCAATCGCAATGCGATCCTCGCCGTCGCGGGACGCCTGATCTGCGACGACAAGCGCGACAACGTCTCGATGGACGACATCGCGGCGGCCGCCGGGGTCGGTAAGGGCACGCTGTTCCGGCGGTTCACCGATCGCGAGGGATTGATTCGTGCGCTGTTCGAGGACCGGACCGCTCGAGCCTGGGCGGCCGCGCGCGAACTCGCCGCGAACAAAGCCGTGCCGCCGGGGGAGCGGATATCGGCCTATGTGGCTGCGGTATTCGACCTCACCGCCGTCGAGTTGCGGCCGCTGATGCGCGCCCTGCCCGACGGCTGCCAGACGCAGACCTGGGCGCCGTGGCGCGCCTTGCTCGCGGACCTGATCGCCGAAGTCGACCCCGAGGCTGATGCCGAATTCCTCGCGCTGGCGATCTTCGCGGGCATGCGCCCCGAGATCACCGACACGGTCTCCCGGCAGCGCCACCGCGACGGTGTCCTGGCGCTGACCGCACGTGTCGTCGGCATCGAGCTGGGTTCCGTATCCCGATGAGGTGAATCGATCGGCCTCGCGTTCGGAGGCCGATCGAGCATCATGTCCGCCGTTGCTACTGCCCGAATCCGAAGGGCGCGTGGCCCGCTCGACCGGGGCAGGGTTTCATGGCAGCGGTTTGTAGGCGGCCGGGCGGGACAGCCAGGTGGCCTCGCCGCGAGTGAGGGTCGGCAGGAACTGCTGTGCCGCATGGACATTCCGGGCGGGCAGCGTGCCCCGGACCAGCCAGGTCGCCGACGTCGGCTGCGTGGTTTCGGTGATGGCCGCCGCCAGGGTGGTGAGGTGCGCGGTGACCGAAGCCAATGTGTCCGAGGGGATTTCGGTTTCGAAGGCGTGGTGCGGCTCCAGGATTCGGGTGCCCGCCAGATCGAGGGCGCGCAGCAGCACGATGCGGGTGAGGCCGCGGAAATCGGCGGCGGTGCTGACGGGCGGTGCGAAACCCGAATGGGTGAGGGTGACGAGGCAGTCGGTGACGGTGCGGCCGTGCGGGCCCGCGCGCAGGATGGCGTGCACGGTCTCCTCGATCGCGGTGTGGAAGGCGCGGGGCAGCGCGCCCAGTTCGGTCTCGTAGTCGAAACGGATGCCTTCGGCCGGTTCCACCCGCAGCCCGACGGTGGCCCAGAATCCGCACGGCCGCGGCGTGTGCCGATCCATCACCTCGGCGGCGGCGCCGACGCCGGTGACGCGCTCGATGTGTACCGGTTCGCTGAGTTCGAATTCGGCGGCTATCCCGAATTCGGCGGCGAGGGTGGCGGCGATGATCTGCTTCTGGATCTCGCCGTACAGCAGCACCGATGTCGTGCCGTCGGCTTCGGTGCGGATATGCAGCAGCGGATCCTGTTCGGACAGTTGCCGCAGCGCCAGGTGCAGCCGGGACGGCGTCCCCGTGCGCGGCCGGACCACCGTGCGCAGCGTCGGCTCGGCGAGATGTGCCACCGGCCTGCCCCGTTCGCCGTTCGATGCCAGTCGATCGCCGACCCGGACCTGCGGCCATCCGGTGATCTTGCCGATATTGCCCGCTGTCAGGCGTGTTCCGCCGCCGACGACTCGCAGCGAGGTGATGCGCCCCGCGTATTCGCCGCCGTCCGGGGCGGCCCGGCGCAGCGTCATCCGCTGACGGGCCGTCACGGTGCCCGAAAATAGCCGCAGATAAGCGATTTTCGCGCCGGACGCGGTGCGGTCGATCGCGAAGACCACCCCCTCCGGTGCCGCAGCCGGATCGTTCGGCCGTGGCAGCAGCAGGGTTTCGATGCCGTGCAGGAGTTCACGAATTCCGATGCCGTGCAGCGCGGAACCGAAGTAGACCGGGTACACCGCGCCGCGAGCGGTGAATTCGGCGGTTGCCGCGCCGAGTTCGGCGGCCGTCGGTGGAGGACCGTCGACCAGTCGGGACAGTAGCGAATCATCCAGCTCGGCAAGGGTTTCCGCGACTTCCAGTTGGAAGACTGTGTCGTCCGGCGACTTCGATCTCACCCTTACGTGTGCGGTGCCTGATTCGCGCACGGTTGTCAGCGGCAGCACGTGCCGGGTGAGTCCGGTCCGGATATCGTCGAGCAGACCGGTGACGCGCGCACCGGCCCGATCGATCTTGTTGACGAAAATCAGTACGGGCAAACCCATTTCGCGCAGCACCCGGAACAGCACCCGGGTGTGCGCCTGCACGCCCTCGACCGCCGAGATCACCAGCACCGCCGCGTCGAGCAACTCCAGCGCGCGATCCACCTCGGCGACGAAATCGGTATGCCCGGGTGTGTCGATCACATTCACCTGGGTTTCGCCGAGGCGGAACGAGGTGACCGCGGAGCGCACGGTGATGCCGCGCTGCCGCTCGATCGTCCCGGTATCAGTCTGTGTGGTACCCGCGTCGACACTGCCGAGCGCGGTGATCGCGCCGGTGTCGAACAGGAGTCGTTCGGTGAGACTGGTCTTACCCGCGTCCACGTGGGCCATGACGCCGATATTGAGCGTGCGCATAATTGTCGAATTCCTCGAAAATCACCATCCGATAAGGGATTTGGGGTGTTTCGAAGAATCGGCGCATCGGCTGCTCCACTCGTCAGGACAGGTCGCTGGCAGCCTGCCAGGGCATCGTCGTCATCCGCAACCGATTTTCGGGCCGCGTCCGACGGTCCGCTCGAGCCCGCTCGAACGGACCGTTCTGCCGGTCGGCCCAGATACCGCAGCAGCACCAACGTTTCGGGGTGCACGGCCAGCCTGGCCCCGGTCGGCGGCGATGAATCCGTCGTCCTGGAAGTCGAACAGCGGGCTGGTGAATCCGGGATCCGCCGCAGCGGCGAGCAGCCGAAACCTACGCGGGAACACCCATCAGTGCTGGCACGGCCCGGTGGGTACCGGTGTGCTGCCCTTCCAGCTCTCGCCCAACTGCTCCAGGACCTGGTGCACGTTCATCGCGTAGCCGATGTCTTTCTTGCTGTCGTCGGCGCCGAAGACCACGCCGAGCACCCGGCCATCGGTGTCGATGAGCGGCCCGCCCGAATTGCCTTGCCGGATAGCGCCGTTCACGGTGTAGATCTGGCGGGGCGCGGTGGCGCCGTGGTAGATGTCGGGCACATCCCTGATCTCGCGATCCCGGATCCGGGCCGCCGCCGCGGTGTAGGGCCCGCCCTCCGGATAGCCGAGCACCAGCGCGTCCGCAGCCGGGCCGAGCGGTGCGGATGCGATGGCGACCGGCGGCGCGGTGAGGCCGGGCACCGCGAGCACGGCGACATCGCGCTGCGGATCGAATACCACGACGGTCGCGGGGAGCGGACCGGCCGGGGTATCCACCGACGCCTCGGTCGCGCCCGCGACGACGTGTGCGTTGGTGAGCACCCGCTCCTGGCCGATGACGAATCCGGTGCCCGCCTGCCGCACGCCGCAGCCCGCCGCCAGGTCGCGCACCCGCAGCACACTGCCGCGCAGATCGGCCGCGGGCAACCGCAGCACCGATCCGTCGGGCGACAGCACGGAACGGGGCGTCTCGGCCGCCGACCACCCGTCCACCAGCCCGGATTCGCGCAGCGGACTCGCGAGCGCGTTCGGCAGCCCGGCCAGCCAGTACGGCGCGGCCTGGTCCACGGCCCGCACCGCGCGGGAACCGGTGAACGCGGCAACGACCGCCGGTTGCGCGGTGGTGATCAGCGATGCGGTGAGCAGCCACACGATGAGCGGAACGGCGACGGCGTAACCGCAGGCGCCGACGAGCGCGTTGAGGGTCCGTGCGCGGTGGTCGCGGACCAACTTGCTCAGGCGCATACCGAACCGGTCGCCGACGGCCTGCCCGATCGCGACGACCGCGATCATCAGCCCGAGCATGGTCAGCAAACGCCAGGTTCCCTGGGGTAGGTGCGGCAGCAGCGCCCTGGCGACGACCATGCCGATGAAGGCCCCGCCGAAGATGCCGAGCAGCCCGAGCGCGGCGCCGATCGCGCCACGCCGCCAGCCGAGGTATCCGGCGAATCCACTCGCCACCAGGATGGCGAGATCGAGCCAGTTCGCCGGTGTCACCGAGATTCTCCCGTCGCGAGATGGGCCGGACAACGTCCAGCGATCGAGATGCACAGCTCCGACCGCCAAGGTAGTTGCGGGTTCCGATCCCGGCAACATACCGGCGTAACGCATCGACCACCGCAGCCGGGCCCGATGGCGGAATCGGTGCGGCGTCGGCGTATTCGTGGCGGATTCGCCGCGGTGACGCTCGGTGGCTGTGACGACGGGGCGATGGTGGTTAGCGTGGGCGGTATGCGTACCGACTCAGACAACTGGGATATCAATTCCGGCGTCGGATCCACCGCCCTCTTCGTCGCCGCCGCCCGGGCGCTGGCCGCACGGCAGCCGGAACCGGTCGCCGTCGACCCGCTGGCCGACGTATTCCTGCACGCCGTCGGCGGGGAATGGGCCGAGTTGATCGACGCCCCCGAGCAGACGAGCGAACATCCGTTGCGCGGCAGCGAATTCGGCCGCAACTTCACCGACTATCAGGGCGCGCGCACCAGATATTTCGACGAGTACCTGCTCGCCGCGTGCGCCGACGGTATCCGTCAGGTGGTGATCCTGGCGGCGGGCCTCGATTCGCGCGCTTACCGGCTGCCGTGGCCGGACGGTGTGGTCGTCTACGAACTGGACCGGGCCGAGGTGCTCGATTTCAAGCGGCAGGTGCTCGACGCTGCGGGGCACAAGCCGCGCGCCGACCGCGTCGAGGTATCCGTCGATCTGCGCGGTGACTGGCTGTCCGCGTTGCGGGAGAACGGTTTCGACGCCGAACGGCCGACCGCCTGGCTGGTCGAGGGGCTGCTGATCTACGTGACGCCCGCGGCACAGGATCAGCTGTTCGAAACCATCGTCGCGGCCAGCGCGCCCGGCAGCCGCGCCGCCATCGAACAGATGGAGCCGCTGCCCGACGACGCCTACGCGACGATGCGGGACGCGGATCCGGTCGAAGGCGGCGGCGAGTGGGCAAGCCTGATCTACAACGAGCCCAGATCCGATGCGGCGCAATGGTTTCCCGAACACGGCTGGACCGCCGCCCGCACCGAGGTCGTCGACTATCTGCGGGCGGTCGGCAGGCCGGACGCGGCCGAGCCGTCCGAGGCCGGATTCGGCACGTCGCTGCTGAATCTGGTGACTGTTATCGCGCCCTGAGCCGGTGATGGCGGATGATCGACGGATGGTCACCGATATCGCCGCATTCGTCCGGGGACTGCCCAAGGCCGAATTGCATCTGCATTTGGAAGGGACGCTGGAGCCGGAGCTGAAATTCCGGCTCGCCGAGCGCAACGGGATGGAGCTGCCGGAGAAGTCGGTCGAGGAGGTGAAGGCCGCCTATCGCTTCCACGACCTGGCCTCGTTCCTGCGGGTCTACTATCCGGCCATGGCGGTGCTGCGGCGCGCACCGGATTTCCACGACCTGGCCTACGAATATCTGCTCCGGGCGCACACCAACGGCGTGCGGCATGTGGAGATGTTCTTCGATCCGCAGGCGCACACCGGCCGCGGCGTGCCGTTCGACACCGTGATCGGCGGCTACCGGTCGGCCATCGTGCGGGCGCGGCGCGAATTCGGGATATCCGCCGAACTGATCATGTGCTTTTTGCGGGATCATTCGGCCGAATACGCGATGGCGACGTTGCTGGAGGCATTGCCGTACCGGGATTGGATCGTCGGTGTCGGCCTGGATTCCGACGAACGCGGCAATCCGCCGCGCAAATTCGCGGCGGTTTTCGAACGGGCCAGGAGCGAGGGTTTCCTGCTGACGATGCACTGCGATATCGATCAACCCGATTCCATCGAACATATCCGGCAGGTGCTCACCGAAATCGAGGTGGACCGGATCGATCACGGCACCAATATCGTCGAGGACGACGAGCTGGTGGAATTGGCCAAGGCCAAGGGAATCGCGCTCACCTGCTGCCCGGTGTCGAATTCCTTCGTGACCGAACAGATGAAGGCCGCCGAGCTGGCCGATCTGCTGGATCGCGGCCTGACCGTCACCGTGAACAGCGACGATCCGGCCTACTTCGGCGCATACGTGAGCGACAACTATCTACGCCTGGCCGAGGCGGGCTTCGACCTCGACCAACTGATCGCGTTGGCGCGCAACTCGTTCCGCGCCGCCTGGCTCACTCCGGCGCGGCTGGACGGATATCTGCGCGAACTCGACGAGTACGTCAGCGCGAATCGCTGAGCGCGACCACGAGCTGATCGTGCTCGCCCGCCTCGGCGGCGGCCACCTGCTCGCCGCTGGGCAGCCACGCACCGCTGCGGCCGCAGCCGGGGCCGGACGGTCCCGGGCCCAAGCCGTTCGCGAGTACGACGAAAAGGCCGTTGTCGCGGGCCAATTGGCTATAGCGGGCGACCCGCTCCGCTGAGTCGTGGAACGAACTGGCCAGATACACGCGGCAGCCGTCGGCGGCCGCGCGGGCCGGGATGTCGGGGTGGCTGTTGTCGAAGCAGGTGGCCAGCGCGAAACGCACGCCGTCCAGCTCGAATCGGCCGTCGGCCGCACCCGCCACGAAGATATCGCCCTCGGCCTCGAACATATGCAATTTGTCGTACCGGGTGAGCAGGGCGCCGTCCGGGCCGTAGACGAATGTGCTTATGGTGCGGCCCGATTCGGCGACGGCCCGAGCCGGGGCGTTCACCGCCGCGGCAATACCCAACTCGCGGCAGGCGTTTCGCACACCGTCCAGCCGTGCGTCGTCGTGGTCGGCGATCAGCAGCGCCGGATCGGCGGCGATGGCCGCGAGGTCGTAATGGGTCAGCGCGAGCTCCGCGAAGACCACCAAATGGGTTCCGGTGTCGGCGGCCACGGTGAGCAGCGCGGCCATTCGGCCCGCGTTCGCCGCGATATCGCCCGGCACCGCTGCGAATTGTCCAGCGCCGATGAGCACAGCAAGATCATTTACTACCGCCGGGTGGTTGTCGAATCAGCGGGTTCAGCGCGGGCGGTGCGCCGACGCCGGAACATCGGGCCGGGTTTGCCACGGGTGCGGGCCGGTGAGTGGGCGATATTCGACGCCGAGCGCGTCGAGGCGCGGCAGGTGCTCGTCGCGCAGGCGGGGGAGGAATTCTTCGTAGTCGCGATTCTTTGGGCTCCAGGCTGTTTCGGCGACCGCGCACAGGCGGGGGAAGGCGGCGTAATCGATCCGGCGGACGGTGTCGAGGTGTTCACTCCAGATCTGGGCCTGGATGCCGAGGATGTGTGGACCGTCGAAAGCCGGTTCGTAGCGGTACATATCCTCGAGTGTGCGCAGGTACCCGACCGGGATCGGCTCGCCGGGATGGTCGGATTGCCGGTGGTCCAGATAGATTCGGTCCTCCGGGCACAGCACCACGTCGTGCCCGGCGGCCACGGCGCGGGCGGCGGCGGCCTCGTCCTGCCATGCGCCGATCACCATCGGCGGCAGCGCGCCGATCTCGAGCACCTCGTCCCAGCCGAGCGCGCGGCGGCCGCGTTCGGCCAGATACCGCGCGAGGTCGGCGACGAACAATCCGTGTTCGGTTGTCGCACCGGGCACTTCGTCACCGCCGATGCCGATGACCTCCGACGGGAAAATATCGAGCACATGATCGAAGACGCGACGGAAGAAGTCCCGCGCGTAATCGGTGGGCGCCAGCAGCGCGGTGCTGATCCCCCACGACGTCCAAACCTCCCACGGCTCTTCGGTTTCCGGACCGAGCTCCGGATACGCGGCGAGGGCGGCGCGGGCATGACCCGGCACATCGATCTCCGGGACGACGGTGACGGACCGTTCGGCCGCGTACGCGACGATCTCGCGCAGGTCGTCGGCGGTGTAGAAACCGCCGTGCGGGCGGCCGTCGCGTTGCGGGCCGTCGTGCCTGCCGACCATGGATTCGCGCCGCCACGAACCGATCTCGGTGAGCAGGGGCAGGCCGGGCACCTCGATGCGCCAGCCCTGGTCGTCGGTCAGGTGCAGGTGCAGCACGTTGAGCTTGTGCGCGCCGAGCAGGTCGACGAACCGCAACACCTCGGCCTTGGTGCGGAAGTTGCGCGCCACATCTAGCAGGCAGCCGCGCCAGCGGAAGCGCGGATGGTCATCGATCACACCGCACGGCAGCGTGCGTCGCGCGTCACGAATCGCGGCCGCGCGGAAGGCATCCGGGCCGATCAGCTGACGCAGGGTCTGGCGGGCGTAGTACTCGCCCGCGGCGTCGGCGGCGTCGATCGCGATACCTTCGGGGGTGAGCGTCAAACGGTACCCCTCTGCCGGAAGGGTTGTGTCGGTGCGTATTTCGGGTTCGACCGGCCACGGGCAGTCACCCGGCCGTCGCGTCACCGAAAACGGACGGGGGAGCAGTGTTTCGAAGCCCGGCATCAGCCCTTCACCGCCCCGTCCAGGCCGGACACCAGCTTTCGCTGCACCAGCACGAACAACACCAGCGCCGGAATGGTCATCAGCGTCGATGCCGCCATCACCGCGCCCCAGTCGGTGTCCTCGGGTTTGAAATAGACCAGGATCGCCTGTGGCAGCGTCTGATTCTCGGTTTTGGAGATGATGAACGTCTTGGCGAAAAGGAAGTCGTTCCAGGCGTGGATGAATGCGAGCACGCTCACCGACACCAGCCCGGGCAGCACCAGCGGCAGCAGGATCTGCCAGGTGAACCGAAGCCGGCTCGCCCCATCGAGTTTCGCCGCCTCCTCCAGTTCCACCGGCACCGCCGCGACGAATCCGCGCAGCAGCCAGATGGCAAGCGGCAGGCTGAACACCAAGTCCACCAGCATGATCGAACCGAGTTCGTTGAGCCCGAGCGCGGGCACGGCGCCGCCGATCGAGCGCATCAGGAAGAACAGCGGAATCGTCAGCGCCTCCACCGGAACCAGCTGCGCGACCAGGATCATCACCAGCAGCACCGTCCGGCCGCGGAACCGGAACCTGGTGAGCGCCACCGCGGACAGGAACGACAGCAGCAGCGACAGCGTCACCACCACCACGGCGACCAGCAGGCTGTTGAGGAAGTACCGGCCGAAGCCGTTCATCGAGAGCACCCGGCCGAAGCTGTCCCAGCTCGGGGCGAACGTCCACGGTTTCGGGTCGGCGGATTGGATCTCGCCCGCGGGTTTCACCGCCGAGAGCACCATCCAGTAGAGCGGGAAGGCCACCAGGCCGGCGATCACCACCGTGACGGCCTCGGTGATGAGGCGTCTCGACTTGTGCCGCACCGATTTACGAGTCGATATCAGGCCCATTTGGTACTCCTGCGCTGAGACCGGATGTAGAGGCCGGTGACGGACAACAGCAGCAGCGTCATCAAGACGCCGATCGCCGAGCCGAGCCCGTATTCCTGTCCGGCGAAGGCTTTTTGGTAGGCGTAGACGTTGAGCACCAGATTGCGCCCGGCGACGCCGCCGCCATTGGTCATCACATAGATCTGGGTGAAGACCTTGAAATCCCAGATGATCGACTGGATCGTCGCGATGAGCAGCAGCGGCCGCAGTATCGGCAGGATCACCGACCACGCGGTGCGCCACATCGACGCGCCGTCGAGCGCCGCGGCCTCCAGCACCTCCTCCGGAATCGCCTTGATACCCGCGTACATGGTGACCATGACGAACGGGAAGGAGCACCAGATCACCTCGGCCGCAACGACTCCGAACGCGCTGACGGTGCCGAACGTCCAGGAGTGCCCGCTCATCGACCCGAAGCCGAGCCCGGACAGTGCGGCGTTCACGACGCCGAAATCGGTGTCGAACAGGAAGAGCCAGACGTAGGAGCCCGCCATCGCCGGGGTGGCCCACGCGCCGAGCGCGGCGAGGAACAGCAGCATCCGCGGCAGCGGCCGCACCCTGGTGGCCAGCACCGCCAGCCCGGTCCCGACGACCAGCGAACCCAGCACGCACACCGCGCCGAAGACGAAGGTGTTGCCGACAACGGTCCAGAATTGCCGATCGCCCAAGAGCTCTCGGTAATTGCCGAGGCCGACGAATTCCAGCGGCGCGACGCCGACGGCCTGCTGCTGCCCGTAGTCGTAGAACGAGATGAGCACGATCTGGTAGATCGGATAGGCGAGCACGGCCACCAGCAGCAGCCCGGCCGGGGCCAGGTAGAGCCAGGCGGTGGCGGTGTCGCGGCTCGGCCTGCGCGGAATGAAATCGCGAATCGTCATGTGCGCCTACCGGAATGCCTTGTTCATCGCGGCGGCCGCGACCGAGAGCGCCGTCGCCGGATCCTTGGCCCCGGTGGCGATCTGCTGCACCGCGGTCGGCAGCACGTTCTGGCTGTCGATCCTGGACCACGCGGGCGTGCTCGGCACGAATTTCGTTCCGGCGCGCAGCGTTTCGACGAATGGCTGGAGGAACGGGTCGTGTTCGGCCAGCTTGTGCTGCACGCCCGCCAGCGTCGGCAGATTACCCATCGCCACGTACATTTTCTCCTGGTATTTCGCGCTCGCGAGCAGTTCGGCGAATTCGCGGGCCAGCCCGCGGTGTTTACTCGCCCGGAACACCCCGAGCAGGTTGCCGCCCGCGAAAGCCGGTGCGACCGAGCCGGGTTGGATTCCCGGCAGCGGGATAACCGCGTACTTGCCCTTGGCCGCGCCCTGATCGACGGCCTTGCGGTTGAAATCGCCGCCGATGGTCATGGCGGCCTTACCGCCCGCGAAAGCCTGCACGCTCTGTGTTCCGGTGAAATCGGCGCACTGTGCGGGCGGGCAGATATCGGGCCGGATCAGGTTGGTGTACTGGGTGATTCCGGCGGCGGCCCGGTCGGAGTTCACCCCCGCCTCCCACATGGTGCCGTCGTAGGTGGCCAGTTCGCCGCCGTGGGCCCAGAGGAACGGCAGCATCGCGTAGGTGTACTTGCCGCCCACCGAGATTCCGTACATATCCGGCTTGGCGGCGTGGATGCGATGCGCGATATCGGCCAGTTCGGCGAGCGTGGTCGGCGGCCGCAGACCCAGTTCGGCGAAGATATCGGTGCGGTAGTAGAGCGCGCGCACTCCGGTGTACCAGGGCAGGCCGTAGACCTTGCCGCCGAACTTCGCGGTGTCGAGCACCGAGGGGATGAGGTCGGAACCGTCTGGCCATGCCGCGATTTCGGTGCCCAGCTCGGCGAAGGCGCCCGTCGCCGCGTAGCCCGCGACGTCGGTGTTGCCGAATTCGGCGACATCGGGCGCGCTGGCCGGATCGATGAACGCCCCGGAGAACTTGTCCGCGCGCCCGGCCACCGGCACCCACTGCACGTCGACCTTGACATCGGGCCGGGTGGCGACGAATTCGGCCACGGCCTCCGCCAGCACCGCCTCCTTCGGGGCGCGATTGGCCTCGTCGAACAGCCAGACCCGGACGGTGCCGGTGCGTTCGTCGGCGCCCGCGCCCGTCGGATTCGATTGCACCGGAGCGCATCCGGTGAACAGGAAGAGCGCTGCGGCGGCCGCGAGCGCCTGTCGTCCGGCCCGGCGGAGCCGAAAACCTCGGTGCGGCATACCATTCCTCTGTATTGCAAAATATGCAATGCTAGTTGCGTTGTGTGCCACTGTGTTTAGCATCAAGACGGATCACATTCAAGGGGTGGGTGTGACGCACGGCGCATCCGATCCCGATCGACATAGCGAAATACCGCCACAAGAAATAGTTTCGACCGCAATACTTCCCGGTGAAGCTTCGGCTTCGATCCGAATCAGCAGCGAAGAGCGAGACCGATACATGACCGACCTGCAATTATTCGATCTGGGCGCGTTCACGACCCAGCACGGGGCCACGCTCCGCGACGCCTTCCTGGCCTACACCACCTACGGTGAACTGAACGCGGACAAGAGCAATGCCATCGTCTACCCGACCTGGTACTCCGGGCGGCACTGGGATAACGAATGGCTGATCGGCCCCGGCATGGCGCTGGATCCGGCACGGTACTTCATCATCGTGCCCAATATGCTCGGCAACGGGCTGTCGAGCTCGCCGAGCAATACGCCGGCGCCCTACGATCGCGCGCGCTTCCCCCAGATCACCGTCTACGACCAGGTCGCGGCCCAATACCGTTTGGTCACCGAGAAATTCGGCATCGAGCGGCTCGCGCTGGTGACCGGATGGTCGATGGGGGCTGGGCAGACGTATCAGTGGGCGGTGAGCCATCCGGAGATGGTCGAGCGGATCGCGCCGTTCTGTGGATCGGCGCGAACCAGCCTGCACAACAAGGTCTTTCTGGAGGGCGTCAAGGCCGCGCTGACCGCCGACGGCGCGTTCCAGAACGGTTGGTACCGGGACCTGCCGACCACCGGTCTGCGCGCCATGGCCCGGGTGTACGCGGGATGGGGCTTCTCCCAAGCCTTTTACTGGGAGCGGGAATACGAGAAGCTGGGTTACACGTCGCTGGAGGACTTCCTGATCGGCTTCTGGGAAGGCTTCTTCCTCGACGGACGCGATCCGAACAACCTGCTCACCATGTTGTGGACCTGGCAGAACGGCGATGTCGGCCGGACGCCCGGCTTCGACGGCGATACCGAGGCGGCGCTGGCGTCCATCCGGGCCACCGCGCTGGTGCTGCCCGCCGAGAAGGATCTGTACTTCCCGCCGGAGGACGAGGCGTGGGCGGTGAGCCATATGACGAATGCCGAACTTCGTGTGATTCCGGGTATTTGGGGGCACTTCGCCGGACACGGCAGCAACCCGGACGACACCGCCTTCATCGATTCCGGTCTGCGTGAGCTGCTCGACAAGCCGGGCGGGCTATCCTGAGCCGCGTCCGGCACCGCGCGCCGTGGTAGGCGATCCGCCTGCCACGGCGGCCGAAATCCAAGGGAGCGCCCATGTGTCGCCTGTTCGGTCTGTCCGCCGCACCGCACCGGGTGCGGGCCACCTTCTGGCTGCTGGACGCGCCGGACAGCCTGGAGACGCAGAGCCACAAGCAACCCGACGGCACCGGGCTCGGCACCTACCGCGCCGATGGGTCGGCGCGAGTGGAGAAGCAGCCGATCGCCGCGTACGAGGACGCCGCGTTCGCCCGGGAGGCCCGCTACCGGGAGTCGGCCACCTTCCTCGCACACGTCCGGCACGCCTCCACCGGCGGTCTCGACGTCCGTAACACCCATCCGTTCGAACAGCACGGCCGCCTCTTCGCGCACAACGGCGTGGTGCACGGGCTGGACGCGCTCGACGCCGAGCTGGGTGATTACCGGAAACTCGTTGGCGGCGAGACGGATTCGGAGCGAATCTTCGCCCTGATCACCCAGCGGGTGGATCGCAACAACGGGGATGTCACCACCGGGCTGGTCGACGCGGTGCGCTGGATCGCCGACAATATCCCGGTATACGCGTTGAACGTGCTGCTCATCACGCCGACCGACCTGTGGGCGCTGCGCTACCCGCAGACTCATCACCTGTATGTGCTGCAACGTCATTCGGGCGGCCACCACGGCGGCAGGCACCTCGACCACGCGAGCCGGACGCTGCGGGTGCGCAGCGCCGAGCTGGCGCAGCGCCATTCGGTGATCGTGGCCAGCGAACGGATGGACGAGAACCCGGCCTGGCGGGAACTGGCGCCCGGCGAACTGCTGCACGTCGACGGGCAGCTGCGGGTGGAATCCCGGATCGTGCTGGATTCCGCACCGCGCCATCTGCTTTCGCACGCCGACCTGAGCCCGCGGGCCGCGGCGTCGCAGGCGGCCGAGTAATCCCCGGCCGCCCTGCCCGGCTCAGCCGTTGGTCGGGAGCGCGATTATGGTGCGCAGCACGTCGATTCCCGCGGTGACGGCGGAACCGCCTGCGGCCCAGGTGGTGTCGGCGGGCTGCGTGGTCATCAGGACGACTACGTAGCGCAGCGGGTCGTTCTGCGGGCCGACGAGGCCGGTGGTGTCCAGCGTGGTGGACGAACCCAGCGTCATCCAGCCCTGTTTGACCGCCCAGGCAGTACCCGGCAATCCGTCCGGGATACCGAAGTACTGGTCGGTGCCGTCGGCGGCGATCTGGTCGGCGCCGGTGAGCGCGCCCACCAGTAGATCGCGGGACGGCTGCGGCACCGAGGTGGCGATGTAGCGGTAGATGTTCACCACATCGCTTGGGGTGGTGCGTGTTTCACCCCACTGCGTATCGTCGTCGGGCGCCTGGGTTCCGGTCAGGCCCATCAGATCGATCATCCGGTGCACGATATCGTCCGCACCGTTGGCATCCCACAGTTCGTCGGCGATATCGTCGTCGCTGGCCGCGAGCATCTGCCGCAGCTGCGCCGCGGTATCCGGATCCGGCTGCCACCCTTGGCTTTTCAGTACGTCGACGGCGATGAGCAGCTTGACCACCGACGCGGTGTAGAACTGCTGGTCCGTATTGAGCCCGGCGAGCGAGGCGCCCGTCTCCAGGTTCACCACGTCGACACCCACCTGCGTATTCGGTGAGGCGGCGGTGATCGCCGTCGCGATCTGCTGCCCGAGCGCATCCGGGGCTACCGAGGTCGCCGCGGACGCCGGGGTGGCGTCGGCGGCGACCGGAACGGCCGAAGGAACCGTGACGGCGCGTTGCGCGACCGCACCCGCGGGGCGATGCCCCTGCGCCATAGCCGTCGGAACCCCGATCACCATCGCGGTCGCGGCACCCGCCGCGATCGCACCCACCACCATCGGCCGCACCCGAAATCGCGCCGTGGGCGGCCGATTTCGCCGAACAAACGAACTCATACCTTATTTGATCGTCAGCAGTCTGTGAGTATCTCGAGAGGGGGATGCCAATTAGCTGTCGAACCGTGGCAGTTAGCTGTTGCCCGGCGTGTCATCCGGCGAGTCGCGGGCGAACTCAGGACAGTGGATTGTCGTAATCCGAGAGCTCGAAAGCCTTTTCGCCGCCGACGAAGTCGGTCTCGCGGTGGCGATCACGGCGGCCGGGGTGGTGCGCGTGGTCGTGTTCATCGGGCCAAGACTGTAGTGCGGCAGCGACATTGGCGCCAGCGATCGGCGAACGACCGAGGATGGCTACGTGAACGACCAGCCCGTGATCCGGTGGATCGTCACCGCGACGACGGGGCCCTGCGGCAGCTGCGCGCGATATTGCTCGTATTTTGCCGCGAGCAGGTTCAGCGCCTCGGTCCGTTGCACATGGTCGACGAGGATCTCGGCGCTGCCGTCGGCGCGGACCCACCACAGCCGCCGCCAGTCGTCGCTGTATTCGTCGGCCAGCACCGATACCGCCGGATTCGCCGCGATATTTCGCAGCCTGCGCAGGTCGGTGCCGCGTTTCGGCTTGTGGTCGACCGCGAAGTACAGCCGCTCGCCGTGTATCGCGAACACGATCGGGACCAGATGCGGTACGCCGTCGGCCGATGCGGTGGCCAGCCGGGCCACCCGGGCGGCGGCCAAGCGGGTACGGGCTGCTGCGGCGTCCACCCCGGCCACGTTAGCCGGTGATCAGAGCGCGATCCCCACCAAATGCCCGACGAAATAGGTGACGGCCATCGCGGCCGCGCCGCCGAGGGCGACCCGCACGGTGGCCCGCAGCACCGGCGCCCCACCCAGCCGCGCGCCGAGGCTGCCGGTGAGCAGCAGCGCGACCAGTACCGCAGCGACGGCGATCGGAATGCGGAACCCGGTGGGCGGCAACACGATTGCCAGCAGCGGTAGCAGCGCGCCGAGGGTGAAGGAGAGCGCCGAGGAGATCGCGGCATGCCAGGGGTTGGTGAGCTCGTTGGGGTCGATGCCGAGTTCGGCCTCGGCGTGCGCGGCGAAGGCATCGTGTTCGGTCAGCTCCTCGGCGACCAGGCGCGCGGTTTCGGCGGACAAGCCCTTGGCCTGGTAGATGGCGGCCAGCTCGGCCAGCTCCGCCTCGGGCTGTTCGCGTAGCTCGCGGCATTCGGTGGCGAGCAGGGCGCGCTCACTGTCGCGCTGGGTGCTGACCGACACGTATTCGCCGAGCGCCATCGACACCGCGCCCGCCACCAGCCCCGCGATGCCCGCGGTCAGGATCGGGCCGCGGGCGGTGGTGGCCGCGGCCACACCCACCACGATGCCCGCGACGGAAACGATGCCGTCGTTGGCGCCGAGCACCGCCGCGCGCAGCCAGTTGAGCCGTGTCGCCAGACCCGTCGCATGCGGTTCGTTGGGATGGATGGCTTCGGTTTGCGGTGCCATCGCGGTCAGGTCTGCGCTCATAAACCTAGAAAGTAACGAACTATCCAGCGCATCGCCAGCAATGAAAGGCTCACCGAAGTGAGGTAATGCGTTGCATAGGAAGGTATTTCGAACCTAACCTAATCGGTGCCGTTCAGGTAGGCCAGGACGGCGAGCACCCTGCGGTTGGTCTCGTCGGACTGCCCGATGCCGAGCTTGCCGAATATGTTGGCTATGTGTTTGCCGACCGCGCCCTCGCTGACATATAACCGGCCTGCGATCGCGGCATTGGAACAGCCCTCGGCCATCAGCGCGAGCACCTCGCGCTCGCGCGGCGTCAGCGCGGCCAGCGGTTCGTTACGCGCCGTGCTGGCAAGGAGTTTCGCGATCACCTCGGGATCCATCGCGGTGCCGCCCGCGGCGACCCGGCGCACCGCGTCGACGAACTGGTCGGCGTCGAAAACCCGATCCTTGAGCAAATAGCCGACACCGCCGGTGCCATCGGCCAGCAGCTCCCTGGCATAGAGCTGCTCGACATGCTGCGAGAGCACCAGCACCGGCAGGCCCGGCCGCTCCCGCCTGGCTCGCAGCGCGGCCTGCAGGCCCTCGTCGGTGAATGTCGGCGGCAGCCGCACGTCGACGACGGCCACATCCGGATTCGCGGTGCGCAGTGCGTGCTGCAACTCCGGCCCGGTGGCGACGGCCGCCGCGATCTCGAAGCCGTGCGCGGTGAGCAGATGGGTCAGGCCGTCGCGGAGGAGGAAGAGGTCCTCGGCGAGGACAACACGCACGGCACCTCCAGTGTCACCATCGTCGGCCCGCCGGCCGGGCTATCGATGGCCACCCTACCGTCGAAGCCGCCCAGCCTGCGCTCGAGCCCGCGCAGGCCGCTGCCTCGATTCGGATCCGCGCCGCCGCTGCCGTCGTCTGCGACGGTGACCCGCAGTCCGGAGCCGCTGTGCCGCATCGTGATCCGGATATGTCGCGGGTCGGCGTGGCGCACGGCATTGGTCAGCAGTTCGGCTACCGCGAAGTAGACGGCCGAATCGACCGGCGGATCGACGGTTCCATCCAGCGCCGCGTCGACCGTGACGGGCACCGGACAGTCGAGCGCCTGCGCCCGGATCGCGTCGACCAGACCGCGCTCGGCCAGCACCGGCGGATGGATGCCGCGCACCAGCCCGCGCAGTTCGGCCAGCGCCGCCACCGACGCGTTCCTGGCCTGTGCGACAAGGTTTTTCGCGGCATTCGGATCGCGGTAGATGAGCGCCTCCGCCGCGCCGAGGGTCATCCCGAGCGCGACCAGTCTGGCCTGCGCGCCGTCGTGCAGATCCCGCTCGATGCGGCGCAGTTCGGCGCCGAGCCGGGCGACCGCGTCGGCCCTGGTCTCGGTGAGCCGCTCCACTCGCGCGGTGAGCTGTTCGCGTTCGATGAGCAGCCGGGCGCGTGCGGTCGGCCGCAGCAGCAGCGTCAGCCAGCGGCCGTGCAGCCGTAGCAGTTTCGGCGCGATCGTCAGCCCGGCCGCCGCGAGCAGCAGCCCGGCGGGCACCGCGAGCCATACCGCGCCGAACAGTTCGCCGTAGCCGGGCGAGGGCGTCATGCCGAAGGGCACCTGGAGGGCGGGTAGCGCCAAACCCCAGATGCCGTAACCGATCAGCGCGGCGGGCAGCAGCGTCAGCGTGCCGACCAGCGGTTGGGCGGCCAGCCACAGCAGGTCGCGCCAGGTCGACGGGTCGTGCCAGAGTGCGCGGCCGCCGGCGGAGAATGCGGCCCACCACGCCGAAGTCGATTGGCGCGCCACGGATTCCCGCTCCGGCAGCCGCGGGGTGGTCAGATAGGGCGCGGGCAATTCGACGCCCGACCAGTGACCGCCCAACCGCCGGAACAGGTTCGGCAACCAGCGAGCCCAGGACACCACCCACATCGCGACCACCGGTCCGGTGAACACCGCCGCCAGCACGCAGATCAGCAACTGCGGCAACGCGATCAGCGAAAGCCCGCTCAGGACGACGCCACGGAACACCGAGAGCAGTCCCGCGCCGAACCAGCGCCGCCAAGCGCGGCCGCGGGCCAGCCCGGCCGGTGTCGGCGGGGCGAGCAGTAGCGCGCTCCAACGGCCGTGCCAGCGCAGGGTTCTCGGCGCGATGAACCAGCCGATCGCGACGCAGGCTACGGCGAGCGGGCCGAATATCAACGGCAACAGCATGATTGCGCCGATCCCGCAGGCGATCAGCGCGGCGGGCGACACCGCGAGCGCGCCGCCGACCACCGGGTCGGCGATGGTCCAGAGCAGGTCGCGCCAGGTCGCGGGATCGGTCCAGATCCGGCGCGACCGGGCGGCGAATGCGGCGGTGCGCCGCTCGAAATAGACGTGTTGGCTGCCCGCCACCCGGTAGAAGCCGTCGTCGTCCTGCTCGATCGGCTCCGGGGGCTGGTAGGGCGACGGGATCGGCACACCGGACCAATTCCGCGCGAGCCGCCGGGCCGATTCGGTCAGCCGCCTGCTGGTCGAGACAACCGGTGGCATGAGAAAGATCAGGCCGACACAGGCCCCGGCGATCGCCAGCGCATGCGCCACGAATGCCAGGAGCGCCAGCGGGCCGCGCGCGAACAGCGCGATACCGCGCGCTATCGCGATGAAATTGCCGCGCCCATGCCGCATCGTGTTGTCTCCTGGTCTGCCGGAAGTCCAGTCTGGACTACCCGATGGGTGCGGCACACTGGCCCTCGGTCCCGCGTGCGGGTAGGGCTGGCACCACCCCTAGGTCGGGCGGGTGCTCGGCAGCGCCGTCTTCATGTTGAGTTGCCGAGGGATCGGTACGTCAATGGTTGCGCGGCTACGGCCGCTGGATCGGTCCAGCTACGTGGATGCTTTGGCGTGTGCCCGGATGGGAGGAATCGGTGCGTCGGTTGGTGGTCGCGTCGCTACGACGACGGAATCGCCCCAGGTAGGCGCGTGGTGCGTCGGCAAGGGGTGTTCCGTTTCCGCGCTCTGGATACGCGTTGTTCCCGCGTAGGTTTCAGTTTCTCGCGCATGCAATAGCTTGCGCGGGACGCTGGTTGCTGTGCGTGAGCCGATTACTTACGTGTTCAAAGGTGAACAGAGCTTTCCGCACCCTGGCTTCGAACCGCGCATTCGTTGTACGGGGTGTGCCGCTGACAGAGATCGACTACACCCGGCTCCCGGATTGTGTCTTCTGCTGAAGTCTCTCATACGGAGTCTGGCCGTCGAGTCCGCCGTGGGGCCGGTGGTAGTTGTAATAGTCTTGCCACTCTTTGAGTTTCGCGTTGAAGATGTTCACGTCATCGATGACGACGCCGTCGAGTAGCCGGTAGAACTCTTCGGCATCGATGCGATGGGAGCGCTCCACCTTGCCGTTCAGGCGGGGCGTTCGGGGCTTGATGTAGACGTGGTTGATGCCCTTGTCCAGCACGTGCCAATGGAATCCTGACTGAAACTCCGCGCCGTTATCGGTTTGGATGGTCTCGACCACGAAGGGCAGCTGCGCCAGGACGTAGTCCAGGAACTGGATCGCGGTCTTCTGGTTGTTGCGCGGGTAGATCTTCAGAATCCGCAGGCGGGTGCAGTCGTCGATCGCGGTGAACTGGTAGAACTTTCCGCGCCGGCCAACCGGTTTCGCGGCGGCGGTGGTGCCGGTCTTGCCGGGCAGGGCCTCGACGAACTTGACGTCGATCTGAACGTGATGGCCGGGCCGCTGCTTCTCGTAGCGCTTCCAGCGACGGTCGTGCCGTTTATACCGTTGCGAGGCAGGCAGTCTGCCCATATCCAGGCGTTTGAGGATGCGCCAGACACCAGACTTGCTGATCTCGATGTCGTGGTAGCGCTGGAGGTACATCCGGATCTTCTCCGGCCCGAAGTGGTAGTTCTGCCGCAGGTGAATGATCTTCTCGACGACCTCGGCGCGGGTCGCGGTCGGGCTGGTCCGCGGCCGTCGCGACCGCTCACGCAGCCCGTCGACACCCTCGGTCTCGTAGCGATGCAGCCACGTGTAATACGTGGGTCGGCTGATCCCGAAGTACCGGCACGTCATCGCGACGTTGCCGGTGACCTCCTCGACATGACGAAGGACCGCCAGGCGCCTCCGCACCTCACGGTCCACCACAGGCTCACTCACCCGAATCTCCTTACGGCTCAAGGGATCCGGGTGTCAAGCATCTTCGTCAGTTTTATATTCGGTGTACGGGGTGTTCGGTTCGCGCCCGGGGTGCGGCTCGCTGTCTTAGCTTCTCGCGCTGGCTACTACGCGCGCGGGACGCTGAAACCTACTCGGCTAGCGTTGCTAGTTCGGCGGCGAGGGCTGGTCCGATCGGGACCACCAGGTCGGCGTTGCGGTCCGCCGGGGTGCCCGCGGAGTGTGGTCCGCCGACTCGGGTGGGCTCGTTGTAGGCCAGTTCGCGGTGCAGGCTCGCGAGTTGCCAGAGATCCCAATCGGGTTCGGGGTGTGCGGGCGCCGCGTGATCGATCATGGTCGACCGGATGACCAGACGGTCGCTCTCGGCGGGGAGTAGTAGCTCCAATGTCCTTGCCTGGCAGGGCCATTCGCACAGACCCGAGGTGATGACGTGCCAGTAGCCGCCGGTCGGTCCCGGACGCGGTACGGCCGAATTGCGGTGTTCGTGCCCGGCCAGCCACAGTACGACATTGCCGAAGCGGTGCAGGATCGCCTCGATATCGGCGGCCAAGTAGCGGGTTTCGTGACCTGGGGTGGCGTTGTCCAGCATGGCGATACCGTGATGGGAGGCGAGGATCACCACACGGTCCGGGTTGCCGGTGCGGACCGTCGCGCCGTCGGGGTCCAGATGCGCGGAATGGACCTCGGTGAGCCGGTCGATCAACCAATCCCGCTGCCGCGCACCGATACTGCCGGTGACGCCGCCTGCGGAATTGGTGGTGTCGAGCACGATCACCCGGATTCCGGGGATATCGTCGTAGCAGTAGTACGCCGTGACATCGGCGAGATTGTCCGGTGTGAAGCCGTGGCCGGGTGGCAAGGCCGGGCTGTCCAGGTGGGCGCGAATGTATTCCGCCGGGCTCACCAAGCGGCGATCGGCGCGGGCTTCGATGGGTAGTGCGGGGCCGCCGGACAGCGCGGTGGGGTCGGCAAGGTAGCGCGCCATCGGATCGTCTGGCAACTCTCCGGCAATATCGATCGGCCGCCGGTTTCCGGTCACCAGGCGCTGGAATTCCGGCGTCACCGGTGCGCGTCCCTGCGCCAGACAGTCGTGGTTGCCGAAGCAGGCCAGCCAGGGGATACCGAGACCGCGGGTCGGAAACGGAAGTGCCGCCGCCGCAAGCGCTCCCGGCGCGTCCGGGAACCCGTGCTCGCGTTTGTAGCGGTCGCGGGATTCCGGCTCCGGATTGTAGAAGTCGCCCGAGACCGTATGCGACGGATGGGTTTTCGGTTCGGCGGCGCCGAAGAGCGGATCGAATTCGGCGTCGCCGTCGAGCAGGGTGAGATATGCCAGCAGCTCGTTGTATTGAGCGTTGTCGGTGTTGTCGCCGGTGGTGATGACGAATGCCGTATCCGCGGCGGCGGTTTCGCGGATGGTCCGGATCATCGCCTCGAACGCCTGCGGCGCGACCAGCTCCTGCGGCCGGTACGCGGGGAACATCCCGTCCCAGCCGGGACGGCCGGCCAGCCGCTGCAGAAAGTCCAGGCGGCCAGGCGAAATCGGGTCGGCGAGTTGGAAATCGGTGAGATGGACGAAGCGCAGCAGCGTCGCGGCGGTACCGCGTTCCGGTGCCGCCGCCAGTTCGGTGCGCGGCACGTGCGCCTCGCCCGGACCGGTCGTCAGCTCACGGTAACCGCTGCCATCGGCCGGTGTCACGGTTCGGTCGCTGGTGGACATGCCGGTCAGCTCACCACCTTTTCCGGTGCGGCGGTGCGGGTTTCGGTGAGCTCCTCCAGCGTGCGGCCCTTGGTCTCCGGGGCCAGCGTTATCGCGATGGTCAGCCCGATCGCACCCGCGGCGACGAAGATCCAGAGCACATTGTGCAGGCCCCAGGCGTTGATGAGCGTCGGCAGCAGCAGGGTTCCGGTGATCGCGCCGATGCGCGAAACGGCGGTGCCGAGCCCGTTCGCGGTGGCGCGCACGGCGGTTGGGAACACCTCGCTCGGGTAGACCAGGTTCACTATGCCCGGACCGGAATTGGCGAACAGCACCGCGATCCCGAGCAGGATCACCAGCGCGGCGAGTCCGGGCGAGCGCAGCAGCGCCAGAATGGTGAGCGCGGTGAGCATGCCCGCGAATCCGGTGATGAGCAGCGGCCTGCGGCCGACCCGATCCACCAGCGCCACACCGGTGAACGCGCCCGCGACGCCGACCAACGCGATGATCAGCGATCCGGTGTAGCTGCCAGCGGTACTCGTGGTGACCTGCTTCAGAATGGTCGGCGTGTACAGCGTGATGCCGTAGTAGGCCAGTGTGTACATGAACCAGAATCCGCAGCAGAACAACGTCATTCGCAGCAGCGGCAGGGTGAGCAGCGTGCGCCACGTTGAATTGTGTTGTGCCGCTGCGTTGTCGGCGATGGTCGCCGCCGTTGCGGTGTCGCCGAGTTCGGTGAGTACCGCGCGAGCCTGGTCCGTATGTCCCCGCGCGGCAAGCCAGCGCGGCGATTCCGGGATGCTGCGCCGCATCCACAGCACGATCAGCGCGAAGATCGCACCGAGCAACAGCATTGCGCGCCAGGTGTATTCGCCGAGCGGCAGCAGCAGCAAAGCGAACAGATAGGTGCATGCCGCGCCGACGAACCAGGTGGCGCCGAGCCGGCACATGAGGCTGCCGCGGCGACGCGCGGGTGCGTATTCGGCGAGCAGTGAGGTGGAGATCGTGTAGTCCGCGCCGAGCGCGAGCCCGAGCAGGAACCGGCATACCAGCAACTGCCAGGCATCCTGGGTGAACGCGGCGAGCACCGCGAACGCGACGAAGCCGATCAGGTTCACCAGGTACATCTTCTTGCGGCCGAGCCGGTCGGTGAGCCTGCCGAAGACCAGCGCGCCGACGAACATGCCGATCACCGCCGACGCGGTGAGCGCGCCGGACATCAGCGAGGAGAGATGCCACTGCTTGGTGACGGTGGGCAAGGCGACCGCGATCACGGTGATGTCGTAGCCGTCGAGGAACATGCCGGCGGCCGAGAGCACGGTGACGCGGCGGTGGAAGGCGGTCAGATCCGTCGAGTCGAGGACGGAGAAGGCATCGCGCGACACGATGGCTGGTCCTAATCGTTCGTAGAAGTGGTACTAAAACGTTTTAGCAATGGCAGTGGCGTTGAGCCAGAGGGTAGCGCCCGATGTCGTCGAGTGTTCGGTACACGGTCATCTCGGTTCAGATTCCGTTCGCTAAGGTGTCCATTCGTGATAGCCGGGCGGGAACCGATCACCCAGCGAGATGTCGCGGCCTCGCTCGGCGTCTCCATCTCCGCGGTGAGCCTGGCGCTGTCCGGGCGGGCCGGGGTCAGCGACCGGCTGCGCGCGCAGATCCTCGCCCGCGCCGCCGAATTGGGCTATCGCCCCAACGTTTCCGCGGTTGCGCTGCGCACCAAGCGCACGAAGGTGCTCGGTCTGCTCATCCGCAATCTGCGCAACCCGCACTTCCTGGATGTGATCGACGGCTTCGACGAGACCTGCGCGCGCGCCGGATACGACGTGATGGTCGGTTCGTCGCGCTACGACCCGGATCGAGAACGCGAACTGCTCGACGCCTTCCAGGACCGCGCGGTGGACGGGCTGGCGGTGGCCCCGATCGGCGCGAGTCCGCAAGTGCGCGAATGGCATTCGGCGACCAAACGGCCGGTGGTGTTGCTCAACGCCGCCGAGCGCGGCGAGCGCGCGCCGATGAGCGTGCGCGCGGATCACCGCGCCGCCGTCGATTTCGCGGTGCGGCACCTGATCGGGCTGGGCCACCGGCGGCTGGCCATGCTGGTGGCGCCGCCGGACAAAGCACCGGATCCCGAACGCTGGCAACGCTTCCGGGAGCTGAGCGCGGAGTTGGGTTTCCGGGCGGACGCGGTGATCACCGAACTATCCGCTGCGGCAGCGCGTTCCGCCGCCGTGGCGGAGCTACGCCGCCCGCCGGGGGAGCGGCCCACCGCGTTCATCGCCAACAGCGACTACCTCGCGCACGCCGTCTACCTGGCCGCCGCCGATCTCGATTTGACCGTGCCGCACGATATTTCGGTGATCGGACACGACGACCTGCCGACCTCGGCGTCGCTCGCTCCGCCGCTGACCACCGTCGCGGTGAACCGCAGGGAGATCGGCGAGCGCGCGGCGACGCTGCTCATCGATGCGCTCGATGGGCGGACGCCGGAGACCACCGAGGTGATCGTCCCGGTCCGGCTGCGGGTCCGCTCGTCGACCGCGCCGCCCGCGGTGTGATCGTCAATTCTTCGGCAGCAGAGCGGGATCCGCGCCGAGCCCGCGCAACCGAGCCAGCACCGCGGTCCGCGCCAGCGCGAAGGTGTCTTCGTCGAGCAGGTGGGACCGCACGACCACCGCGCCGGTGAGCGCGTCTATTTCGTAGGAGAGCAATGCCGGATCGGTCTCGCTGTTCAGTTCGCCCGCCTGGATCGCCTGGCGAATCAGGTTGCGCGTCAACTCATCCCAGGTCCGCAGGTGGGTGCGCAGGCGGTCGCGCACCGGGCCGGGATGATCGTCGAATTCGGCCTGTGTCGTGACGAAGAAGCAGCGGCCGGGCAGCACCGGTTTCCGATAGAAGTCGAGCCGGTGCTCGGCCAGCGCCCACAGCGCGCGCACCCCGGTGCGGTCCGCGAGCGCGGGGCGGACCACCTGCTCGGCCCACTGCTCGGCGGCGTGGTCGACGGCGGCCAGCTGTAGTGCCTGCTTATCCGGCCAGTGCGTGAACAGCGCCGATTTGCTCACCGTCAGCCCGGACGCGAGCTGCGCCAGGCTGAGGCCGCCGAGTCCGTCGGTCGAGGCCAGGCGGACGGCCGCGTCCAGTACGGCGGTCCGGGTGCGTTCGCCGCGGATTCGGCGGCCGTCGGTCGGAGTGGGATCGGGCATGAGAGTAACCTAACATAAACTATCCGACTGGTCGGTCATATTCTTTGGCTATTCGATAACCGCATGATTGGAGGGCGACCGTGCCGACCATCCCGCCAACTACCACGCCGGAGTCGTGGTGGACAGTCTGGAACAGGCGATGTCGGAGCTGGCCGAGATGCTGGGCGGCCGCCGTTGTGCTGAGCGGCGACGCCGACCCCGGCGTTTTCTATCACCGGACGAGCGAGGGGCTGTATTTGGAGCTCGTCGAGATGGGCCGGGGCGGTCCGGGACTCGCGCACTATCTCAATTCTCCGAGCGCGGATCAGCTGCCGCTGAGATATTTGGTCAGAAGGGTAACTGCCGGTTGGCAGAAAATTGCAAAAAGGCCATGGGCGGTTGAGTCGCTTACGCTATCGTAGGTAACTCGATTACCCTTGACTTTCTCTTTACTTTCGAACGACGCGCGATCTGCGACTAACTCGATTCGAAGCTGTGATAATTGCGGCGTACGCCACATCGGGCGGCGTAAATCCTGGAATATTGCGAGCGTCTGTCAATTCGGATGGGTGCTCATAATCGCCTGTCGGACCGCCTTTTCGGCGATGTGGACGTGGCAATTCTCGAACTCGAATCCACTGTGTACGTAGCACTTTCGCGGCATCGGAACATATTTCATGCCGGATATCGCATGTATGCGAATAGTCCATTGTTAGCGAAAAGTTTGCTGGAAATCGACGGCCGAGAATGGCACGGAACGGGATTAATCGGACACCTGACCGGTATTGCGCAGAACGAGCACAAGTCTGGACGTTTGTTTCCAGCTGGCAGTACCGTCTCTGTTCCGCGGGGGATACCTGAAAACCGTCCAACGGCCTGTTTCATCCATTTTTGGATGACCGGGCGACACCTCGAAGCCGAACTATTCGGATAACGGGTGAGCAATTCGGATAAACAAGCGTGAAATGGAGTTCTCCGTGAAGGCCTTTTGCGTCATCGGGCTGATATATCTCGCTGCGCTCGAGCCGTGGCTGGAGGCGCGGGCGGTCCGCACCTTCATGGGTGAGTACGCGATACGGGACGACGCGCGCGTCCGGCTGTACCGCGAAGGCGTATTCCGCACCTGGTTCATTCTGGCGGTGATCGTCATCGCATTCGCCATCAACGGCACCTCGCTCACCCGGCTCGGGCTGGGCGGCTTCGACACCACGCTGTTCCACGAGCGCAGCCGTGGCGAACAGGTGCTCGGGCTGGTGCTCATCGCGGCATACATCTGCTATCTGCTCGGTCCCGTCGTACTTCCGCTGACCGGGCGCCGGGGACGGGATTTCATCGCCCGCAATATCGAATACGTCGTATTCATCACCCCCGCGACCGCGAAGGAACGGGTGTGGTGGGTGACGAACTCGTTCTCCACGCCCGCGGAGGAAATCATCTATCGCGGGTTCACCCTGTACGCGGTCGAAGTGCTGTGGCCGGGCGTGCCGTTCTGGTGGCTGGTGGTGCTCGGCGGCGGCGTGATCGAGGGTGCGCGCCACATTGTGCGGCCCGCGGTGGCGGCGCAGGTGGTGCTCGGCGCGACTTCCCTTGCGGTGCTGTACAAATTCACCGGTGCGCTGTGGCCGGTGTTGGCGGTCAAGCTGTTCCATGATCTGCGGGTGCTCGCCTTCCCGCTGACGCTGGCCAGGAAGAATATGGCGGCGCGCGGGCTGTCCGAGATCCCGGGCAAAACGTTGGACGACGAGCGGACCGAACGCGCCCTCGCCCAGGCGGGCGGCCCGGTCGAGGCGCGTCCATGACCACCGCGTCCGTCGAGCGGGGTGCGCCCAGCGCCGACGAGATCAGCGCCTTCCTCGCTCGCACCATCGCCGAACTGGCCGGAGTGCCGCCGGAGCAGGTGAGCGTTCGGGAAACCTTTGCCGCGCTGGGTCTTTCGTCGGCGTCCGCGGTCACCATGGTGGAGCGGGTCGGCGGTTGGCTCGGCCGCACCCTGCCACCGGATCTGGCCTGGCAGTACCCGACCATCAGGGAGATGGCCGAAGGTCTTGCCGCACAGCGGGATACGCCGGTCGGCCAGCACACCCGGGCGGCGTCGGGGGCCGCCCAGGAGCCGGTCGCGGTGATCGGCATCGGCTGCGTTGTCGCGGATCTGCGTGGGCCGCAACAGCTCTGGCAGGCGCTGTGCGACGGAACGGAACTGGTCGGCGCGACGCCGCCGTGGCGGGGCGGACCCGGCGGGTTCGGCTCCTTCCTGCCCGATCCGTACGCGTTCGACGCCAACCACTTCGGCATCTCCGCGGCAGAGGCGGCGCAGATGGATCCGCAGCAGCGCATCCTGCTGGAAACCGTCGCCGACGCATTCGACGACGCGGGCCTGCCCACCGAGCGGTTGGCGGGCAGCGCCACCGGGACGTTCGTCGGTATCGGCGCGGGCGATTACGGCCGCGAGCTGGCGGGCGCCGACGGCGCGGATATCAACGCGGTGACCGGCAACGCGGGCAGCATCGCCGCGAATCGCCTTGCCTACCTTTACGATCTGCGCGGGCCCAGCCTGAGCGTCGACACCGCCTGCTCGTCCTCGCTGGTCGCCGTGCATCTTGCGCTGCGCAGCCTGCACGACGGCGACTGCGAACTCGCCGTCGCGGCGGGGGTGAATCTCACCCTCGACCCCCGGGTCACCGATTCGCTCGCCGCGGCGGGCATGCTCGCGCCCGACGGCCGGTGCAAGACCTTCGATCGCCGCGCGGACGGCTATGTGCGCGGCGAAGGTTGCCTGGCAGTCGTTTTGAAGCCGCTGGCCGCGGCCGAGCGCGACGGCGACCGGGTGTACGCGGTGCTGCTCGGCAGCGCGGTGAACCAGGACGGCCGCACCAACGGGCTCACCGCGCCGAACTACCGCGCGCAGGTCGATGTGCTGCGGCGCGCCTACGAGCGGGCCGGTGTCGCGCCGGGCGCGGTCCAGTACATCGAGGCGCACGGCACCGGCACCGCGCTGGGCGATGCCATCGAGGCGCGGGCACTCGGCGCGGTGCTCACCGACGGACGCACGGAAGCCGATCGGGCACTGGTCGGTTCGGTGAAGACCATCTTCGGGCACCTCGAGGCGGCGGCGGGCATCGCCGGGCTGGTGAAGACGGTGCTCGCACTGCACCACGGTCAGGTGCCCGGCAATCGGAACTTCGAATCACCCAGCGCGCACATCGCTTTCGCGGATCTGCCGTTCGAGGTGCCGACCGCTCCGACGCCATGGCCCGGCGACGGTCCGGCGCTGGCCGGGGTGAGCTCGTTCGGATTCGGCGGCACCAACGCACATGTCGTCGCGACGGGCGTGGCGCGGCGGGAGCCGAAACGGTCGTCCGTCGCATCCGGTGGGCCGCACCTGTTCGCGCTGTCCGGCCGCAGCGAGACCGCCGCGCTCGCGGTCGCCGAATCGTGGCGTGAAATGCTGGACGACACAACGGATCTGGCCGAGTTGTCGGATACCTCGCTGGCGCACCGCACCCACCATCCGTTCCGGATCGCGGTGGTCGCGAGTGAACCCGCCGAATTGGACGACAAGCTGGCGGCGCTCACCGCAGGCGCGCTGCCGCCGGGCTGCGCGGCGGGGCGGGTGCCGCGCAGCGGGGCCGGACCCGTCGGATTCGTCTTCACCGGGCAGGGCAATCAGTGGATCGGCATGGGGCGCACGCTGATCCGGCGGCAGGCCGTCTTCCGTGACGCGCTGCTCGAGGTGGACAAGGAACTGCGGCCGCTGCTCGGGTGGTCGCCGTTCACCGTCCTGGACCGCGGTCGCGACGCCGACGAGCTCACCGATACCGGTGTGGCGCAACCCGTTCTGTTCGCGTTGCAGGTCGCGCTCGCGGCGCTGTGGCGCTCGCTCGGTATCGAACCGGCCGCGGTGGCCGGGCACAGCATGGGCGAGGTGGCCGCCGCGTATATGGCGGGTGCGCTCGACTTGCCCGCGGCGGCGGCGATAATCGCCGCGCGGGCGAAGGCGACCGCGTCCGCCCGCGGCAACGGCCGCATGGCCGTGGTGAATTGCCCGCTCGCCGAGCTGGATCCGCTGCCGGAGGGTGTGCACCTCGCGGGCGTGAACGCGGCGCGCTGGACGGTGCTCGCCGGTACGGATACCGCGATCGCCGCGCTGCTGGCCGGGTTGGAGCAGCGGCAGATCCTGGCCAGGCCGCTGCCGGGGCCGTACGCCTTCCATTCGCCGCTGATGCGGGACTGCGCGGCCGCTTTCGCCGCGGCGATGCCCGCGTTCACCGCGACGGCGAGCGCCGTCCCGTTCTATTCGACGGCGACCGGCGCGCTGCTGGACGGCGCGGCGCTGGACGGCCGGTACTGGGCCGACCAGGTGACCATGCCGGTGGCCTTCGCCGCGGCGATCGGCTCGATGATCGAGGCGGGCGTCACCGACTTCATCGAGATCGGGCCGCATCCGGTGCTCAGCGGCATGCTGAAGAATCTGCTGCGCCAACATGATCGGGCCGGGATCGCGGTGCCGTCGCTCACCAGGGATGTGGACGACCAGGCCGTGCTGCACGCCGCGCTCGGCGAGCTGCATGTGCGCGGACACGAGCTGCGCTGGTCCGCACTGCACCGCAGGGCGCCGCGCCGAGTGCCCCTTCCGCTGTATCCGTATGAGCGGTCGTCCTTCCGAATTGTGCAGGGACGCACCGAAATCGGACCCGCTCCCGAGCGTGCCGCGCGCACCGGGCTGTTCGCCGACGACGCCGATCTGGTGGCGCCGCGCAACGAATACGAGCAGGTGGTCGCCGAGATGTGGGCCGAAATGCTCGGCCTGGACCGGGTCGGCGTCTTCGAGAACTTCTTCCGGCTCGGCGGACATTCGTTGCTGGCAACGCAATTCGTGCGCACCATCCGCGAACGGTTCGAGATCGATATGCCACTGCGGCGCATGCTCACCGAGCCGACGGTCGCCCAGGTCGCGGCCACGCTCGAGCAGCTGATGGTCGAACAAGCGCAAGCCCTATTGGAGACCACCGATGAACTCACCGGCTAGCGAACTCGCCCTGGCCCGACTGCGCCAGCGCCGGGCCGCGGGCCCGGCGATCGCCACCATTGCGGCACGGACCGAATCCGGTCCGTATCCGGCCACCGCGGCCCAGCGCGGCATCCGGCTACACGAGCAACTGGCCGACAACCCGGCGCTCTACCACGTGCCCTTCGGCATTCGGATCTCCGGTCCGCTGGATGTCGTGGCGTTGAAAGCCGCGGCCGCCGACCTGATTCGGCAGCAGCACGCGTTGCGGACGGTCTTCGCCGACACCCCGGCCGGGCTGCGCGCGACCGTGGCGGACGTAGTGGATCCGGACTGGCGCGACCACGATCTGCGGCTGGTCCCGGAGTCGGCACGGCATGACGCCGTTGCCGAGCAACTGTCCGAATTCGCCCGCGCGCCTTTCGATCTCGCGGTCGGTCCGCCGGTGCGATGGACGCTGCTCCGGGTCGGCGGGCAGGAATGGGTGCTCGGCATCGTCGCCCATCACCTGGTGCTGGACGGAATCTCGATCGGACTGTTGATCGACCGGCTGTGGTCGGCGTACGACGCGCGGCGGGCCGGTACCGAACCCGAGATCGCGCCGCGCCGCCAATATGCGGACTACGCCACCTGGCTGGCCGAGAACCCCAGCGCCACACCCGCTCCGGCCTCCGTGCGGCGGCGCGCCGCACTCGTCGACGGTGTGCCCGCATTGGATGTGGCGACCAGGCCCCGGCCGCGGCGGGTGCGCAACGACGGTGCCCGGGTGCACACGGACTTCCCGCACGATCTCGCCGAATCGGTGCGAAAGTGCGCCGCCGCCAACGAGGTTCCGCCGTTCGTCTTCCTGCTGGCCTGCTACGAACTGGTGCTCGCCGCGCATACCGGACAGGACGAGTTCTGCGTCGGCATCCCGATGGCGGGGCGGCCGTACACCGAACTCGCCGACACCATCGGGCATTTCGTGAACACCGTGCCGATCCGGTCGGACCTCGCCGCGGCGCGGTCCTTCCGCGACCTGCTGCACCGCACCAGGGATACCGCGCTGGCCGCGTACGCCGACGAGACCATCCCGTTCGAGCGGGTCGTCGAAACAATCGGCGGGCCTTGGGATCCCGCGTTCAGCCCGGTGTTCCAGGTGCTGTTCGTGCAGCAGCGGTTGGACCGGCCCGCCCCGACCGGCGACGGGCTCACACTGGACTGGCAGCCCATCGAGACCGGGGCGACGCTGTACGACCTGGTGTTCCATCTGGCCGAAACCGGAAGCGGCTTCGCCTGCGAACTCACCTACAACACCGCGGTATTGGACGAGCCGGTCGCCATCGGACTGGTGCGCGACGTGCTGACCGTGGCACGCGCCGCGGCATGGGATCCGACCGCGGCGATCACCGAACTGACGGCCGAACTGCCGCGCCGGTACCTGTCCATTCATGTGCTCGAATCGCCGGACGGCACTGTCGCCGCGGGCATCGCGGCCGCGTTGGCCCGCGGCTCGGTACCCGCCCGGGTGACCGGCGGGTCCACCGCCGAGCTGCCGGACGACCAGGTCGACCTGCTGGTGGTGCGGGACGGCCGTGCCGACGTGGCCGAGCTGGTAAAGCGGTGCGCCGACGGCGGAATCGTCTGCCTGCTCGTGGGGCCGGCCGGTCAGGTGCGCACCCGGGGTGCGATGGCGGATACCAGGGTTGTCGAACTCGACGAGCGCACGGCGGCCGACGATTTCGCGACCGGCTGGCTGGTCGGGCGGCGGGTCGCCGAGCTGTCCGTCGGCGACAACCGGCTGGCGACCTGGGGTTTCGATCGATCGAACAACCGTGCCGCACAACCGATTCCGGAGGAACCGGAGCGCCAGGACGGGTTCGGTGCGCAGGCGGGTGGCTCGGAGGCGCCCGTCGGACCGCTGGAGCAGCGCCTCGCGGAGCTGTTCGCGCAGGCGCTCGACCTGCCCGAGGTCGGCAGGCACGACGATTTCTTCCTGCTCGGCGGCACCTCGCTGGGCGCGACCAGGGTGCTGGCCCAGCTGCTCGACGAATTCGCCGTCGCCGTCTCGCTGCGCGAGCTGTTCGAGCATCCGACGGTCGCGCAGGCCGCGCAGCTGCTGGAATCGGCTCCCGCGCAGAAGAATTCGCTGCCCGCGCTGCGTCCGGCGGTCCGGGCCGACGGCGATCTGCTTCCGGTGTCCTACGCCCAGGAGCGGCTCTGGTTCCTCGAGGCGCTGGATCCGGGCAACAGCACCCACATCATGCCGGGTGGGCTGCGGCTGCGGGGCGCGGTCGATATCGACGCGCTGGAGCTGGCGCTGTCCAGGGTGGAGAAGCGGCACGAGGTGCTACGCACCGTATATCGCACGACCGAGGATGGCGAGCTGCGCCAGCTGGTGCGGCCCGCGACGCCACGTCCGCTGCCGCACACCGATATCGGCGGGCTGCCCGCCGAGCGGGCCGCGCGCATCCAGGCCGACCTCACCGCCGCGGTCTACGCCGCGCCGTTCGATCTCGCCGAGGGCCCGGTGTGGCGGTATCACCTGCTGACCACCGGACCCGGCGCTCATCTGCTGCTCATCGCGCTGCACCACATCGCCTGCGACGGTTGGTCATTGGCGGTGCTGAGCCAAGAGGTCGCGGCGGTCTACCGGGCGGCGACGACGGGCGGCGAACTCGAATTGCCGCCGCTGCCGGTGCAATACCCGGATTACGCGGTGTGGCAGCGGGATATCGCTGGTCGGCTGGAGAACCAGCTGGACTATTGGCGCACCGAGCTCGCCGACCCGCCGGTGACCGAGCTGCCCGGTGACCGGCCGCGCCCGCCGCGCCGCAGCGGCCGGGGCGCGGTGGCGCGACGCACCATCGATCCCGCGGTGCAGGCCCAGGTGCGCGCACTCGCGGCCGAACTAGGCGTCACCGCTTTCGCGGTGCTGCTCGCCACCTTCTACCTGGTGCTGAATCGCTATACCCGGCAACGGGATCTGATCGTCGCCGCGCCGATCGCCGGGCGCACCAGGGCCGCGACCGAACCGCTCGTCGGCTGCTTCCTCAATACGCTGGCGCTGCGCGGCCGGGTGGATCCCGAGCGCAGCTGCCGGGACCTGATCGCCGAGGTGGGTCAGGTGGTGCTGGCGGCGCACGCCAACCAGGACGCGCCGTTCGAGAAGGTGATCGAGGCGCTGGTGCCCGACCGGGATCCGAGCCGGACACCGTTGGCGCAGATCATGTTCAACTATCTGAACACCCCGCCGCCCACCTACGACATGGCCGGGCTCGACGTCGAATTCGTCGACGCCCCGCGCAGTACGGCCAGGATGGACCTGGACCTCACCGTCGACGAGACCGGTGCCGCGGCCCGGCTGGAGCTCGAATACAGCACCGATATCTACGACGCGGCAACCGCTGACCGTCTGCTGCGGCACTACGCCGAGGCGTTGGCGCGGGTGGTCGCTCAGCCCGATCTGTTGGTCGGCGAGGTCGCGCTGGAGCAGCCGAATTCTGTCGCGGTGACACCGGATTGGCCGCTGCCCGGCACGCCGTCGGTGCCCGAACGCGGATCGGGCGAGCGGCTCACCGGCCGGCTGGCGCGGCACATCGCCGAACGGCCCGACGCCATCGCGCTGAGCGCGGGCGAGAACACCATCACCTACGCGGAACTCGGCGCACGCAGTGCGAATATGGCGGCGGCGCTGGCGAACGCGGTCGCACCCGGCGCCCGAGTCGCGCTGCTGTTCGACCACACGCCGGACAGTTTCGTCGCGGTCTGGGCGGTCCTGCGGGCCGGGCTGACCTATGTGCCGCTCGACCCGAGGGCGCCGCTCGCGCGGTTGCGAGAGATCATCGGTGAGGCGAAAGTCGCCGCGTTGCTGTGCGATCCGGCGCTTACGGAGCTCGCCGCCGCAGTGGCCGGTGAGTCCATCGCGGTGATCGCGGCGGTGCCCGCCGCGGCAACGGTTCCACCGGTGGTGCCCGAGGACGCCGAGATCGCCTACATCCTGCACACCTCCGGATCCACCGGCCGCCCGAAAGGCGTTGCGCAGAGCCGGGACAACGCGCTGTTCCACGCCGTCCGGTATGCGCGGCGATTGCGGCTCGGCCCGGACGACGTGATCGCGGGCAGCTCCCGCTACACCTTCGACGCCGGTGCGTTGCACTCGTTCGGCGCGGCCGTCGCGGGTGCGCGGCTGCATGTGCTAGATCCGCACGAGCACGATCCGGCCGGGCTGCGCGCCGCGATCGAGGCGGCGGGCATCACAGTATTGCACTGCACGCCAACGCTTTTCCGGTATCTGCTGAGCGATATCGACGAACCTTGGCTGCCCGCGACACTGCGCCTGGTCGCCTTCGGCGGCGAGGAGGTGGTGCGCGGCGACCTCCGCGATTTCGCCCGGCACTTCCCGGCCGAATGCCGATTGGTGAGCCTCTACGGGCCGTCCGAATGCTCTGTCGCGCTGCAACATCTGATCACGGCGGCGGACGCGGAACGCGACGGCGTGCCGATCGGTCATCCGGTGGCCGGTGTCGGCGTCGAGCTGGTGGACGAGAATGGCCGCCCCACCGAGGTTTACGGTGAGATCGCGCTGCGCGGCGAACATGTCGCGCTCGGCTACTGGCGGCGGCCGGAGCTGACCGAGGCGGCATTCGGCACCGGCCCGGACGGTGTGCGGTACTACCGCACCGGCGATCTCGCGCGGCGGCTGCCCGACGGCGAACTGGTATTCGCCGGACGCAAGGACCGGCAGGTCAAGATTCGCGGTCACCGGGTGGAACCCGGTGAGGCCGAGACCTTCCTGCGGTCGCATCCCACAGTGGGTGAGGCGGCCGTCGTACTGGACACCGCGGCGCCGGAACCGCGTCTGGTCGCGTACCTGACCCAGGACGGACCGCTCACCCCCGATCCGCGCGAGCTGTCGGCGTATCTGCGAACCCGGTTGCCGGACTACATGATTCCCTCGGCTTATCTGGTGCTCGACACCCTGCCGCGCGGGATGACCGGCAAACTCGACCGATCCGCGCTGCCGCCGATCGCGCCGCCCGAACCGCCCGTATGGTCGCCGCCGGGAACCGAATTGGAAAAGGCGGTGGCCGAGATCTGGGCTCAGGTGCTCGGCCGCGAGGTGGGGCTCGGCCAGAACTTCTTCGACCTCGGCGGGCATTCGCTGGCCCTGGCCAGGGTGCGTGGGCTGCTGGAGCGGCGGCTGAATGTCGAACTGGCGCTGACCGATCTGTTCGCCGCGCCGACCGTCGACGATCTCGCACGGCTGCTGTCCGGGCGGCTCGCACCCGCCGCGGAATCCGACCGCGGCCGGGAGCGCCGCGCCGCCATGGCCCGGCGCACCGCCGACCGCCGTCCGCGCGGCCGGGCCGATCGTGAAGGGAGCAGGCCATGACGGACGAACACGCATTCCGGATCGCCGTGGTCGGCATGGCCTGCCACTTCCCGGAGGCGGATACCGTCGAGCAGTACTGGCGGAACCTGTGCGCGGGCCGGGAGTCGTTGCGGCCCTTGGCCGCCGAGACCCGCCCGGTGCGGCCGCCCGCCGGCTACGTGCACGTCGGTGCGACGCTGTCCGATGTCGACCGCTTCGACGCCGATTTCTTCGGGATGAGCCCGCGCGAGGCGCAGCTGACCGATCCGCAGCACCGACTGTTCCTGCGCTGCGCCTGGGAGGCTTTCGAGGACGCGGGCTTCGTGCCCGGCGAAAATCCGTACCCCGTAGGCGTTTTCGCGGGCGCCGGCGTCAGCACCTATCTGCTGAACAACCTCATCGGGCACGGCGGGCTGTTCGAGACGCCGAGCACGCAGCTGCCCGTGCTGCACGGGAACGCATCGGATTACCTGGCCAGCAAGGTGTCCTACAAGCTGGACCTGACCGGGCCGAGCGTCGCGGTGCAGACCGCCTGCTCGACCTCGCTGGTCGCCATCCATCAGGCGGTGCAGGCGCTGCTCGACTTCCACTGCGATCTCGCCCTGGCGGGCGGGGCCAGCGTGCAGGTGCCGCACGAGACGGGATACGTCTACGAGGAAGGTTCGATCCTGTCCCCGGACGGACACTGCCGCGCATTCGACGCGGCGGCGGCCGGGACGGTGTTCGGTTCCGGCGCCGGTGCGGTGGTGCTGAAACGGCTCGACGACGCGCTCGCCGACGGGAACAACATCCACGCGGTGATCATCGGTTCGGCGGTGAACAACGACGGCGGCCGCAAGGTCGGCTATACCGCGCCGGGAATCACCGGGCAGCGCAACGTGATCCGGGAGGCGCTCGATGTCGCGGGTATCGCGGCGGAGAGCATCGGCTACGTCGAGGCGCACGGCACCGGCACCCGGCTCGGCGACCCGATCGAGATCGCCGCGCTCACCTCGGCCTACCGCGAGCACACCGAGGCCCGGCAGTTCTGCGCCATCGGCTCGGTGAAAACCAATGTCGGACACCTCAATTCGGCGGCGGGCGTGGCCGGATTCATCAAGGCGGTGCTGGCCGTGCGGGACGGAAAGATCCCGGCCAGCCTGCATTTCACCAGACCGAACCCGGAGATCGACTTCGCGAACAGCCCGTTCTTCGTCAATACCGAACTGCGGGACTGGCCCGACGAGCAGCGTCGCGCGGCGGTGAGCGCCTTCGGGATCGGCGGCACCAATGCGCATGTGATCCTGGAACGGCCGCCCGCGCGGGCGAATTCGGCCGACGCGGCCGGACCGCAGGCACTGCTCGTTTCCGCCCGTACCGCCGCCGAGGCGGACCGGCTCGCCGCCGACCTGGCCACCCACCTCCGCGATACGAAGCAGGAATTGCCGTCGATCGCGGACACTTTGGCCTACGGCCGACGCCGCTTCACGCATCGGCGGGTCGCCGTCGGCGCGACGGTTGCCGCGGCCGCGCAGGCATTGACCGAACCGATCGCGGGGCAGGCGCAGCCCGCGCCGGAACTGGTGTGGTTGTTCCCCGGACAGGGCATCACGCTCGGGGCGGGCTGGAACGAACTGGCCACCGCGGTGCCCGCATTCGGCGCGGGCCTACGCGAATGCGCCGAATTGCTGCGCGCGGAATCGGATTTCGATCTAGCGCGGGCGATCGGTGACGGCGGCGATACGGCGCGGGCTCAGGTCGCGCTGTTCGCGGTGGAATACGCCCTGGCCCACATGTGGCGCGAATTCGGTATCGCACCAAAGGAATTGATCGGTCACAGCCTGGGCGAACTGGTCTGCGCAACGGTCGCCGGTGTTTTCACACTGCCGGATGCGCTGCGGCTGGTGGTGGCGCGCGGCAGGCTCATGGCCGCCAGTCAGGACGGCGCGATGCTGACGGTGTCGCTCGGCGCGGCCGATATCGAAGACCGACTGCCGGAAGGCGTTTGGCTGGCCGCGGACAACTCGGCCACCAGGTGCGTCGTCGCCGGATCGCCCGAGGCGGTACAGCGGCTGGCGGGCGAGCTGGCGACGGAAAATGTCGCGACGGCCCTGCTTCCGGTGCGGCACGCCTTCCACACCCCGTATCTGCGGGATGCGGCGGCGCGCTTCGCCGAACTCGTCGCGTCCGTCCCCCGGCAGGCGCCGCGGATACCGTTCTGGTCCAACCACACCGGCGCGCCGATCACCGCCGATCAGGCCACCGATCCCGGCTATTGGGCCGCACAGATGACCGGCCCGGTGCGGTTCCGCGCCGCCGCGGCGGCGCTCGGCGCGCGACAGTCGGCCACCGTCGGACTCGAGGTGGGCCCGGGACGCACGCTGATCTCGTTCCTGCGCACCGCCGATCGATCGGCGACGACCGTTGCCAGCGGTACGGGTACCGGCGAGGCGGTGGTGGCGGCGGCCGGACGGCTGTGGGTCTGCGGCATAGACGTCGATTTCGCCGCCGTACACGGCCGCCCGCGCGCCGGATTCGTCAGCCTGCCGACGTATCCGTTCGCGCGGCAGCGGCACTGGATCGAGCCGCCGGACGCGCCGCGCCCGATAAACGCCGAATCGATTCCGGAGCCGATTGTCGAGGCGGCCGAGGCATTCGACGACTTCCCGCCGGAAGACGAACTGACGGAATCGATCCGGAGCGGCGTCGCCGAGGTGTGGCGCACCGCGTTGGGTGTCGACGATATCGACGAGCACGCGAATTTCTTCGAGGCGGGCGGGGATTCGCTGCTCGCCGTGCAGGTCGCGACCCGGTTGCGGGCCGTATTCCCGCTGGAACTGCCGCTCGGCGAGCTGTTCGCCAAGCCGACCATCGCCGCGATGACCGAGCGCATCGGCGATCACCTGATGCAGCGGCTGGAAGCAATGTCCGACGGCGAGGTCGAGCTGCTGCTCGCCGAGCCCGCGGAGGAACGGAACGACAATGGTTGAGCACGTGGACGCGCGGGCCTCCCGCCGAGAACTGTTGCGGCGCTGGGCGACCGGGATGATCGCCCGGCCCACCATCCCGCAGCGCCCGGACCGCTCGGTCGCCGATCTCTCGGCGGCGCAGCAGCGAATCTGGTTCCTGGAACAGCTGTTTCCGAATCGGGCCACCTACACCATGCCGCTGGCGCTGCGGCTGAAGGGCAGGCTCGACCTCAACGCGTTCCGGTGCGCGCTGACGCTGGTCGCGGGCGGGCAGGAGGCGCTGCGCACCGGCATCGAGTTGCGCGACGGTGTGCCGGTACAGGTGATAAACCCGGCAGGCCCGGTGCCGCTCACGGTGGTCGAGCCGTCCGAGCTGGATCCGGAACGGCCGGAGGCGGATGCGCTGGCCCGGGTGGAGGCATTCGGCCGCACCGTCTTCGAGCTGTCGGGCCCGCTGTTCGCGACGCTGCTCGTGCGCCTCGACGAGCACGACGCCTACTTCGCGGTGGCCATGCACCACATCATCTCCGACGGCTGGTCGCTCGGCGTCTTCGCCACCGAGCTGATGTCGGCATATGCCGACTATGTCGACGACCGGCCCCCGAGGGTGCGCGAATTGCCGGTGCAGTACGGCGATTTCACCACCTGGCTGCGCGAACGCGAACAGCGCGACCGCTTCGCGGGCGAGCTGGACTACTGGCGCGGCGTGCTCGGCGACGAACCGCCGCTGGTGACCTTCCATCCCGACCGGCCGCGGGCGGCCGAACCGCAGAACCGCGGCGCCCGAGTGCCGTTCACGATTCCGGCGGAGCTGCACCGTGATCTGGCGCGGCTGGCCGGATCGGTGCGGGCGGACGACCGGCCCGCGACCCTGTTCGTCGCGCTGCTGGCCGGATTCAAGGCCCTGCTGCGGTATTACACCGGCGCCGAGGACATCACCGTCGGCACCGCGATCGCGAATCGCACCGTGCCCGAGGTGGAATCGCTGATCGGTTTCTTCGTCAACGCGCTCGCGCTGCGCACCGATCTGTCCGGCGCGCCGACCTTCCGCGAGCTGCTCGCCCGCGAATTGCGGGTGGTATCGGCGGCTTTCGATCACCAGGAGGTGCCGTTCGACCTGGTGGTCGAGCAGGTGCGGCCGGATCGCGAGCTGAGCCACTCGCCGCTGTTCCGCACCGCGCTCGTCCTGCAGAACACCGGAATGCCGGAGCTGCGGGTGCCGGGTGTGCGCGCGGAATTCCTGGACGTGCATTCGGGGACAACGAAATTCGACGTGCTGGTGACGCTGCGGGCGGTGGACGACGAACTCGTCGGCGGCATCGAATACGACGTCGACCTCTACGACGAGTCGACGGTCACCGGGATCGCCCGGCATTTCCAGGCCCTGCTCGCCGCGGTGGTGGCCGAGCCGGATACACCGCTGCCGCGGCTCGATATCCTCGCGCCCGAGGAGCGGGAGCGGGCCGTCGCGGCCGCGCTACCGGTCGCAGAGGCGGCGGAACCGGCCGCGACGCTGCCCGAACTCTTCGCGGCGCAGGTGGCGCGGACGCCCGATGCGATCGCCCTCACGGATCGCGACCTGCGATTCAGCTACGCCGAACTCGACGCGGCGGCGGCTCGGCTCGCCGGGGCGTTGGTCGAAAACGGTGTCGTGCGCGGGGATTTCGTCGGCATCCACCTCGATCGGTCGGCCGATGTCGTGATCGCGATACTCGCGGTGCTGCGAGTCGGCGCGGCGTATGTGCCGCTGGATCCGATGTATCCGGCGGAGCGGGTCGAGTTCATGATCGCCGACTCCGGAGCCCGACTGATCATCACCGACGGCTCGTCGGCGCTGGAGGGGCGGCGGCTGCTGTTGATCGACGAAATCGACGAAGCCGTCGCGCCGCGGGAATTTTCGCCGCCTCGGCCCTCGGACGCCGCATACGTCATCTACACCTCCGGCTCGACCGGCGTGCCGAAAGGCGTTGTCATCGAGCACGCCAACGTGGTTCGGCTGTTCTCGAGCACTGCGGAACTGTTCGACTTCGGCCCGGACGACGTGTGGACGATGTTCCACTCCTACTCCTTCGACTTCTCGGTCTGGGAGCTGTGGGGCGCGCTGCTGCACGGCGGCAGGCTGGTCCTGGTACCCGGCGAAATAGGCCGCGCCACCGAACAATTCGCCGAACTGCTGATCCGTGAGCGGGTCACCGTGCTGAACCAGACGCCGTCGGCCTTCGTCCAGCTGCTGCGGACGTTGGACGGTGCGGCGGATCCGGCGATCCGGTGGGTGATCTTCGGCGGCGAGGCGCTGGACCCGGCGACCCTGCGGCCGTGGTTCGACCGCTACGGCGACCGCGCCCGGCTGGTGAATATGTACGGCATCACCGAAACCACGGTGCACGTCACCTATCGCGAGCTCACCCGAGCGGAGGTGGCCGAGGGCGTCGGCAGCTTGATCGGCGCGCCGCTGCCGGATCTCGGTGTGCTGCTGCTGGATTCGGCGGGCAACCCGGTGCCCGACGGCGTCGCGGGTGAAATGTACGTATGCGGCGCCGGTGTCGGCCGCGGCTATCTCGGCCGCGATGAGTTGACGGCCGAAAGATTCCTGCCCAGCCCGGTATTGGACGGTCGGCGGGTGTATCGGACCGGTGATCTCGCCCGCCGCCGCGCCGACGGCGAACTCGAATACCTGGGCCGGATCGATCAGCAGGTGAAGGTGCGCGGTTTCCGGATCGAACTCGGCGAGATCGAGGCCGCCATCGCGGCGCAGCCGGGTGTCGGCGAGGCGGTGGTGCTCGCCCGCACCGAGGGCGACAATGTCGCGCTCACCGCGTATCTCACGCCCGACGCGGCGTCGGTGGCCGCGCCGGAGGCGGATCAGGTCGCCGACTGGGCCGCCGTCTTCGACAGCACCTACGGACAGGAACGCGCCGAACTGGACGCCGATTTCAACATCACCGGCTGGAACAGCTCCTACACCAACGCCGAGATCCCGGAAGAACATATGCGGGAATGGGTGGAGGCGACCGTGGCCGCCGTGCGCGGCTTCGCGCCGCCGGACGCCCGCGCGCCCCGCCGGATCCTCGAAATCGGCTGCGGCACCGGCCTGCTGCTCTCCCGTCTGGCCCCGGACGCGGAGCACTACGACGCCACCGATCTGTCCGCATCAGCGGTCGAACAGGTGCGGACGAAGATCGTCGAACCCGCTGGGCTCGGCCACGTCCGCCTGTTCCAGTGCGCCGCGGACGAACTGCCCGACCTGGGCGCCCATTACGATCTGGTGCTGATCAATTCGGTGGTGCAGTACTTCCCGAGCGCCGAATACCTCACCCGCGTACTGGAATCCGCGGCCGACCTGCTGGCGCCCGGCGGTGTGCTGTACGTCGGCGACGTGCGGGACCTGACGCTGAACGCGGCCTTCCACGCCTCGGTGGCGGCGGCCGCCGCCCCGAACGCGCACTCCGCCGAATTGGCGGCCGCGACCAAGGCCGGTGTCGAGAATGATGCGGAATTGGTGTTGTCGCCCAAGTATTTCCACGATTTCGCCGCGGCACACGCCCGGTTCGCCTGCTGCCGGATCCGGCTCAAGCGCGGTGTGCATCTCAACGAGATGTCGCGGTTCCGCTACGACGCGGTGCTGCACGCCGACCTCGGGCGGTTGCCGGTGCGGCCGCAGGCGCTGAACGCCGGCACCAGCCCGGAGCTGCTCGCCGAACTGCTGGAGCGGGAGGCACCGGCGGCGGTGATCGTTCCGGATGTGATGGACGGCCGGGTGGCCGGACCCGTCGCGCTGGTCGAGGAATTCGGCCGCGGCCGCGTGAACGCCGCCCGGATCCGCGCCGTGCTGGCCGAATCCGGCGGCCGGAATCCGGAAGACTATCTGCGGCTCGCCGATCGGCTGCCGTATCGGGTGGAAGCGCTGCGCCGTCCCAGTGGCCGCTACGACGTCGTCGCCGCGCGCGCCGACAGCGGACCGGTGGCGATCCCGCGGCGGGAGACGGACTGGCTGCACGAGCCGGTGGTCTCGGATCCGTTGCGGGTCAAGGCGCGTGCCGATCTGGCGGTCGCGGTGCGGGCCCGGCTGGCCCGGCGACTGCCCCAGCACATGGTGCCATCGGCCGTGGTGGTTCTCGACGGTTTCCCGTTGACCCCCAATGGAAAACTGGACCGGCGCGCGCTGCCCGCGCCCACGGTGCGGCGGACGACGCTGGAGTACGAGCCGCCGCGTACCCCGCTGGAGCAGCGAGTGGCCGGTGTCTTCGCGCAGGTGCTCGGCGTGCCCCGGGTCGGGCGCACCGACAATTTCTTCGATCTCGGCGGGCATTCACTGTTGGCGGCCCAGTTGATCCTGCGGCTGAAAGAGACGTTCGCCGAGGATATTCCGCTCGGATCGGTATTCGCGCGGCCGACCGTCGCCGGTGTGGTCGCGCTGCTGTCCGGAACGGCGGAGGAGGCCGCCGCCATCGATCTGGCGGCGCAGGTGCGCGCCGGAATCGCGGCCTGGCCGGACGTCCCGATCCCGGCCGCCCGGGCGCGGACGGGCGAGGTGCTGCTCACCGGCGCGACCGGCTTCGTCGGCGCCTTCCTGCTGCGTGAGCTGTTGCGGCGCACCGATTCCCGGGTGCACTGCCTGGTGCGCGCGGAGACCGCGGACGCGGCGCTGGCGCGGCTTGTCGCGGCCTTCGAGGCATACGAACTGCCCATCGACGGCCTGGACCGGGTCATCCCGGTACTCGGCGAGCTCGGCGCACCGCGACTCGGCCTGTCCGAGAAGGAATTCCTGCTGCTCGGCCGCCGCGTCGACGGTATCTACCACAACGGCGCGCAGGTGAATTTCGCGCTGCCATACGATTCGCTGGCCGCGGCCAATGTCGCGGGTACGCAGGAGATCATCGCGCTGGCCCGGATCGCGGGTACGCCACTGCATTTCGTGTCCTCGCTGTACGTGCTCGGCCCCGGCGACGCGGCGGCGGGCGAGATCGGTGCGCCCGCGCTCGCCCGAGATCCGTCCCGGCTGGCGCTCGGCTACCTGCAGACGAAGTGGGTGGCCGAACGCCTGGTCTGCGCGGCCGGGGAGCGCGGGCTGCCGGTGAGCGTCTTCCGGCTCGGCCGCATCGCCGGGGACAGCGTCACCGGCGCCTGCCAGACCAGCGATTTCTTCTGGTTGCTGGTGAAGGCGAGCCAGGAGGCCGGGCTGGCGCCGGACGTCGACTTCGTCGTCGATCTGGCCCCGGCCGATTTCGCCGCCGCCGCCATGGTGGAGCTGGCCCGCGAAACCGAGCCGGGCGCCCACATCTACCACATCCGCAACCACGCGCCGGGTGCGTTCGCCGACGCGGTGGAATGGCTGCGCGCCGCGGGCTGGGAGCTGCGCACCGCCGACATCCCGGAATGGCGCGCGGCGATCACCGAATACGCCGCCACCGCACCGGATTCCGCCGCGCACCGGGTGCTGAGCCTGCTCGGCGGGCACGACGGCCTCGCTCCCGCACTGCGATTCGCGCCCGATCCGGCGCTGGCCCGGCTCGATGTGGCGTGCCCGCCCGTATCGCGAGAGCTGTTCGAGCGCTACCTGACCTACTTCCGCAAGATCGGATTTCTCGCGGAGCCGGCCCGACAGGAGGTCGAGGCATGACAACCCTGGTCGACGCGCTGCGCGAGCGCTGCGAGCGGAATCCGGGCGGTGAGGCGTACAGCTTCGTGAGTTATCCGGATTCGCGCGACACGCACGGACAGGTCGATTCGCTGACCTTCGCCGAAACCGACCGTGCCGCGCGGGCGTTCGCCGTGACGTTGAGCCAGCTCGCCCGGCCGGGGGATCGGGCGGTGCTGCTGCTGCCACCCGGACTGGATTACGTCACCGCGTTCTTCGGCTGCCTGTACGCCGGAGTCGTTGCCGTGCCGCTCTTTCCGCCGAGCGCGCACCAGAGCAACGATCGGCTCGACGCGGTATGTCTCGACGCGGACCCGGTCTGCCTGATCACCGCCGATGCCGACCTGCCCACGGTGTCCGCGTGGCTGGACGACGCGCCATCCGAGATCACCCGGCTGGTGCTGAATATCGCCGAGGTGGATCCCGGATTCGCCGACTCGTGGGCCCGGCCCGAACTCGGCGCGGAGGATATCGCCCTGCTGCAGTACACCTCCGGCTCCACCCGCACGCCCGCGGGTGTGATGGTGCCGCACCGTGGACTGCTGGCCAACGGCAGGCAGATCTATGAAATGTTCGACAGCGTCGGCATTTCGGCGGACGAGCCGCTCGCCTTCGTCAGCTGGCTGCCGCTGTTCCACGATATGGGCCTGATGGTCGGGGTGACGCTGCCCGTCGTCGGCGACGATCCGGTACTGCAGATGTCGCCGATGTCGTTCCTGCGCAGGCCGGAACGGTGGCTGCGGGCTATCGGCGGCCGGCCCGAGCAGACCATGTCGGCGGCGCCGAATATGGCCTACGAGCTGTGCACGCAGCGGATCAAGCCGGAGCAGCTCGAGGGCGTCGACCTGAGCCGCTGGCGATTCGGTCTGTGTGGTGCGGAACCGGTGCGCGCGAGCACGATTCGCCGGTTCCAGGAGACGTTCGCCGGAAACGGCCTGCCCGCCTCGACGGTGATCGCCGGATACGGGCTGGCCGAGGCGACGTTGATCGTCTCGGCGAACTGGCGCACCGAATCCGGGATCCGCATCCGCACCGTCGACCGGGACGCGCTCGCGAAAGGCATTGCCACCGAGGCCGTCAGCGGTGTGGAGGTGGTCGGCGCCGGATCGGTCGTACCCGATACCGACATGCTGATCGTCGATCCGGCCACCCACGAGCGGTTGCCGGAGGACCGGATCGGCGAGGTGTGGGTGCACGGACCCGCCGTCGCCGCAGGGTATTTCAATCGGCCCGCGGAAACGGCGCAGACCTTCCACGCCGAGCTCACGCCGCCCGACGGCAAACACTATATGCGCACCGGCGATCTCGGTTTCCTGCACGACGGCGAGCTGTATCCGACGAGCAGGCTGAAGGATCTGATCATCGTCGACGGCCGCAACCTGTATCCGCCGGATCTGGAAACCACGGCCGAGCAGGCGCATCCGCAGGTGCTGCCCGGACGCTGCTCGATCTTCTCGATCGAACAGGACGCGCAGGAGAAGGTGGTGGTGCTGGTGGAAACCCAGCGCGGCAGATCCGCCGAGGACGCGGCGGCGCAACTGCGTGATTCGGTGCGGCAGGCCATCTTCGATACGCATGCGGTGAGCGTGCACGAGGTGGTGCTGCTGGCACCCGGCGCCATTCCGCGTACCTCCAGCGGCAAGATCCAGCGGTCCGCGTCGCGCACCGCCTATCTCGACGGCACGTTGCGGAATGCGAGGGCGCGATGAACGGTACGGATCCCGCCGGACACGGCGACAAACTCACCTGCTTCACCGCGGCGCTGGCCAGCGCCCTGGTCGCGAGCGGCGAAAGCCGCTGGTGGCGGCCGCTGCTCGTGGACGGCCCGGCGCTCGCGGTGCGCCCGGCCGAGGAGGATCTGCTGCTGTTCGAGCATCACGCGGTGCCGCCGCTGCCCGCGCTCGGCTTCCGGATCGCGGGCTCGGACGACTGGGATATCGCCTACCCGGCGATCAGCGAGCAGGTGGACAGCTACGGCGCCGCCGTGCTGCTCGCCGACATCCATCATCTGCCGTGGCAGCGAGCGCACGGCAAATGGCATGCGCCGCACTGGCTTTCGGTGGTGGACAACGGGCAGATCCTGGTACTGGACGACCCGCTGAGCATGACAACCGAACTGGGACCGCAACTCGGCACCCGGGTACCCGTGCCGACCCCCGCCGACCTGCGTGAGTGGGCGGTGAGCATCGAACGCGCGGATACCGTTTCGCGGCTGCGGGAGCAGGCCGTCGCCGGCACGGCGGAGATCTACTCGGAGTGCCGCTACCGCTGGCTGGAGGCGGTCCCGGATATCGTCGCGCCCGCGCCGGACCCGGATCGCCTCGTCGGGCCCGACGCGCTAACCGCGCTGGCCGCCCGCTTCCGATTCGCCCGCACCGCAGCGGATTTCGCGCAGGTGGACGATCTGTGGCAGGCGCTGCGCCAGCGCGAACTGCTGGTCTGGGCGGCGGGTATCGACGACGCGGTGCTGGACGCGGCGGGGCGCGAGCACTGGCAGCGGGCCACCGACGAATGGCGCAAACTGCCGCCGCTGCTGTTGCACGCGCGGATGCGGGCCGCATCGGGCGGCACGGTCGATACCGGCCGCATCGTCGAAACACTCACGGCCCTGGCCGAATTCGAGGGAAGGCATCAGGCGTTCGCCGACCGACCGGAGGAGATGGGACATCATGCACTCCCGCTTGGCCACTGAGCTACGCGCCGACGCGGGCTATCCGGCCTGGGCCGAACGCGCGAAAGCCTTCGAGCGGCAACCGGATCCGGACGCGGCCGGGCGGCCACCGGTGCGGATCGCGCTGCTGGCCACCTTCGCCGCGGAATTCCTGGCCGATCTGCTGCCGCTGGCGGCGGCCCGCGCCGGATTGACCGCGCAGCTGCGCACCTTCCCCTTCGGGCAGCTGGAGCAGGTGCTGTTCGACAGCGAAAACGATTTGCGCGAGGGCGATTACGTGGTGCTCGCGGGCAGTCACCACGATCTCGTCGATACGGCGGAGGACAGTGTGCGCCGCTGGGTCGGTCTGTGGGAGGCCGCGGCCAGGCTCGGTGTGCGGGTGGTGCAGCTGGGTTTCGCGCCGCCGGTGCTCGACCCGTACCGGGGCGCGGCGCTGCGCACCCCGAGGTCGCGGTCCGCGCTGGTGCGTGAGGTGAACCGGCAGCTGGCCGAATATGCCGCGGGCCGTGTGCTTTTCGTCGATGTCGAACAGCTCGCCGCCCAGGTCGGCCTGCGCAACTGGGAGGACAGTCGTGGTTGGTATGCGATGCGCCAACCGTTCGCGGCCGACAGCCTGCCGTGGCTGGCCACCGCGATCGCGGACACGATCGCGGCCGACCGTGGGCTGTCGGCCCGCTGCGTGGTCGTCGATCTGGACGGCACGCTGTGGGGCGGTGTGCTCGGTGACGACGGCATCGCCGGTATCCGCGTCGGCGTCGGCGCGGAAGGTGAGGCGTTCGCCGACTTCCAGCGCTACCTGCGCGGGCTCACCGAACGCGGCGTACTGCTCGCGGTGGCCAGCAAGAACGATCGCGAGCTCGCGCTGGAGGCGCTCGCCGAGACGCCGGGGATGGTGTTGCGCCCGTCGGACTTCGCCTGCGTTGTCGCCGACTGGCGGCCGAAATCCGAACAGTTGAAGGAGATTTCGAGCAAGCTGCGACTGGGCCTGGCCAGCATGGTTTTCGTCGACGACAACCGGGCCGAATGTGAGCAGGTGGTGGCGGCGCATCCGCAGGTGCGTGCCATCTGCCTGCCGGTCGCGCCGTCGAAATTCCCGGCCGCGCTGGCCGCGGTGCCGTGGTTGCAGCCGGGCACGCTGTCGGCGGAGGATTTCGCTCGGCAACGCTCCTACCAGGCGCTGGCCGCCGCGGAAGAGCTGTCGGTCGGCAATTCGCTCGACGAATTCCTGGACGGTCTGGAGATGACCGCGGTGATCGAACCGATCGACGCCCGCACCCTGGACCGCGCCGCACAACTGATCGCGAAGACCAACCAGTTCAACCTGACCACCCGCAGGCACACCCAGGCCGAGGTGGGCCAATTGCGCACGGACGAGCGATGGTTCACCGCGACGCTGCGGCTGCGCGACCGCTTCGCCGACCACGGCATCGTCGGGGTGCTGCTCGCCGAACACATCGGCGACGGCGTCGAGATCGACACGCTGCTGTTGAGCTGCCGGGTGATCGGGCGCACAGCCGAGTCGAATCTACTTGCTGCCGTGTCACATTGGGCGATCGAGCGGGGCGCGCGCCACCTGACCGGCCGCTACGTGCCGACCGTGCGCAACGCGCTCGTCGCCGATCTGTACCCCCGGCTGGGTTTCGACACCGAACGGCGAACGCCCGAGGTGTCGGTATTCGGATACGACCTCACCTGCGGCCCCGTGCCCGCGAGTCCACATATACGAGAGGCGCAGCTACAACATGAGCACTGAACGCGTGATCGAGGATCTGCTCACCCTGTTCGCCGATGTGGTCGGCGATCCGGCCGTACACGGAATCGACACCGCGCGCGGCGATATGGACGTCTGGGATTCGCTGGCCCAGGTGCGGCTGGTGTACGCGGTGGAGCGACATTTCGGGGTCGAGTTGCCAGGGAATCTGCTCACCTCCGAGGTATCGCTCGCCGAGGTGGCCGCCGCTATATCCGCCGCACGGGAGGCGGATGTGTCATGACCACAAGGGTTTTCCGGCTCGTCGACAACGATATCGCCGCTTATGCGAGCGCGGTGGGCGATCGCAACCCGCTGCACGTCGACGGCGAATTCGGCAGGCGCTCGCCCTACGGCAGGCCCGTCGCGCACGGCGCGCTGGTGGTGACGCTCGCACTCGGCGCGCTCGCCGAATTGCTGGATCCGCGTACGGTGCACGAGATCCGGGTGATCTTCCGGCAGCCGACGCTGCCGGGCCGCCGCTACGAGATCGACTGGACGGTCTCGGACGGGCGGGCGCGCGGCCGGGTGCGGTTCGGTGATATCGAGGTCGTCGATATCCGGTGCGTGCTCGGCGCCGCGCTGCCGTGGTGCGGTCCGGCCGCGGTCGGCGCGGAGCTGCGGACCGAGCCGCGGGTGCTCGGACTGGGCCACCTGATCAGCCCATCGGGCGGCCCCGGGCGCGAACGTGGTTCGTACGCCATCGATTACCGGCAGGTGTCCGGACTGGTGGCCAGGGTGATCGGCGGCTGGATACCCGAACATCTGGCGACGGTGCTCGGCTGGGCCAGTTACTGGACCGGGATGTGCACGCCGGGGCGGGACGCGCTGCTCGTCGCGCTGACCATGCGGCTGCGCGGATCAGGCTGTGGCGCAATAAAATTCGAGACGCAGGAGCCGGAGGCCGACCGCGGCTCCGGACTGGTCACCGTGCGGGCGCGCAGCACGCGCGGCGCCGCCGCCGACATCACCGTGGAAAGCCTTATCCGCGAACCGGTTCCGGGACCGGACCCGGCGGAGCTGGCGGCGGTGCTGCCGCCGTCGCAGGATCTGGCCGGGCGGACCATTCTCGTGGTCGGCGGCAGCAGGGGGCTCGGCGCGGCGGTCTCGATCGGGCTGGCGAGCCAGGGCGCGCGAGTTCTGGTGAGCTGCACCCGCGTTTCGCATCCGCTGATGGAGGCGGCGAGCCGGTATTCGGGTCGGTTGGTGCCGGTGCTGGCCGATGTGAGCGACGGCTGGGCGCTGCAGACCGCGCTGCCGGACACCCCGCTCGACGGTGTCGTACTGCTGGCCGCACCCGCCATCCCGAACCTTTCGCTGGCGCCCGACGCCATCGAGCCCGCGGCCCAATTCATGGCCGCGAGCACCAGATTGGTCTTCGGGCCGCTGTCGGTGTGCGCGCCTCGGCTGCGGCCCGGCGCGACGGTGGTGCTGGTGTCGTCCGAAGCCGTCGTCGAACCGCCGCGCTGGTGGCCGCATTACGTCGCGGCCAAGGCCGCGCTGGAAGGCCTCGCGAAATACCTTGCGCACCACCATCACTGGAATGTCGTGGTGGCGCGCCCGCCCCGGCTGTGGACCGACCTGACGAATACGCCGGGCGGACGGGCCGCCAGCCATCCGATCGCGCCGGTCGCCGCCGAGATCGTCACCGCGTTCCGAGCGGAAGACGCGGGCACGGGAGAAGTTTCGATAATCGGGCCGGATACCCAGCCCTGGCCGTCGGTCGCTGAGGAGGTGCAAGATGCTGGAGATCTGCGGGCTCGTCAAGTCGTATGGTGAGCGAAAGGTGCTCGGCGGCATAGATATCGAGGTGGCGCCCGGCGAGGTGCTTGGACTGCTCGGGCCCAACGGCGCGGGCAAGACCACAACGGCGTCGATCGTCGCCGGACTGACCCCGGCGGATCGGGGCACGGTGCGGATCTCGGGCATCGACGTGCGGGAGCGGCCACGGCAGGCCCGGCGCAAATTGGGTTTGGCGCCACAGGAACTCGGCGTCTACCCGACGCTCACCGCGCGGGAGAACCTGATCTTCTTCGGACGGTTGATGGGTGTCGGGCGCGCGGATCTCGGTCCACGCGTCGCGGCGGTGGCCGAAAGTCTCGGCGTGAACGCGTTTCTCGATATCAAGGCCGAACACCTCTCGGGTGGTCAGCAGCGCAGGCTGCACACCGCGATGGCGCTGCTGCACGAGCCCGAGGTGTTATGGCTGGACGAGCCGACCGTCGGCGCCGACGTCAACGCCCGCCGCGATCTGCTCGCCGAGGTGCGCAGCCTGGCCGACCGCGGCGCGGCGGTGGTCTACGCGACGCACTACCTGCCGGAGCTGGAGGCGCTCGACGCGCGGGTGGTGATATTGCATCAGGGCCGGATCCTGGCGCAGGGGAGCGTCACCGAGCTGGTCGAGAAATACGCGAAAGCCGCTGTCAGCCTGGAGTTCTCGGATGCGATACCGAATTGCCTGAACAGTTTCCGGCAACTCGACGGCGCTGCCGCCGCCGGCGGCACCCGGCTGACCATTCCGACCGGAACGCCCGGTCAGCTGTTGGCTCACCTGTTCACCGTCCTCAACGGCGACACCGACCGGCTGCTCTCGGCCGAGGTGCACCACCCGGACCTGGAGAACGCGTACACGGCCATCATGGCCGCGGCGGCGGCCCCGGCGAAAACCGTTGTCACAGAAGGAACCGAACATGTTGCTGCATGATTCCGCGCTCGCCAGGGTGCGGGCGCTGTCCTGGGCGGATCTGCGGCGCATCCGCAACGATCCGGCCCAGCTGATGGTCATCACCGTGCTGCCCATCGGCATGATGGCCTTCCTGACCCCGGCGAACAAGGCGCAGCTGCGCTTCTCCGGCTACTTCAACGCCAACGGCGCCGAACAGTCCGGGCCGGGCACCATCGTGCTGTTCGCCTTCTTCATCACCACGCTGCTCGGCGCCTCGTTCTTCCGCGAACACGAGTGGGGGACCTGGGACAGGTTGCGCGCGGCGCCGGTGCGCGCGGCCGAGATCATCGTCGGAAAGTCCTTGCCCACACTGCTTTTCTCGGCGGTGCAGCTGACCATCCTGTGGGTGGTCGCGTTTCGGGTGTTCGATCTGCACAGCAAGGGGTCGATCGGGCCGATCGCGCTGCTCACCGCCGCCCTCGCCGTCGCGACCTGGGGGTTCGGCATCGCGCTTGTTTCGTTGTGCCGCACCATCGATCAGTTGTCGATCATGGCGCAGCTCGGGTCGCTCGCCCTCGGCGGGCTGGCGGGCACCATCACACCGAGGGCCACCCTGCCCGGATGGGCGCGGGCGCTCTCGCCGTACACACCGCAGTACTGGGCTTTGAAGGGCTATCAGGATGTCATCCTGCGCGGCGACGGCTTCGGCGCCGTCGTGACGCCCTGCCTGGTTCTGCTCGGCGTCGGCCTGGTCGGCGCGCTTCTGGCCGCATTTCGATTCCGATTGCGGCACACCAAGATTGGCCGGAGTTGATGACCGCGACAACCATCGCATATCCCGAAACCCACACCGACCGAGAATCATTGCCGCAGCGCGACGGTACACGCTGGGTGCGCCCCGCGCTGCTGCTCATCGCGGCGTTGGCCGCGATGAGCTATGCCTGGGGCATCCGGACCCAGCCGCCGGTCATGTTCTATGCCGCCGCCGCGCGGTCGATGTCCATGAGCTGGCACAACTTCTTCTTCGCCGCCTTCGACCCGGATGCCACGATCAGCATCGACAAACTTCCCGCCGCGTTCTGGGTGCAGGCGCTGTCGGTGCGGGTGTTCGGCCCGCACGACTGGGCCTACATCCTGCCGCAGGTGGTGGAGGGCGTGCTCACCGTGCTGGTGCTTTTTCGTGCCGTGCAACGGGTTTCGGGTCCCGCCGCGGGCCTGATCGCGGCGTTCGTACTGGCGGTGACACCCGCGACGGTGGCGCTGAATCGCGGCAACGTCCCGGATTCGCTGCTGATCCTGCTGCTGGTGCTGGCATTCGACCGGGTCGCCGTCGCGCTCACCTCGGGTCGCCTGCGCAATCTCGGATACGCCGGGATTCTCGTCGGTCTGGCATTCAACGCGAAGATGGTGCAGGCGTGGCTGGTGGTACCCGCCGTTGTGGCGGCCGTACTGTACACCGCGCCGAAAGCCGAACTGCGGCAGCGGATCACCGGTACCGCCTGGTTCGCCGGTAGCGCGGTCGCGGTGTCGCTGCTGTGGGTGGTGGTGGTTTCGGCGATACCGGCCGGCTCGCGGCCGTATGTCGATGGGAGTCGGCACAATTCGTTGTTCGAGCAGGTCTTTCTGTTCAATGCCGCGAATCGGGCGAACGATTCGTTCGGTGTCGGTGCGGGAAATATCGCGGTCGGGGACAGCGGGGTCGGGTACCGGAACATCTTGGTATTCGGTCCGGATCAGCGGATGGAGCATATTTTCGCGGGCGGGGGCGGGCGGGCGATCGGCTGGCTGGTGCCGCTCGCGCTGATCTGCCTGGTGGGCTTGGTCTTTCGAGCCCGAGGGCGGCGGACCCAGCCGCAGACGTCGGCGCTTGTGCTGTGGGGCGGCTCGCTGCTGGTGCATCTGGTTGTGTTCCAGGCCATCGGCACCGTATCGCCGTACTACCTTGTGTCGCTTACTCCTTCGATCGCCGCGCTGATCGGTATGGGGGCGGTGGGATTCCGGGAGCTGGCGGATCGGCCCGCGGTGCGTTGGGCGGGGATCGGGGCGGTGCTCGCCACGATCGGCTACGGTTGGTTGTTGCTCGCGCCCGCGCCTCGTGAAGTGCGTTGGGGGATCGGCATTTTCGCACTGTTGTGCGTCGGGGCGGGGGTGCTCGGCGGCCGGTGGCTGATCGCGCTGCTCATCGGTGCGCTGGCCGCGCCCGCGGCGGCATCTGTCGCGGTGACGGCCGATCGCTACGGACCCGTTGATACCCCGTTCGAGCCGCTGGCGGCGACCGTGGTCACCCAGCGGTACTCCAGGGATGCGGTGCATCAGGCGACGGAACTCCTTGCGTTCGTTGGTAATTCGTCCAGCTCCCGATACCCGGTGACCACCTACACCTCGGTGGTTGCCGCACCGTTCATTCTGGTGTCCGGCAAACAGATCGCGTCCATCGGCGGGTTCACCGGCACCGCTCCCGCCCCGACGGTCGATCAGATCGCCGACCGGGTCGCGGCGGGCGATATCGGGTTGGTGCTGGTCACCGAATCCGATGATGAACGGGTCGGCTGGATCCGGCACCACTGCGGGCGGCTACTCGGGAAGGGCGCGGTGACCGCATATCGCTGCACCCCGGCCGCCGCGCGCTGATGCTGTGCCGTCCGAGGCACCGTGCCCTGTCCTACGTTGACTCTTGGGCGTCGGTGGCAGCGAATCCGGCTGCGCCCGAGCGTATGTGGCATCGCCCGGCGGTGCCACATACGGTCGGACGTGACCTATACCGCGCTGCCGGTCGCAGGCGGATCGGGCCGATCCCAGTCGTGGTCGTGGCAGTGCGGCCGCCACCACTCGTGCTGAACCTGGCAGTGCCAGTGATACCAGTCGTCATAATCGACCAGCCGAACCGTCGGCTGAGCGGGTCCGCCATTCGGCCCGGGATCGGCGGCGGCCACTCCCGCCGTGGCCAGCAATGGCACGGCAATCACCGCCGCCGCAACAGCGACCCGAGCGGTTCGACCCCGTCGCGCTCCATTCTTCATATCGCTCACCTTCTCGCAAAGAGGTTGTGTACCAGGTGATCTCGGTCAGGCCCGCGCGCGGCTCAGCCGATCACACAGCCGATTCAACCGCGCCCGCCGACCCTCGCCCAGCCGCTGGCCGCCATCTTCAGCCGATCCTCAGCCCGGCGGGCGGTGAACACCGGTCGCAAGGTGCCGGATTCGTGTCGGCAGGTGAAGTCGTCTTCGCATTCCTGTCGACGGCTCGCCGTAAAGATGATTGCGAAGGCAGAGCCGATTGCTCATGAGCGCTGAGTTATCCGACCGGGTGCAGATGATCCGCGGAACTGGTCCGAATGTGCCGTCCGATAATCGCCAGCATTCCGTTGGCAAAGGGCTGATGGTTACTGACATGACCGAATCTTCCGTATCCTCGGCCCGGCTTGTGTTGGAGCGCATGTATCAGGCCGAGGCCGAGTACCTCGCGGCCGGTGGTCCCGGCATGGCTTCGTTCACTACGCTCGAGCCGTTCTTCGCGCCGAATGTTGTGTTGTGGCAGGCGGATTCGCTGCCTTACGGGGGAGCGTGGCGCGGCCACGAAGGTATGGAGCGGTTCTTTCTTGCCATGAGCGCGACGTGGGACCGCTTCGAGCTGCGCGAACAGGCGTTCCTGTCCGAGGCCGATCCGCTTGTCGTCCTGACTCATGTGCACGCCCGATCCCGCGCCAGCGGTCGTGAGCTGAATTTCCCTATCCTGCAAACGATCACCGTGGCCGATGGGAGGATCACCGAGATCCGGCCCTTCTACTGGGATACGGCGGTGATCGCCGACGCCTGTTCATCGTCTGTCGGCGAGGACAGACCCTAGCCACGTTCCGGAGTCTGGAAATTCGGTGGCATCGCCGGTTCGCGGGCGGTTGACTGCGCAGGCTGATTCCACTCGACACGCGTTCCCTGTTTCCACTCGAACGGCAGACGTTATTGGAGCTCCTGCGGTCACTGGACCCGGCCGACTGGGCGAAGCCGACCGTATGCCCCGGCTGGGATGTCCACGATGTGACGGCACATATCGTCAACGATTATCTGCGCCGAATCTCCGGCAGCCGGGACGAATACGGCGGCGCCGTATTCGAGGAGGGCGATACTTTGCCGACCTATCTCGCACGGGTGAACGGGGAGTTCGTCCGAGCGATGCGACAGTGCAGTCCGCAGTTGCTGATCGAGCTGCTGGACCACCTGGGCCCTCAGCTGGACTTCGTTTGGGCGGCAACAGAACTCGCGGGCCCCGCACATCTCGACGTATCGTGGGCGGGCCGGGGAACCAGTCCGGCCTGGCTCGATATCGCTCGTGAGTACACCGAATTCTGGGTGCATCAGCAGCAGATCCGCGATGCGGTGTCGCGCCCGGGCGCCGACGATGTGCTGATGATGCGTCCGGTGCTCATCACATTCCTGCACGCCCTGCCGTTCGCCTTACGCGATCGTGTTCGTCCGGCAGGGACGGTGGTGCGGTTCGAGGTCACCGGTCCGGCAGGCGGCCAATGGACGGCCGTATCCGACGGCGCCGGTTGGGATCTCGGCTCGACACCGGTGCCGCGACCCGCCGCGTCGCTACGGATGGACCAGGACACGCTCTGGCGGTTGGCCAGCCGCGGGCTCACCGTCGACGAGGCGCGTCAGCGCACCGAGCTGGACGGCGACCCCGAATTGGCCGACGCGGCAATGACATTGCTGGCTGTGGTCGCCTGAACCGGCACCGGCTCGTATCCGTCCCGTGCGGTGGGCGACGTGAAATCCGCTGTGTCAGTTCGTCAGTCCCGCGTCCCGGGCGAGTAACGCGGCCTGCACCCGGTTGGTTACCTCCAGCCCGAGCAGGATCCGGCTGACGTGCGCCTTCACCGTGCTCTCGCGCATGCGCAAATCGGCGGCGATTTCGGCGTTGGTGGCGCCGGCGCCGAGCAGGGTCAGGACATCTCGTTCGCGCGGGGTGAGGGCCGCGACGCGGGCGCGGGCGGCGGCGGTTCTTGGTTGGTCGGTGCGGTGGAATCGGTCGATCACCCGGCGCGCGGCGGCCGGATGCAGCATGGCGGATCCGTCGGCGACGAGGTGGACGGCGCGCAGGATTTCGGCGGGATCGGTGTCTTTGAGCAGGAAGCCGTCGGCACCGGCGGCGAGTGCGTCGTAGACGTATTCGTCGAGGTCGAAGGTGGTGAGGGTGATGATCCGGGGCGGCGTGGGCAGTGCGCGCAGGCGTCCGATCGCGGTGATGCCGTCCATTCGCGGCATCCGGACATCGACCAGTGCGACGTCGACGCGATGCGCGGCTGCCCGTTCCACGGCGGCGAGCCCGTCGGCGGCCTCCGCGACGACCTCGATCCGTGGGTCCGCGGCCAGCAGGTCGGTGAGGCCCAGCCGGACGAGCGCGTCGTCGTCGACGATCATGGCGCGAATCATGCGATATCCGGGTGCGGTATCCGGGCGCTGAGCAGCCATGCGGCCGAATCCGTAGGCCCGGCCTGTAATTCGCCGCCGAGCGCGGCGACCCGTGCGCGCAGGCCGATCAGGCCGTAACCCGATGGCACCGTTGTCGCGGGGCGCGCGCTCGCGCTGTTGCTCACCTCGACAACGGTAGTCGGCGGGCCGTAGGTGATGCGGACCGCGGCGGTGGCCTCGGGCGCATGTTTGCGGACGTTGGTCATCGCCTCCTGCACGAGTCGGGCGACGGCGAGGCGATGGGTCGCGGGCACTCGCTCGGGTTCGCCGTCGACATGCAATTCGATCAGCTGTCCGGCCGCGCGCCCCTCGTCGACCAGGTCGGCCACGTCGCGCAACGTCGGAGCCGGTGGTTTGGCGGGAATTTCGTCGTCGTGCAATGCGCCGAGCACGTCGCGCAGGTCGGCGAGCGCTTCGGTGGCGGCGGTGCGCAGCAGCGCGAGCCGCTCGCTGACCGGTTCGGGCAGATCGTCGCGCCTGGTCATCAGCGCGCCGGTGTGCAGGGCGATCAGGCTGAGCCGGTGGGCGAGCACATCGTGCATCTCCTCGGCCACCGCCGATCGTTCCGCGCTGCGCGCCGCGCGTTCCCGCAACGCGCGTTCGACGCGCAGATGGTCGACCTCGGCGGCCAGCGCGGCGACGCGGCGGCGGCGGTCGTTCACCAGCAGCCCGGTCACCGTTGCGATGAGCAGGAAAATCGTCGCGCCGTACTCCTGGATCGCCAACAGCGAATTATCGGGCCGCCACAGCGAATTGGCCGCGAGCGTGAGCCCGGCGCCGGTGAGCGCGGCGAGCAGCCTGCCCGCGGATGTCGCGTCGTACAGGGCGAGCAGCAGCGGCGTCAGCATCGGCACTCCCCAGAAGCCCGCCGTGGCGAGGGTGGCGGCGAGCGGCAGCCACCACGGTCGCCGCAGCAGCAGCGTGATACCGCACAGCACGGCCGCAGCCGTGAAGGGCGTCAGGTAGCCGCCCTGCGCGTTGATTGGGCCGTTGTGTACGGCCTCCGCCGTCACCGCGACGACGAGCACGGCACGGCCCAACCGAGTCCAGATTGCGCTGTCGTTCCAGCTCATCCGGGAATTCTAGGCGGGCGCCCCGCCCGCGCGCCGCCGACTTTCCGCCGCGCCGAACCCCTACTTTCGTCGGGGGTGGCGGTCGTGTAATGGCGGATTCGAAGGGGCGGCAACGATTTCTACCGTCGAATGCCGTGACTACCTCGAAATATCCACGCAGGCACCGCTTTTCCGAATATCTGGAATTCGTCGCCGAGGCGATCCTCGACCCACGCGCCACCGGTGCGATCGCGCCGAGCGGCCGGGCGCTCGCCCGGTTGCTGACCGAACCCGTACGGGCCGAACAGGATCGTCCGCTGCGCATACTCGAGGTGGGCGCAGGCACCGGCGCGGTGACTCGCGCACTGCTCCCGCTGCTGCGCGCCGACAGCGAGCTCGATATCGTCGAGGCCAATCCGCGGTTCGCCGAACTGTTGCGCGAACTCGCCGACGCGGCGGGTCCTCGGGTCCGGCTGCATCGGACTCTGGTGGAGGAGCTGGAAACCAGCCGACGCTACGATGTGATCGTCTCGGGTCTGCCGTTCACCAATTTCGAACCACACCAGGTGGATTCGATTATGGGCCGCTATTTCGAGCTGCTCCGGCCCGGCGGCGTGCTCACCTACTTCGCCTATCGCGGCACCGCGACGGCCCGCGGCCTGCTGTCCAGCCGGAGCGAGGCGCTGCGTCATCGCCGCGTCGAGGCGGTGCTCGACGGATATCGGCGGCGCTATGCGCTCGGATGCCGCACCGCGTGGTTGAATCTGCCGCCCGCCCGGGTGCACCGGTTGTGCCGTCCGGTGCACGCGGATATTCCGGTCGGCACCACGACCCGCACCGAGCGGTGAGTCATCGGCGCCGGGCCACGGCATCGGTGTAAAGCTCGGTGGTCAACTGATCCTCGGACACGCCCAGTTCGGACAGCACGGTCCGCAGATCGTCGAGCGCCGCCCGGAGGTCCTGCTCGGCTGCGTGCGTCTCCAATTCGAGGAATACGCCGTCGATTTCGGGAACGGTGACCAGCGATGCGAGTAATTCGCGCCCGGCCGCCACGAACCGGAAGTTCTCGCACCGCTTCGTCAACTCGATCGTCGGTTCGTAGCCGAGCCCGGCGATGATCCGCGCCATCGTTTCGCGCCCGCCGACCGTGACCTCGAATTCGGGTTTGGAACCGGTCGCGGCGTCGACGGCGGCGTCCTTGAACGTCAGCAGCTCGCGGGTTTCGTTCCCGGCGGTGACGGTTCGCAGCCGGAGTTCGCGATCCGCTTGTGCGAGTGCGCGATTCGCGGTATCGAAATAGGTGTCCCGATACGTCGCGTGTTCGGGGCGCGCTCGCTGCTCCAGTCCTGCGCGAACCGCGCCGGGATCGGTGAGCTTCGCCTTGACTTCCGCTTCGATCACGAGTTCCCTTTCCGGAGGGCTTGTTCCGATGGGAGATCAGTGCACTTCTCTTTCGTACGGGGGAAACTCGCAACATGACCCTCAGCTCGACTACACAGTCGATCATCGATCGCCTGGAGCTCGCCCCGCTTCCCGTCTGCAACGGCTATTTCCGGGAGACCTGGCGTGACGACCATTCGACCGTCATCTACTGGCTCATGCCCGCCACCCATCGCGCGGGTCTGCACAGCGCCGAATATCCGGAGATATATACCTATCACGCGGGCACGCCACTGCGTTTCACGCTGCTGCATCCGAATGGAGATCTGACCGAGGTCCTGCTCGGCCCCGATCCGGCCGCCGGCCATCATCCACATCTGATCGTCCCGCCGGGTGTTTGGCAGGCCGCCGACCCGACGGGCGAATACACCCTCGCCAGCGTCGTCGTCGCGCCACCGTTCCGCCCGGATATCGTCCGGACCGCCGACGCCGTCGAGCTGACGCGGCTGCATCCGCGGCATGCGGCGGCGATCCGGGCGCTGAGTTGAGCCGGTTCCGGCTCGGCTGGGGATCTTGATCCAGTTGAAACGCGCCCGCACATCCGTGAGCATGGGCCGTGGATCCGCTGGACACCACCCTCTGATCGGAGACCGATGGCGTACAGATTTGGCAGGATCAAACGGCGTACCGCACTCGGCGGGTTGTTCGCCGCCGCGGGTGTGGCCGGACTGGGCCTGCGCGCGCAGCGGGCCGGTGCGGCGCCGCGACGCGGCAGCCTCGACGACGTGCGACATGTCGTGATCCTGATGCAGGAGAACCGTTCGTTCGATCACTACTACGGGACGATGGCCGGCGCCAGGGGTTTCGGGGACCGGACCGCGCTGCGGTTGCTGCCCGGCGGCGCCGATCCGGCGAGTCAGGCGGTGGCCGAGGGCGTCGCGGCCGCGTCCAACGGCAGGCAGCCGGGCACCGGCGTCAGCGGATTGCCAACGGGCAGTAGCGGTTCGGTGCGCGGCGACGTGTTCGCGCAGCCGGACGCGCTCGGCGCGGGCTATCTGTTGCCGTTCCATCTGGACACCACACGCTTCGACGCCCAGGATGCGGGTGACCTCCCGCACGACTGGAACACCACCCATCAGGCGTGGGCCGACGGCGCGTACCACTCGTGGATCGCGGCCAAGTCGGAGATGACGATGGGTTATTTCACCGAGGCCGATATCCCGTTCCATCGTGCGCTCGCCCAAGCATTCACGTTGTGCGACAACTATTTCTGTTCGATCCAGGGCCCGACGACGCCGAACCGGTTGTACCACTGGACCGGAACGATCGATCCGGGCGGAACCCTCGGCGGCCCGGCGACTTTCAACCCGGCCGACTATAAACCCGTGTACCGATGGACGACCTATCCGGAGCGGTTGCAGCAGGCCGGTATCTCCTGGCAGGTGTTCGCCAACGACCGCGCGGGCGATACCGACGCGATATTCCTCGGCGACTACGGCGACAATCCGCTGTGGCTGTTCCAGGCCTATCACGACGCGCTGGCCTCGACGGATCCGGCGGTGCGCCAGCTGGCCGAGCGCGCCAACGTCACCGGCACCTGGAAACCGGCCGACGGCGCCGACGGCAAGAATGTGGATTACGTTCTGGAACAGTTCATTTCGGCGTGCGCCACGAATACGCTGCCGCAGGTGTCGTGGGTGGTCGCGCCGATGGGATATACCGAGCATCCGGCGGCCCGGCCGGTGGACGGCGCGGTCTATGTGCAGCGGGTGCTGAAAGCGTTGTGGGACAACCCGAAACTGTGGGAGTCGACCGTCGTACTGATCAACTACGACGAAAACGACGGTCTCTTCGACCATCTCGTCCCACCGACGCCGCCGCCCGGCACACCGGATGAATTCCTGCCCGCCAACCAACCCGGCGGCGGCACCGAGCTGCCGCAGCTGGCGGCAAGCGGGGTAACGGAATTGGTCGGCAAAACCGGGTCCGCCGAATTCAGACCGGCGTGGGGTCGGCCGACGCCGATCGGGCTCGGCCCGCGGGTTCCGCTGCTGGTGATCTCCCCGTGGAGCCGGGGCGGCTGGGTGAATTCCCAAGTGTTCGACCACACTTCGGTACTGCGCTTCCTAGAGGCGTGGACCGGCGTGCGTGAACCCAATATCTCGGATTGGCGCCGCGCCGTCTGCGGCGACCTGACCAGCTGCTTCGACTTCCGCACCACCGACACCACCATTCCGCTGCTGCCCGATACGGCCGCGCTGCGCGCGGAGGCGGATCGAACCCAGCCGTCGCTGCCCAAACCGGTGCCGCCCGCGCCGGACGACCAGGAGATGCCGGTACCCGATCCGGGCACCGCCAAGGCCCGCCCGCTGCCGTATCAGCCGGTGGCGTGGGCCGACACCACCGCGACCCCGCTCAGCCTGATGCTCGCCAACCAGGGTGCGGCGGCGCTCCAATTCCAGTGCTACGCATACCATCCCGGTGCGGACGCACCGGTCCGCCAGGTGCTGGCCACCGCGGGCGGTACCGCGACCGCGCGCATTCCGTTCACCGACGCGTACGACGTCGCGGTGCACGGTCCGAACGGATTCCTGTTCGAGGCCGCAGGAGATAATTCGGCGGCCGACCTCACCGTATCCGCGGTCGTCGGCGGAACCGCATCGAACCCGAATTTCACTGTGACGATGCGTAATTCGGGACAGAAACCGATCGATATCACGATCGCGGGCGTCGGTGTGACCGTCGCGCCGGGCGAGGCCGCCGACCACACCGTCGCCGACACCGACGGCTGGTACGACGTCACCCTGACACTGCCCGCCCGCCCCAACTGGCGTCGCCGCTTCACCGGCCACCTGGAGAACGGCCGCCCCAGCCGCACGGGCTGAGCCGGTGTTGCCCTGCCCGGGCATGATCGAAAACCTGCCTACCATGGTCGGGTGAGCGTGCCTACGAGTTCGTTGGTGACGGTGGCGGCCGATCTCGACTCGGTGACCACCGTCGGGTACGAGGACGATCCGGCGGCGGCCGGACTCGATCCCGGTGCGGTGGCGGCGGTGTGGGCCTCGGTGCAGGACTGGTATCGGATGGGTACCACACCCGCCATCCAGGTGTGCCTGCGGCGCAGCGGAAATGTGGTGCTGAACCGGGCGATCGGGCACGGCTGGGGCAATGCGCCCACCGATGGACCCGATGCCGAACGCGTCCCGCTGACGCCGGATATGCCGCTGTGCGGATTCTCGACGGCCAAGGGTGTCGCGGCGGCGGTGCTGTACATGCTGATCGAGGACGGTGCGTTCGCGCCCGATGAGCCGGTGTGCCGCTACATTCCGGAATTCGCCGCGAACGGCAAGGCCGCGATCACCATCGGCGACGTGTTGTCGCATTCGGCGGGTGTGCCGTTCCTCACCGCGCCGCACCGCGGATTCGACGTGGTGGTGGACGAGGAGCTCGCGGTGCGGGCCCTCGCCGACCTGAAGCCGAGTTGGGGGCCCGGCCGTTTTCGGGTCTATCACGCGCTCACCAGCGGCTTGATCCAGCGGCTGCTGGTGAAGCGGGCCACCGGCCGAGCTATGCGGGACCATCTACGTGAACGGGTGCTCGACCCGCTCGGCTTCCGCTGGACGAATTTCGGTGTCCGCCCCGGCGACGTGGATCTGGTGGTGCCGAGCGTGAAGACCGGACCGCGCCCGTCGCGGCTGTCGGCGCTGTTGGCGCGCAAGGCTTTGGGCGGGCGGATGGACAGCAGGACGGATGCCGATGCCACCAAGGCATTCCTCACCGCCGAGCTGCCGTCGGGCAATCTCGTCACCACCGCGAACGAACTGTCCCGCTTCTACGAAATCCTTTGCCGCGGCGGTGAACTCGACGGGGTGCGGATGATGAGTGCGGCGACGCTGCGCCGGGCGATCGAACCCGCCGACCGGATGCCCGGCCTGGCCGGACGGGTCAGCCGCGCCGGATACGAATTGGGCGGGCGCCGTTCCAAATTCGGCGCACATACCGAAAACCATTTCGGCCGAAGCGGTCTGACCACCCAGTACGGCTGGGCCGACCCGGCCCGCGAGCTGTCCGGCGCGATCCTGACCAGCGGTAAGGCGACGATCGACGGCGACCGGCCGTGGCGGTTGTGCGCCCGGATCTCCGCGGCCTTCCCGCCGCTGGACCCGGCCGCGCGCCGTTTCGTGGTGTGATGTCCGGCACGGTCCAGGCAAGCGGCCGCGATCTATGTGTGTACGGCATAGGCGCACCATAAACGGCATTCACGAATAACCCACCCGGCCGCTAATGTCGCGATATGTGAGAGCCGCGAACCGCTACCCCGAGATCGCCTTCGGCCCGGCCGCCATGGAGCACCAGCGACGCACCGGAAGCTACGTGGATTACGGCGCGCAACTGGAGCCGGGTCGGATCGCGGAGCGGGATATCCCGCTCGACACCCGCCGCGCCGGTTTCGTGCGCGCCGCCGATTCGTTCTTCCTCGCCACCGCGACACCGGGCGGGTGGCCCTATATCCAGCATCGCGGCGGTCCGAAAGGTTTTGCGCAGGTGCTGGATTCGTCGACGATCGGATTCGCCGACCTCACCGGCAACCAGCAGTACGTCACCGTCGGCAACCTGGCCGACAATCCTCGGGTCGCGATGTTCTTCGTGGATTATCCGCTGCGCCAACGGCTGAAGCTGTTCGGGCTGGCCCGGGTGGTGGAACGCGACGAGGATCCGGACCTGCTGCAACGCCTGCTCACCATCGGCTCCACGAGTATTCGGAGCAGGGCGGAGCGTTCGATCCTGGTGACGGTCGAGGGCTACGACTGGAACTGCAGCAGGCATATTCACCCCCGCTACGACAAGCAGCGGCTCGACGAGGCCGTCGCGCTGGAGCGGGCCGCCGCGGCCGGACAGGCCGCCGAGATCGAGCGGTTGCGCGCCGAAAATGCCACGCTGCGTGCGGAATTGGCGCGTCGCGCGGAGTGAGGATCACCCCGGGGTGATCACCGTCCGCCGAACGCCTCGCTCAACCACCAGGCCCCGCCGTCGCTCGCGATTTTCGCATCCAGCAGCAGCGGCCGATCACGCTGTCCGGCAAGCCATTCCGGGACGATGCCGAGATCGGTGACGGTGCGGACGGTCGCCGCGTCGAATCCGGCACCGCGGGCCAGCGCCGCGATATCGGTATCCGGGAAGGTGACCGTGTCCAGATCGGCGTCGGTGAAGTGGTGCACCTCCGCACCGTAGGCGTGATCGTTGTAGACCACGGCGAGTAGTGGAATACCGAGGCGCACAACGGTTTCCAGTTCGGCGGCGCTCATGAGCGCGCCACCGTCGCCCAATGCCGCGACGGCCAGCCGGTCGGGCCGGGCCAGCGCCGCCCCGATCGCGGTCGCCAGGCCGAGGCCGATCGATTGGAAACCCTGGGTGAAGCAGAAACCGAAGTGGTCCGGCACGTCGAGGTAGGCGCTCGGATAGCCCATGAAATTGCCGGAATCGACCGCGACGACGCGTTCGGCGGGCAGTAGCTCGTTCAATGCGGCGGTGAGCGTGCGCGGGTCGATCCGGTCGGCGGTGGACAGATCCGTATACAGTACACCGCGCTGACCCCGCGCGAGCAGCGCGGCCACCTCGGGCGTGCGGTAGCCGGTGCGGGGCGCGCACTCGCCCAACACATCTCGCGCGGTCGCGCCGACATCGCCGGGCACGCCGAGGTGCACCGGCCGATGCGCGCCGAGCGCCGCCGGATCCGAATCCACTTGGGCCACCCGGGTTTCCGGTCCGATGAGGCCGCCGTTCCTGGTGGTCCACCTGGTGAGCGCGCAACCCCAGCCGACGATCAGGTCGGCGTTCTCGATCAGCTCCGCGGCGGTCGCGGAGGCGAATCCACCGGATATGCCGATGTTCCACCGATCGTCGTGAAAAAGTCCGTGCGCGACGGCGGAGGTGGCGAGCAGCGCACCCGTGGCTTCGGCGAGTGCGCGCAGTTCGGCCGGGTACGGCCGGGCGCCGCGTCCGGCGAGGAACACCGGCCGCCGCGAATCGGCGAGCAGTGCGGCCAATTCCGCGACCGCCGCGGCGGCGGGGCGCATCGGCGGCGGCGGTTCGGGTAACCGGATCGGGCGCGGCGGCGCGGCTGGGGCCGACTGCACGTCCAGCGGCAATCGCAGCACCACGCAATGGCGTTCGTCGCGGGCGGTGCGGTAGGCGCGGACGGTGTCGGCGACGGCGCTGCCCGCATGGTGGACGCGTTCGGTGACCGTGCCGACCGCCCGGGCCGCGGCGTCCTGATCGATCCGGAAATTCGACAGGGTGGCCGCATCCGGGGTGTCGGCGGCGAGGACGAGCAGCGGCGTCCGGCTCTTGGCGGCCTCGGCGATTCCGGTGAGCGCGTTGGTGAATCCGGGGCCCTGATGCAGCGATACGGCCGCGACCGTCCCGCTCATCCGCGCGTACGCGTCGGCCATGGTGGTCGCGCCGCATTCGTGGCGTGCGGCGATATATCGAACACCGTTGGCCCGCAACGCATTTGTCACGGCGAAATTGCCGCTGCCGACCACGCCGAACGCCTGCGCGAGCCCGAGTTCGGCCAATACCGCCCCGACCACTTCGGCGACCGTCGGCATGGCTACCGGCCGACCAGCGCGAGAACCCGTGCGGGACTGCCGGATCCGCCGACGATCGGCAGCGGGCAGACGATCAAACCGGCGCCGGTCGTCGGTAGGCGATCCAGGTTGCGCAGCTGGGTCAGCCCGAATTTGCCGGCGCCGAGCAGGAAATGGTGGCAGGGGAAGGGCGGGTCGAATCCGGCCGCGGCGCCGGCGTCGGTGCCGACCGTCTCCACCCCCATTCCGACAATCGCTTGTGCGGCCAGCCATTCGGCGCATGCGACCGAGATTCCCGGTGTGTGCGAGCCGGATTCGTCGGTGTTGAGGAAGGCGTCCGGATCGTCGGCGCGCTCGGCCCAGCCGGTGCGCAGCAGCAGCCAACCGCCCGAGGGCAGCGGGCCGTGCCGATCCTGCCAGGATCGCAGGTCGCCCACCTCGAGCAGAAAGTCCGGATTGTCCGCGACCCGCTCGCCGACATCGACCACCACCGCCGGGGCGAACAAGGCGCGCAATGGCACATTGGCCGCGTCGACGCCGTCGCGCCCGGTGATCCAGTGCACCGGCGCGTCCAGGTGGGTCCCGGTGTGTTCACCGGTGTGGATATTGTTCCAGTACCAGGCGGGCCCCGGCGCGTCGTAGGCGCTGATCCGTTCGAGATCGAACGGGATGGTGTTCGAAAACGGCTGTGGCAGTTGAAGAATCGGGGTGCGGCGGTGCAGTGGCGCCGTGAGGTCGACGATCTCGGTCGATCCGTCGGCGACCGCGGCCAACAACGCCCCGACAGCAGTCATGGCGTCCAGCATATCGGCTGCGGGATATCCCGGAGGCCGGTTGCTCACAGCCGGTCCGCCTACGCCGTGAGGTCGGCGAAATGTCTCCGGCACCGACCGCAACGAGGTCGCCACCGGACACTAACGGCACGGAAACCGACCGGTGTTGTCCTTTATTCATGGGTATCACCTCTTGGTTCAAGGCCAGAACGGTCACCCTGGACGAGCCCACCACGATCTACCAGCAGATCGGTGGCCACGAGGCGCTCGAAGCGGTGGTCGACGACTTCTATGTCCGGGTGCTCGCCGACGGACAATTGGCGCCGTTCTTCAGCGGCACGAATATGCCCCGGCTCAAGGGCCGTCAGGTGGAATTCTTCGCCGCCGCGCTCGGTGGGCCCGACCCGTACACCGGTGCGCCGATGAAACAGATCCATCAGGGTCGCGGCATCACGATGGACCATTTCAACCTGGTCGCGGGCCATCTCACCGATGCGCTGTCGGATGCGGGCGTGCCGCCGGAATTGGTCGCCGAGATCATCGGCGCCGTCGCGCCGCTCGCCGACGATATCGCGTCGGGTTCGGCGAGCTGAACTAGCTCAGGCGACGTCCGGCAGCGGCCACCGATCGATCCGATCGAGGGGTAGCCACGCCTCGGGTTCGTCCGGGTCGAACGGCCGCAGCCGGGCCAGCCTGGCGCGCGCCGCCTCCCAATAGCGCTCGGCCAACGGCTGATGCGGCGGCCGCAGGTTCATGGATTCCGCGAGCCAGCCGGTGGCCTGCCGCAGCACCTCGGCCTCGGTGACCTCGGTCTCGTCACCCAGCAGGAGGCTGCCGTACGGCGGGGCGACGACAACCGCGGAGCCTAGGTGCTGCAGGCAGCGCGCGGTGCCGAGCTCATGGTCCAATTCCCGGTAGCCCGCCAGCGCCCACTGCCAGTAGCGCAGCCCCCGGCGTGGTTCGCCGCGCGCCCACAGCAGCACGCCGAGCGTCTCGTGCACCTGCGCCCGCCCCGCCGGATCGCGGCCGTCCGAGGTGAGCGATTCCGCCAGCTGCAGACAATGCTGTGCGGTGTCGAGCTGCCACTGCCGCAGGTGCACCTCGGCGAGGTCGATCAGCACGCAGACCCGGCCCGGGATGTCGGTGTGCGGCACCTGCCGCCACGCCGTATCCAGATACCGTTGCGCGACAACCAGTTCCGGAGACGGTTCGGCGAGCTCGCGCAGCGCGGATCGTAACGCCCGGCGGGCGCGCAGCGCGACCGAGTACCGGTGCAACGGCGAGACGAGCGATTTCACCTCGGCCGTGCCGTTGCGTATCTCGGCGAGTTCCCGCTCGACGACACATTCGGTTTCGGCGGCGAGGCGCGAAAGTGTCTGTGCCACACCATATTCCGCCTCGTCCCAGCCCTTTCGGGCGAACCATATATCCAGTGCGTCGGCGATCCTGGACAATTCGGGGACCAGTAGCCGGGCGATTTCGGGATCCATTCCGGCGCAGGCCAGTACGAGTTGGCACAGGCCGATCCCCTCGGTGTCGAACCACCGCTGCGCGCCGGGGCTCAGCGCGGTGGAATCCAGCGCGACCGACCATTGTGTCGCCCGATCCGCGTAGTGGCGGACCAGGGTCGGCAGGGCGGCCGCCCACGCCGGATCCGCTTGCACCTCTTCGGTTTCCGGGAGTAGGGGCACGCGGGCCAGCCGCACCTGATCCTGCACGCCGCGCACCAGGATGCTGTCCTCGACCAGCTTGGTGAGCACTTCTCCGGGTGTCCGGTTGTCGATGGGCGCGTCGGGCACCCGGGCCGGCGCGGCCAGCGCCGCCGCGACCACCTCGTACAGTGCGGCCGTTTCGAAGGTGCGAAAGTCCAGATCCCGCAGGATCGCCGCGATCAGGTTGTACGGCAGATCCGGAGCCAGCTCCGGCGCTTCGGGTTCGAACTGTGCGGCGCGGGCCCGCACCAGCAGGCCCGGTTGCACCAGATCGGCGGTGGTGTTGGTGATGCGCAGCAGTTCCGCGCGCCGCCGCAGTTCGGTCACCTTCACCCACAGTGCGTACGCGGCGCCGAAGACGATGAGGAATACGGCCACCCCACTCAGCCAGCCGGCGACCGGGGCCAGCAGATGGCTCGCGCCCACCCAGCCCTCGAGCAGCTTCGACCCGATCTCCAGGATCATCGAGGTGGAGATCACCCACGCGATACCCAGAAAGCCTTGCCAGACCGACGATTTCGCCAGTACCGAGGCCGCCGACTCGGGTGACGGCGGACGCGGATCGCGCTGCGGCTCAGGGCCGTTCATCGCAGCACACCTCCGGTCAGACCGGGCACCAGGAAGCGACGCCAGGTGAGCAGCACCAGCACCACCGGCGGGATGGCGCTGAGCAGCGCCCCGGCCGCCAAATGCGCCGCGCCCTCGTTGAATTGGCGCGCCTCGCCCCACAGCAGCAGCGACCACGGGCTGATATCGGCCCCGCTCACCAGCAGCCCGACGAAGAAATCGTTCCACACCTGGACCAGCTCGAGCACCGCCACCGCACCGAGCGCCCGCCCCGCGGTGGTCCGGATCCGCTGGAACACCATGGCCGGAACGGTGCGCCCGCGCAGCGCGTCGGGGTCGGGCGCGTCGGCGGGCGCGAGCAGCGCGGTGCGCAGGATGAGCGTGGAGATCGGCAGGCCGATCGCGGCGTGCGTGACGATGAGCGGCAGCGAGGTGCCGGTGAGCCCGAGGTGTTCGATGGCGCCGCGGATGGGCCCGACATACACCTGTGCGGGCATCACGGTCAGTACGACCAAGGCGGCCACCACGATTCGCGACCGCCGTCGATCCGGATCGAGCGAGGCGGCATAGTAGGCGGCCGGCACCGCCGCGGTCACCAGCAGGCAGGTCGCCACCCCGGCCACGAGCGCGGTCTTGCGCAGCGACCGCCACATCTCGCGGTCGTGCCAGATGCTCGTGTCGCCGGTGAACGCGGGTCCGTCGAGCCCGGCCCAGCCGATCACGATCAGCACCAGGACCGGCGCGAGGAAGAATACGGCGATGGCCGTCACCCGCAGCAGCGGCCGGGCGCCCTGCAGGAACCGCTTCGCACCGGATATCCCCGGGCTGAGCCGGACCTGCACCGGAACCGCGGCGGCCAGCGGCCGCGGTCGCACGCCCTGCGGCCCGTGCGACTGCGAGAGCCAGGCCGCCAGCCCGATGAGCACCGCGAGCGGTAGCGAAAATGCCGCGGCCGCACCGGGATCGGCGCCGTCGGTGGTGAGCCGCCACCAGTGCACCGTCGCGCTGTCCAGCGAATACTGCCGGGAGCCCGGCACCGCGACCAGTACGACGTCGAAGATGCGCGCCGCGGCCACCCCGACGACCAGCCCGAACACCCACAGCATCGGCCGCAGCAGCTGATAGAGACCACGGATGGTCGGCGTGCCGTCCGGGCCCCTGACGTACGCGGCCTGTACCGGATCGGCCTCGATCGCGGTGATCGCCGACCGGAAGAGCACGAAAAGCGCACCGGCCCAGGTCCATCCGAATGCGGCGGCGAGCAGCACGGCGTACAGCAGCCACTGCGCCTGCACCCGCATCGTCTGCGTGACAAGGACATTCACCAGATCCACCGGCACTGCGAAGATCAGGCGGAAGGCCAGTCCGGCCGCGAAGGCCGCGATCCCGAACGGAACGATCAACGGCCACCACGGAATCCACGTTCGCCGGAAGCGGCGCGCGGCGAGCAGCGCAAGCCCCAGGATCGCCATCGCGACCACCACGCCCGCCGTGGTTCTGGCGTAGGCCAGGAATCCGTCCGTGCCGAGCACCAGCGCGAGCAGCCAGATCGCGACGGCGGCCCCCAGCCCGCCCGCCATACCCGCGGCCACCCGCCGCGGCCTGTTCCAGCGCGAGAGCGCGGCAGGCAGATATCGCCGCCATGCCGTCCTGATCGCAACGGCGACAACGACTATCACCACACACCAGAGGACGACCGTCCAGCGGGCGCGCGTCGCGTCGAGCACCGTCGCGCCGAGCGGGATCACCAGCACCACGATGAGCGCCGCGGCGGGCAGCAGCATGATCCAGGCCAGCCGGTCCCACAGATTCCAGCCCGGCACCAGCGGGCCTGCCATCCGCCGCGGCGCCAGCTCGACGGTCAGTCCGTTGGCATCGAATTCGCCTGCCGTCATGCGGAACTCCGTTCGAACCGGTCGAGTTCGGCGATGGCCCAGTCGATCTGGTCGGGCAGCCGGTCGACCTGTCCGTCGCCGATCTCGATCAGGAATTGGGTGAGGATGCGCCACAGCCCGTCTCGTCTGCCGACGGTGCCGACCAGGTCGGCGAGATCGAATTCGGTCCAGGAGTCCAGCCAGGTGAGCATCTCGGGCTCCAGTGCCGCGACCATGCTCGAAACCCGGATCGGCGTGCGTAGATTCGGGGCCAGGAAGCCGCCTTCGTCTTTCAGCCACGGCAGCGGGGCCAGCGGATCGGCGAGCGCGGCCACCACCTGCCCAGCCTCCTCCCGCGCGGCGGCGGTGACCGTGATGACGTCGCCGCCCGCGATCAGCGGACGGTGGAAACCCGGTGCGACCGGCGGGAATTGCATGACGCCGACGCAGTCCGCCGGTCGCCCGGTGCGCTGTAGACAGCGGCGCACCACCGGTTCGGCGAAGTCCGGCGCCACCACCAGCGCGGCCCGGCGCAGCTCGAAGACATCGCGGACCGCGTCCGGGAATTGGCGGGTCAGGGTTTGGGCGACGCCGCCGGGAAATGCGTACTTATTGCTCCAGATCCGGCCGAGCATGGCCAGGGTGGCCCGCACCGAGCCGCGATCCCAGGTACGCGCCCACGATCCCTGGCCGGGTCCGGCCAAATCCTCGTAGTCCCATGGCGATCCGTTCAACATCAGCGAGACGTCGAACAGCACGTTCGAGAACATATTCGCCAGCACCCAGCCGTCGGCGGCGCCGAGGGCGAGTAGCCGGGGTTTGCCGCGGGCGGAGAAATCCTCCTCCATCCGCCGCGGCCAATCCGCGAGCGTCCAGCCGCGCGGTTCGTCGGCCGGTTCGCGGCCGAAGGCGTAGCGGTCGTACCAGACCATGGATTTGTTCGCGGCCTTGAACGGCACCCCGTATGGTTTGCCGTTGTGCCACAGCAGGTTCCGCCATTCATCGGCGTACCGCCAGCCGTCGGTGTCCAGCCACAGCCGCTCGTCGACGGGGCGCAGCACGCTGTCGGCGAGTTGGCGGACCCGGCCCGCCTCGGGCAACAGCACGATATCCGGCGCCGAGCTGCCGCGGGCGTCGAGCGCGAGATCGATATCGTCGCCGAGCGGCAGCACCTCGACGACACCGTCGATCCGCCTGTCCCGCAGTACCTTACGGAAGGCCGCGAGCTCGTAACCGCTCCACGGCACCGCGATTCGCACCATCCCCGGCTCGCCGGTGAGCAAACCTGATCCACACGCGGAGGCCAGCGGCAGGACCAGACCCGCCTGTAGCAGAGCTCTCCGTGGAACCACGGCTCCCCCGAAAAGGTTTGTGCGCTAAGCCATCACCGGTGCTCGGGAGTGTACCCGTGGGCGTGTCGGGTTAACCGTAAAACCGTTCAGTTCGCTGCGTTACCCAGACGGTCCCCAGTTCGCCGCGGTCGAATGCGGGTGCGCGGGCGTCTATCAGCTCATATCTGTGGTCCGGCCGCTCGAATCGCGTTGCATTTTACGCAATCTCAGTTGCACCCCTTGCTAAGATGTCGTGACTTGGGTCATTCTGACGCGCAATATTCGATTGGGCGGAAGGACAGGCCGTGCGGAACGGTGACATTGGACGGCGGCAGTTCCTCGGAATACTCGGCGGGGCACTGAGTGTCGGGGCGGGCGTGGCCGCGGGCGTGCTCACACCGCCCCCGGCCCGTGCGGTCGACGGAATGCTGGCCTATCTGGGCTGTTACACGTCGGCGGGCGCGGGCGGCCGCGGGATAGGCGTCGCCGCAGTGGATCCGGCGACCGGCGGATTGACCATCGCGGACACCGTCGACGGGGTCGCGGACCCGTCCTTCCTCGCCCTCTCGCCCGACGGCCGATACCTCTACGCGGTCGACGAAAGCACCGGTGCGGGAAGGGCAACCGCGCTCTGCCTGGACACCGACCGCCCGACGGTACTGAATACCGTTGCGGTGCAGGGCAACGGGCCGACACACCTGTGCGTGACGCCGGACGGTCGCTGGGTGCTCACCGCCAACTACGACTCCGGCAGCGTCAGCATGCTCGCCGTGGCGGAGGACGGGCGGCTCGGCGCGGTCACCGATGTCGCGCAACACAGTGGCAGCGGCCCGGATCCGGAGCGCCAGGAGGGGCCGCACGCGCATCAGGTGCTGGTGGATCCGTCCGGGCAATGGGTGCTCGCCGTCGACCTCGGCGTCGACTCGGTCTACGTCTACCGGCTCACCGACGGCAAACTGACCCGGCACGCGCAGGTCGCCATGACGCCGGGCAGCGGTCCCCGGCATCTGGCGTTCCATCCGGACGGCCGCCGCGCCTACCTCGCCAACGAACTGAATTCGACTGTCACCGTTTGTGATTGGTCACCGGAAACGGGTGAGCTGCGCCCGGGTGATTCGGTAGTCGCCGACTCGGACACCGGCGGTGACCGCAACTATCCGTCCGAGCCGGTCATCTCGCCCGACGGGCGCTTCCTCTACCTGGCCAACCGCGGCCACGACAATATCGCGACCTTCGCCCTCCTCGGCGCCGCCCCGGTCCTGCTGACCACCACCCCCTGCGGCGGAAAGTTCCCGCGCCACTTGACATTGAGCCCCGACGCCCGCCGCCTCTACGCCGCGAACCAGAAATCCGATTCGGTCACCTGGCTCGACCTCGACCCCATCACCGGCATCCCCGGCCCGTCCTCCGGAACCCTGCAAACCCCCGCCGCCACCTGCGTGGTGTTCCGCTGACCCGCTCGGTTCAGCGCAGTTTGGCGACGCAGTACACGCGGGGGAGGGCCAGGCCGCCGGGGGTGAAGGTGAAGGAGCTGGTCGCGCCGTGGACGTTATCGCATTGGCTGCTCTGCATGACCACTTTGAGCACCCGGTACTTCGCGTCGCCCGCACCGCAGCCGGTGATCTCGAGGTTGGGTTTGATCGTCGTATCCCGTAGGCAGTCACCGGCTTTGGCGTTCTCCAGTGCCCGTGCCGGATCGACCTCCTTGTGCGCGAGGCAGAAGATCAGGTCCGGGCCGAGCTTGGGCAGTTTGGTGCCGTTGCCGATCTGTTTGAGTTCCCAGGTGTAGGTGACCTCCGTGCCCGCGACGCCGTCACAGGCGAGATTGGTCAACCCGCCGTCCTTGCGTTCGAGCACCTTGTAGATCGTCCGTGAGTCGGTGCACGGGAATTTGTGCACCGGCGGCGCACTGGAATCGGTGAGGCAGTCGCCCTTGCGCGCGGTATTGCTGGCCTGTTGCGGATCGGCGCCCTTATCGCCGAGGCAGACCTGCCGCGAGTCGTTGTAGTAGGTGTATGTGACGCCCGCGACGTCCTTGCAGGTGTATTCGGACCCGCTGAGTTTCTTCAGCACAACATATTTGGCCTGCGCCGACGAGCAATCGACCTTCGTGAAATCGTCGCCGCTCTGCTGTACGCAGTCGCCCTGGTCGACCGATTTCGCGGCCGAATCGCCCGAGCAGCCGCTGACGACCAACGCCAGGCACGACAAGACGGCCGCGATCCAATACCGCACGATTTCCTCCCCCTCCGCATGCGCGGACTCAGCAATGCCCCGGCATTGAACCATGATCGAATGCGGGCTGGCCAATCCGACGGCGCCGCACCCGCGAAATGTCCTGCACCCCTTGGCATCGCGCGAACCCGGTCGCGGCGATCGGTAGTGTCGGACAGTGTGCACAGCTGGCTACGCCGAAAGTTCGGTGACGTAGGGCGATTCGACCGTGCGGTGGAGGGTGCGGTCGGCAGGTTGCCCGCATCCCGGTTGGATCCGGCGCTGCTGCTGCTCACCCGCTCCGCGGATTTCGGCGCGCTCTGGCTGGTGATCGCCGCGCTGCTCGCCGCGCGGGAGGGCGCCACTCGCCGGGGCGCGGCGCGCGGCGTCGTCTCGCTCGCCGCGGCGAGCCTCACCGTCAATGTGGGGCTGAAAACGCTTGTCGGCCGCCGCCGTCCGGCCGCGGATCCGCTGCCGATGCATCGACGGCTGGTTCCGGCGCCGTCCTCGTCGTCGTTCCCGTCGGGGCACAGCGCGTGCTCGGCGGCGTTCGCGACCGCCGTCGCGCTCGAAAGTCCGCGTGCCGCAATGATTGTCGCGCCGCTGGCGGCCACCGTCGCCTATTCGCGGGTGCATACCGGCGTGCACTGGAGCTCGGATGTGCTCGTCGGCGCGGCGATCGGCTCCGGTATCGCGTTGGCCACCAGGCGCTGGTGGCCGGTCCGTGAATCGGATGAGGCCCAGGCGGCCCCCGTCCCCGGCGCGCCGTCGCTGGTGGACGGCAAAGGGCTTGTGGTGCTGGTGAATCCGGCCGCGGGTGATCCCGGCCATGACCCGACCGCCGAGATCGCCGCCGCGCTGCCCGCGGCCACCGTGCTGCGCACCGAGCCGGATCGCGACGCCGCCGAACAGTTGGAGCATGCGCTGGCCCGTGCGACCGAACCGGTGCGGGCGGTCGGCGCGGCGGGCGGTGACGGCACGGTCGCGGCGGTGGCCGCGGTGGCGCTGCGGCATGGGCTGCCGCTCGCGGTCATTCCGGCGGGCACGCTGAACCATTTCGCCCGCGACCTCGGCGTATACGATCTGCGCGAGGTGATCGATGCGACGGGTGCGGGCGAGGCGGTGGCGGTCGATATCGCCCGCGTCGATCTGGATGACGAAACAGGCTCGCGCACAAGATATTTGATCAATACCGCGAGCCTCGGCGCATATCCGGAGCTGGTGCGGCTGCGAGAGCGGTGGCAGGCGCGCTGGGGTAAGTGGCCCGCCTTCGTCGCCGCGCTCGTCGTGACGCTGCGGCGGACCGAACCGATCCGGATCCGGGTGGACGGGCGTTGGCGGACCGTGTGGTTCCTGTTCGTCGGCAACGGTCCGTATCACCCGCACGGCGCGATACCGGCCTTTCGTGACCGCCTCGACGCGGGCGTACTCGACGTGCGCTGGCTGCGCGCCGATCTGCGCTGGTCCCGCATCCGTGCGGTGCTGGCCCTACTGCTTGCGGCGATCGGCCGCAGCGAGGTGTACGGCGAGCGGCAAATCGGCGAGCTGTTCGTCGAACTGCCCGCGCCGGAGGCCGTGGCCACCGACGGCGAGGTCGCGGGCAAGGCCACCCGCCTGCGTTTCGGCGGGGCGGGCCGGATCACCGTCTACCGTCGCGACGAGACCAATCCGCGCTGGGCGGGCCGCGACCGGCCGCACAATCGGCGCGGACCGTGGCGGCGCGGCGCCGTGTGAGGTTCGGGCGCACCGGGCACCCAGGCGATCTAAAGCGACCGTCCAGTAAACCGGGAAGGGACCGGCGCGACACGGCCGTTGTGCACCGAATTCGGCCGCAATTGCCGAAGATGTAGGCTCCGATCTCGAGATTCCGTGGGGGATCGGCGAATACATGGCATGACCCCGAAGCAGGTTCCGTCGCGATGACAGATAACCGGCCACCGAGCGAGCCGGACCGGTATCGCGATCTGTTCCAAGACTATTCGCCCACCGTCTATCGCTACGCGCTACGCGCCTTCCGCGGCGATACGGATATGGCGAACGAGATCGTCCAGCAGGTCTTCCTCGCCGTATGGCAGCAGTTCGATCGCGACTTCCGGGGCAGGCCGGACGATCGGGTGCTCCCGCTCATCATGCGGATGGCGCATTGCCGCGTGAAAGACGTTTGGCGACAGGACCGGCGCCGCCCGATCCCGATCGGCCGCTACCTCGACGACGCCGTTCCGGTCTTCGCCCGTGGTCCCGAATTCGGCAACCCGCTGGACCGGGTGCTCACCGAACAGGAATTGGCGCGGCTGTGGCAGATCCTGATGCGCGAGCTCACCGAAAGCGAGTACCGGATCGCCCTGCTGTCATGGGATCTCGGGCTTTCCGATGCCGAGATCGCGCGCGACCTCGGCCGCAGCCTGTCCACGGTGTATTCGCACAAGAGCAACGCGCGCAAGAAGATTCAGGCGATCGTCAACCACGAGACACACCGTATCGAATTCGATGACGACCGGTCGGGGGAGCCGCCGACGGAGCCGGGCAACGGAGGAGAGGTGTCAGCATGAACACCGAAACAGCTAGCGCGACAACGAGAACGATCACCATCGGGCGGGTGTTCCGGGAACTGGACAGCTATCTCGCCGAAAGTGATCCGGCTTTCCACTATGACGTCGCGGCCGGATTCGCGCGATTACGGCGTGGTATGGGCGGCGTCACCGATCCGGTGCTGCGCGCGGTGATCGGCGAATACCGCGGCTTCCTCACGATCACCGAACTGCGGATCACCGGCCCGAAGTCGAGCTTGTTCGCCGCGCGGCTCGCCGACGACGCCGGCGGTGAGCGGTGGGCGCTGAGCTGGCTGCCGGGGCGGGCCTTCACCCGGGAGCAGGCGATCTGCGCCATGATCGTCGACGAGATCCTGGTGGTCCACGAACTCGACAGCACGACAACGCTGCGGGTGATCGCCGAATTGGCCGGAACCATCGGCATTCCGGTGGAGCAGGTCCTCGCCCGTCTCGCCAACGCGAAACTGGCCGAGGTCCAACCCCGCTGGGCGCACCCGGAATTCGCGTGATCATTCCGCGAGTTCGGCGATCAGCTCGGCGGCGACCGCTGCCGCGGTCCGGATGAACGCGGCCACCAGCGGACGGGTGTCCCCGGTGCGGCAGGCCACCGCGAGCACCGAGGGCGCGACGTCGAGCAGCGGACGGGTGACGACGCCCGCCCAGGGGAAGAAGCGGGAAATCGAGGCGACCGAGACCGCGACGGCATTGCCGTTACCCACCGCGGCGAGCAGATCCTCGACCGTCGCGACCTGTGCGCCGATCGTCGGTGGGCCGTCGCGATATTCGGCGAGGGTGTTGTAGTCACGGGTGGCCTGGTCCCGGTTGTCCACCCACCACGCGAACGGTTCCTTGGCCAATTCCGCGGGCGGGACGGCGGGCAGCGCCGCCAAGGGATGATCGGCGGGGAGCAGCGCGATGCGCTCCTCGGTGAGCAGCGGCGTCACCTCGACCCCGTCGGGTGCGGGCAGCCACAGCAATCCGGCATCGGCCGCGCCGGAGATCAGGCCCGCACTCCAGTCGTCGAATTCGACGCGGCCGACGGTGACCGCGACGTGCGGATATTCGGCGGAGAACGCGCGAAGCACGCGCGGGGTGATATCCAATCCGGTGACACCGCGTACGCCGATGACGAATTCGGCGCGCTGACCGGATTCGGTCTCCCTGGTGTCGGAGATCGCCGCGCCGACCGTTTCGAGGATCGCGGGCACCCGGTTCAGCAGCGTCCGCCCGGCCTCGGTGAGCGTCACCTGCCGGGTGTTGCGCAGGAAAAGCGTTGCGCCGATCCGGGTTTCGAGCTGTTTGATCTGATTGCTCAGCGCCTGCTGACTCAGGTGCAGTCGCGCGGCGGCCCTGGTGAAATTCAGCTCGGTCGCCAGCACATGGAAGGCACGCAGATGCCGCAGTTCCACGTCCACAACTGCGGATTGTAGATCCGACAGCGGATCGGTGTTTCTGTTCTCCGTGTACTGCCCCGACCATGGATGCTGGCCGGTTTCGGATAGCGGAGGACGGACGGTGCACCGGGAACGCGGCAGCGAGTTGGGGCAGTATCCGCCGATCGCGGAGTGGGCGTTCGGCTGCCTGATGGTCTGGCATCAGCTCGCCGAGACCACGGGCGGGATGCTGGCCGCGGCGGAGGTGCTGATGCCGAAAGGCGGTGAGCCGCCGGTACACGTGCATTCGCGGGAGGACGAAATGTGCCACATCCTGGACGGCGCGGTGACCGTTCGCCGCGGCCCGGCCTGGTTCGATGCCGGGCCGGGCACGTCGGTGTGGTTGCCACGCGGGATTCCGCACGGGTTCGCGGTGCGCGGCGCGACGGTGCGAATGCTGCGGCTGTATACCCCGGCGGGTGTGGAGAAGGCGCTGCGGACGTTCGGGACGGCGGCGACCGACCGGGCGCTGCCGCCGGCGTGGCTGGCCGCGCCCGCCGCGGCCGAGGTGGCGGCCGAATTCGCGCGATACGGTGTGACGGTGCTCGGTGTGAATCGATCGGAGGGGTGAATATGTCTGTGCCACAGGCAATTTCGGTTCCACAAGTGAATATTCTCGGGCCGCTGCTGATCACCGGGTCCGGCAGTGCCGTGGACCGGCCGTTGGAGCGCGCGGTGCTGGTGCGGCTGGCGCTGGCGGACGGTGCGCCGGTGCCGGACCGGCGGCTGGCCGCCGACCTGTGGGGTGACGGTGAACTCAACCGTCCCATCGAGCGGCTGCGCGTGCTGGTGTCCCGCTTGCGCTCCGCGCTCGGACCGCATCGGGGTGCGGTGCAGCGGACGCAGGCCGGGTACCGCACCACCCTTCCGGTGGGCGATCTGCGTGCGGCGGAGACGGCGGCCGAGCGGATGTACGCGGCGCGGCGAGCCGGGCAGCCCGCCGTGGTCCGGGCCGCCGCCGATACGGCGCTGCGGCTCTGGCGCGGGCCGGCGCTGGCCGATCTGCTGTGGGCGCCGTTCGCGGCGGCGGAGGCGGACCGGTTGGCGCGGTGGCGGCTGGAGTTGGCGGTCGCCGGGCTGGAGGCCGCGCTGTGCCTCGGGTCCGGATCCGAATTGCTCAGGGAGTTCGGGATTTTGGCCGGTGAGTATCCGTTGCATGAGCCGCTGGCCCGGTTGCACGCCGCGGCGCTCTACCGGGCGGGCAGCCAGCTCGACGCGCTCGACCGGTTGCGCGCGCTGCGGCGCGGACTCACCGAACAGTTCGGGGTCGAGCCTGCGCCGGAGACCGGCGAACTGGAGCTGCGCATCCTGCGGCACGATCCGGCACTGCGCCCACCGGACGAAAAGTCTTCTTGCGCAGTGGTTCCCATCATCAGGCTGGGCCGGGGGCATCCCGAGCGGGCGTCGGTGCGGCAGCGGGGATTCCGTCCTCCTGTCGGCACCGCCGTCCGGTAGCACTGGATCGCTCGCGCGCGACGCCCGCGTACATCGAGACTTCCGCGTCCAGCCGTCGAGTCGTGGATCGGGCGCGGCCGCCATCGATGCGGGGTGGCCGCATCGTCCCGCCATGGGGGAGGATCGAAGGAACCTCGGGAGGGCGATGGAACTCGACTATGCGGCAACGGCATTGGGCGCGGCGGGTCTCGGCGGCGGGTCGGCGGCCGAGCTGACCGATATCGGCCGGTTGGGCCGGTACTGGGCGCGCACCGTGTGGGCGGCGCCGGACGGTCGGCTGCGGGACGCGTTCTGCCGCACCGTCTCCGGATTCGCGGCGGACCGGCGTGCGGACGTGGCGGGCTATCTGGCCGGTGACATTCGATTCGACGATATCGTCCGCATATTCATCGAATGTCTGCCGGAATACGCGGGTGCGCTCGATCCGGTGCGCTGCCGTGCCGAACTCCAGCCGGGCGCCCGCGCGGTGACCGCGACCGTCGACGCCACGTTGTCCGGCTGCGCGCTGCCCCGAGAACCGTTGCGCATCTTGGGTTATGGCGCCGACTCCAGCGAATTCGAATACGATATCGCCCGCGTGCACGGTGCGTCCGGCCACCGGATCCACCGCTTCGATCCGTATGCGTCGCCGCGCGCGGACATCATCGATCTCGATGCGGCCCAGCTGAATCGACTGTCCGACGACCTGGATCTGGTGACGGCGCGCTGGGTGCTGCATCACGTCGAACCCGCGCAGCGCTGGGCGCCGCTCATCGCATGCCTGTCCGGTCTGGCCGACGGTGGGCATTTCGTGCTGGTCGAGCAGGGGGATTTCGCCGACCGGGATGATCCGCGCCGCCCGCGGCGGCTGTACCGGCTGTTGACCGCGGCGATCGACGCGATCGCCAATTACGGCATGCGCCCGTCCTGGTTCACCGACAACGGACCCGATTTCGGTGCCGCCTTTCATGTGGATTATCTGGATGCCACTGATTTGCGGACAATCGAATCCGGATTCTCCGGCCACCGGGTGCGCCGCACGGTATATCCGATACGCGACGGCGAGCGCTGCGGAGAGACCGTGATCGTTTATCACCTCGGACATTGATATCGGCATTTGCCAGTTTGTTACCTGTTCGATGCGTGTCGCGCTTCGCATTCGGGTTCCGGTGGTGAAATATGGACGCCCGGATCCGCTGGGCAGACCGTGATTGTTCTCGAATCAACTGGTGGCCGAGGTGCGGTACCGTTCGACGCACCGCGGTCGCCGATATGGATATCGGAGGACGGCATCATGGAATTCTTCACCGGTGTGCGTCCGGGACGTCGGCGCCGATATATGCGCCGTGCGGTCCCGCTGGCGATCGCCGTCGGCGCACTGGTCATCGGGGCCGAATTCGCGTCACCTCGGCACGCCGACGACATCCCGGTCGCGGGGACCTCGATTTCGGCGGGTGGTGCGCCCGCGGAGCCGGATATCTCCGCTCCGCCACCGGGCGGGCCGCCACCGCTGCCGCCGTGGCTGCAGCTGCCATTCGGAATCGAGTTGCCGCACTTCGACTTTCCACCGCCCGCGGCGATGCCGTTGCCGCCGCCCGGGCCGCCACCGGGTTTTCCGACGCTGCCGCCCGGTCCGCCGCCCGGGCTGCCACCTGGGTTGCCGCCCGGGCCGCCCGTCGGGTTGCCGGTCCCGCCGCCGGAACTTCTGCCGCCGGGTCCGCCGCCGGCGCCGGTGGTCAAATCGGCTCGGGAGATCGCCTTCGAGGTCGCTCACGAGAAGATCGGTTCGGATTACGTCTACGGCGCGACGGGTCCCGATGCCTTCGATTGCTCGGGCCTGGTGCAGTGGGCGTATCGGCAAGCGGGAGTTGATATTCCGCGCACCAGCTACGAACAGCGCTACGCGGGCGACGGCGTGCCGGTGGACGAGATATTGCCGGGCGACATGGTGTCCTACTACGGCGGCAGCCATTCGGCGATCTACGCCGGTAACGGGCGGGTGATCCATGCCTCGACCGAGGGTGTCGGCGTGATCGAGTCGCCGCTGTTCTCGATGCCGATCGCGGGTGTGCGCCGGTTCTGAAACCGGATAGCCGAGACGGCCGGATGCCCCCTGGCGGTCGCCAGGGGGCATCGGGATCAGTACGGGATCGGTTTGTTCGCCTCGGCCCAGGCCCGCTCGGCCTCGGTGCCCGCGCCGGGCGGCCACAGCCCGGCGATCTTCCACAGGTCCCTCGGCGACTCGTTAGTGTGGAATTCCCAGTGCAATCCGCGATCTCGGGTGTAGGGCACCATGATCGAATCGAGTCGGTCGGTGGAACGCCTGCGCATGTCCGGGTCGTCCAGGTGGCGGGCCAGGTGCTCGACGACGATGCGCACGGTGTCGCCCGCCTGCTCACCGCCGACGAAGAAGCCGGACTCCGGGATCTCCTGGAACAGCACGACGACGTAGAACGCCGGCAGGCCGAAACTCGTGTACAGGTCCGTGATGTCGCGCGCGAAAGCTTGTTTGTCGCTGTCGGAGTAGACATTCGCGGGGTGGTAGATATGCCAAAGTGGCATCGGTTCGCCTTCTCTCTTGTCAGGACTGCCGGGAGTGAAAAGTGCGGTGGCTCAGCGCCGGACGGGCAGCGCCAGATCGGCGACCGGGCCGGACAGCGCCGCCTTGACCCGCCGGGTGAGTTCGTCGACGAGCACCTCCTGCGCGCCGGCCTCGACGCCGTCGAATACCGTGGCGGCGACCTGGGCCGGATCGATCTTCGCCACCGCGAGCGCCTTGACCATGTCGGTGTCGGCGAAGCCGAGGTGCACCCCGACCACCTGAGTTCGCTGCTGCGCCAATTCGATGCGCAGCGAATTGGTGAGCGACCAGAACGCCGCCTTCGAGGCGCCGTATGCCGCCGCGCCCGCACTCCACGACAGCACCGAATGGATATCCACCAGCGCGCCACCGCCATTGGCCGCCAATATCGGCGCGAAGGCCTGGGCGACGCGCAGCGGGCCGAAGACGTTCGTCTCGAAAGTGGCCACCACGTCGGCCATTTCGGCCTCCAGCAACGGTGACGGGCGCAGCACGCCCGCATTGTTGACGACGACGGCGACGTCCGTGGCCTGGGCCGCGACGGCCGCGACGGAATCCGGGTCGGTCACCTCGAGCGCCAGCGGTACGACGCGCGGGTCGTCGCTCGGTTCCGGTGCGCGCGCGGTGGCATAGACCTTGGTCGCGCCGCGGCGCAGCAGTTCCGCGACGAATGCCCGTCCGAGACCGCGTTGCCCGCCGGTCACCAGCGCGATCGTGCCATCGATGGTGGTCATGACTGCCCAATCATTCGTAGGGGTGGGGCTGCCGCCCTCGGTCGTAGGGGTGGGTCTGCCGCCCCTGAGCGATTTAGATTATGCTCATCATCTAAAGAATTGCGCAAGACTGAACCCGATCGCACGCACCCCGGCGCGCGATCCGACGGAAGGAGTCCACATGGCGCGAGCTTCGAAGGCCGAGGCGCAATCGCATCGCAGAGAGGTCGTCGACGCGGCCGCGGCGCAGGTGCGGGCCCGCGGTGCGAACGGGGTGACGGTGCCGGAGGTGATGGCCGCCGCCGGACTCACCCACGGCGGTTTCTACCGGCACTTCCGCTCCAAGGACGACCTGATCGCGCAGGCGTGCACCGCCGCGTACGTCGAGAAGATCGGGGAGATGGAGCGGATCATGGCGGCCGCCCCCGACGCGGCGGCGGCGCGCCGGACCTTCATCGAGCGATATTTGTCCGTCGAACACCGCGACACCGCGGCCCGCGGCTGCGGAATCGCCGCGCTCGCCGGTGATGTGGCGCGCGCCGAATCCGACAGCGCGCTGCGCCGGGCCTACCGCGACGGCATCCGGAATATGATCGGCAAACTCGGCGAATTCGGCGATCGCCCCGCCGACGCCGCCGAACTGGAACACGAGGTGCTGGTGGAGGTTTCGGTGCTGGCCGGCGCGCTGATGCTGGCGCGGGCCAGCGCAGGCGATCCGGTCTCCGAGCGAATCCTGGCCGCCGCCAAGGATTTTCTGCTCGGCGAGTGATTCGCTGAACAAGTTCCGATGGCGTCGGCTAATTTGCAGACCATGAAGTCGCGCTCGGGCGCCGCGATCGGCGCCGCCGTTGCCCTCCTATCCGGTCTCGTCGCGGGCGCGGGTTCCGCGTCGGCGACGCCCTCCGCACCCGTCGTGTGGTGCGATTTCGCGCCTACCCCGGACAATCCGGCGGCGCGCCCGGTGCTCGCGCCGCCGCCGCTCGCACCGACCATCGGCACCATCGACATCACCTTCCGGTTCGACGGCGGACCCGTCACGGTGCGATTGAACCGCGCCGGCGCGGCGCCCTGCGCCGTGCAGAATATGACCAGCCTTGTGCTGCAACACTTCTACGATCGGAGCCGGTGCTGGCGGCTGACCGACAGCACCCGGCTCGGCGTGCTGCAGTGCGGCGATATCTACGAGGTGGAGAAGGGCGGGCCCGGCTACAAGTTCCCGGACGAGGTGGACGGCACCGAAACCTATGAGCGCGGCACCGTCGCGATGGGCAATCAGGGTCCGGGCACCAACGGCAGCGAATTCTTCATCGTGCACTCGTTCGCGCATATCCCGGCGAACTATTCGGTACTCGGCACGGTCGTCAGCGGGATGGACGTCCTGGACCGCATGGTGGCGGCGGGCATCGTCCCGACCGAACGCGGTCCGCGCGACGGGGTGCCCGCGCAGCCGGTCACCATCACCACCGCAACCGTGGGATAGATATCAGGCGGCCGCGCTGGGCAATCGCGGTCTCTATCGCGTTGCGGCGGCCGCTGTTTCGCGCTCGGGCGTGTTCGCGAACCAGGTGCGGTAGAACAGCGCCACCAGTGCGGCCAGCGCGCCGAGGATCGCCGCACCGGACGGAACCGGATGTGCCGCAATCGTTTCGGCGAGGAAGCGGATGCACAGCAGCAGGCAGCCGAACAGCGCCGCGCCCGCGGTGACGATCCGCATCCGCGCCCGGTCCCAGCCGCGATCCGGATCGCGCAGCGCGGATTCGACGGTCAGGCACAGCGTCGCGCCGACGACGAGGTCGATGCCGTAGTGCGCGCCGAGCCCGAGCGTCGCGATCAGCGTGCACACCAGCCAGAACGCGCCGCCCCAGCGCAACCACAGCGGACCGCGCCGGGAATGGATGAACAGCGAAAGCGCCCACGCCGTATGCAGCGACGGCATGCAGTTGCGCGGCGTTATCGCGTCGAACAGCAGCGGTCCGAGCGAATCCGGCTGCGCCGGAACCACATCCGGCCAGGCGTCGGCGATCTCGAAACCGTTGCCGAGCGTCCCGTACGCGAGAATCGGCCCCACCACCGGGAAGACGACGTAGAAGATCGGCCCGATCAGGCCCAGGGTGAGGAAGGTGCGCACCAGGTAGTGCCGCGGCCAGCGCGCCTTGGTGACATTGCGCAGCTGCCAGGCCGCGACGACGATCGCCGCCATCGGCAGCTCGAAGTAGACCCAGCGCACCACGCCCGTCGCCACCGGTCCCGCCGCGTCCAGCGCCTGTCCGACCAACCACGACGGGTTGCCGAGCGCGCGGTCGGTGAGTTGCACATAGGGGTCGAGCACCTGTGGGCAGGCCCACGCCGTGATATCGAGCCAGATCTCGCTCACCTTCGTCGCGAAGATCAGCAGCGCGCCGAAGGCGATGGTGCGCAGCGCGGTTCGCCGCCGCGGCCCATCCCACCGGAATACGGCGATCAGCACGAGCGCGGTGAGCGCGATGGTCGGGCCGTTGCCGACGGTGAACGGCCTGCCCTCGAACGTCCGGACGAGCACGAAGATCAGATCGATGGCCACCGCGGCGGCGAGCGCGCCGATCCGGGCCCTGGTGGTGACCCCGACCAGCGCGAGCAGGAATCCGGCCCACGGTGTCGTCGCCGATTTGGGCACCCCGGCGTAATCGCGCAACAGGCTGGTCAGCGGGCCGAGCGCGTGGATGTGCGCGGCCATCAGCTCGCCGCCGACCAGCGCGATCAGCGCGGCGGCCAGCCCGCCCCAGACGACGACCGGCCGGAACCGATCACTTCGCGAACCGTCGACATCCGCACCATCGGCCGCTGAAGTCGATCTCCCCGGCATCCCGTCCACAAGCATCGGTACATCGTAAATACGGTATGAACAGCACGTGTATACGCGGTAAGTGGGGGCAGGGCGAATCGACCCCGCAGCGGCCGGTTCGCCCTGGTTCCGGCAAGGTGAACGACGTGGCAGATGAACAGAGTTCCGGCGCGCTGTCCGGCATCGTCGTCGCCGATTTCGGCCGGGTACTCGCGGCGCCCTACGCGACCATGCTGCTGGCCGATCTCGGCGCGGAGGTGATCAAGGTCGAGCGACCGGGAACCGGGGACGACACCCGCGCGTGGGGTCCGCCGTTCGCCGACGGCACGGCCACCTATTACCTCTCGGTGAACCGGAACAAGAAATCGGTCACCCTGGATCTGCGCGACCCGGCCGATCTGCGTTATGCGCGGGAGCTGGTGCGACGCGCCGATGTGCTGTTCGAGAACTTCCGGCCCGGCACGATGGCGAAGTACGGGCTGGACTATCCGCGGGCCAGGGAACTGAACCCGCGTCTGGTCTACTGCTCGGTTTCGGCGTTCGGTCCGGGCGCTGGCGCGGACCGTGCGGGATACGACCTGCTGGTGCAGGCGGTGGGCGGGTTGATGAGCGTCACCGGGCCGGAACCGGGCGTGCCGACGAAAACCGGTGTGGCGCTTGTGGATGTGCTCGCCGGGCTGCACGCGACCGTCGGTGTGCTCGCCGCGCTGCGCGAACGGGACCGCACCGGCGCCGGTCAGCTGGTGGAGGTGAACCTGCTGTCGAGTCTGTTGTCCGGCATGGTGAATCAGAGCGCCGGATACGCGCTGGCCGGGGTGGTGCCTGGCATCCTCGGCAACCGGCATCCGTCGATCGCGCCGTACCAGGTGTTCGATACCGCCGACCGGCCGCTCGCGCTCGCCGTCGGCAACGACGGCCAGTTCGCCGCCCTGTGCCGCGCACTCGGCGTAGCGGAGTTGGCGACCGATGATCGGTTCGCGGACAACACTTCCCGGGTGCGCTACGCCGACGAACTCGCCGACCGGCTCGGTGCCATCCTGGTCACCGAGCCCGCCGCGCACTGGGATGCGCTGCTGACCCCGCTCGGCGTGCCGTGCGGGCCCGTCAATGATCTGGCGGGCGCCTTCGAACTCGCCGACCGCCTCGGTCTCGGACCGCGCGCGAAGGTGGAGTCCGATCCGGCGTTTTCGGTGGTCGCCGATCCGATCACGTTGTCGCGCAACCCTGTTCGCTATCGCAGCCGCCCACCGGCGCTGGGCGCCGACGCCGCCGATGTGCGGGCCTGGCTGGACGGGCCCGTGCGGTAGCGTCACTACCGCACGGCCGAATTCCGTTGCGCGATCTGGATATAGACGCTCGCCCGCCATCATGGTCAACTAAACGATATGCGGGTATTCGATTACGTCATCGTTGGCGGTGGGCACAATGCGCTGGTCGCGGCGGCCTACCTGAGTCGAGCCGGATACGAGGTCGTGGTCGTCGAACGCAACGACCGGGTCGGCGGATACGTGCACAGCGCGGAACTCGCGCCCGGAGTGGTGTACGACCCGTTCGCCTCGGCGGTGCCGCTGTTCGTCGGCGGCCCGGTGTGGCCGGACCTCGGCGCCGAGTTGGCGAAGCAGGGTCTGGTGATCCTGCACACCGAACATCCCACGGGGATCTCGCTGGAGGACGGTACGACCGCGATCCTCCCGCAGGATTCCGCCGCGCTCACCGAGGAGGCCGAGCGGTTGCATCCGGGCGACGGGGCGGCCGTGGCCGCGATCATGTCGGCGCTCGGTCCGGCGACCGGCGACGTGCTCGGGTTGCTGTGTCAGGATCTGACCTCCGCGCAGGCCCGCGCCACCATTGCGCGGCTGGTACGCGACGGCGAGGGCTGGTCCGGGGTGGCCGCGCTCGCCCTCGACACGGCCCGTTCCGCCGTCGCCGAATTCGGATCCCCGGCCATGCGAAGCCTTTTCGGTTCATGGCCGACGCACGGGGGCAAAGGCCCGGACGATGCGGGCGGCGCGCTGTGGACCACGCTCTTCCCCGCCGGATTCGCCGTATCGGGTATGCCGATTCCGCAGGGCGGCGTCGGCAAGCTCGCCGACGCGCTCGGCGGGCTCGTCACGGCCGAGGGCGGAATCTTGCACACCGGCGCGACCGTCACCCGGATCCGGGTCGAGGGCGGACGCGCGGTCGGCGCCGAATTGTCCGACGGCACCGGGTATCGGGCCCGGCTCGGCGTGATCGCCTCGGTGAATCCGGACCAGTTGTACGAGGGTTTGCTCGCGGAAACCGAAGTGCCCGAACATATCCGGGCGCAGGCACGGCGATACCGCTACGGCAGCGGCATCTTTCAGCTGCATCTGGCCGTCGCGGGACCGCTGCCATGGCCGGACAAACGGTTCGAGCGGATCGGCCAACCCTTCCTCACCGATTCGCTCGACGGATTATCCCTGCACGTCGCGCAGGCGCGGGCGGGTCTGCTGCCCGCATGGCCGACGATGACCATCGACTGCCCGACCGCACACGACCCGACCAGGGCGCCCGCCGGCACCTCCGTGGTCCGCCTCCAGGTCACCGATGTGCCGCCGCGGCCGCGCGGTGACGCCGCGGGCCGGATCGATACCGACGGCACCTGGAATGCCGACGTGACAAACCGTTTCGCCGATCGGGTGCTCGAGGTCGCCGAACGGCACCTGCCCGGGCTGACCGCCTCGGTGCTCGCCAGGGCGACCGTCACCCCGGCCACCCTCGCCGCGTACAACCCCAACAGCGGCCACGGCGATCCGTACAGCGGCGCACAGGATCTCGCGCAGAGTTTCGCGCTGCGCCCGATAGCGGCCGCGCCCGGTCACCGCACGTTCATACCGAATCTCCATGTCGTCGGCGCGGGAACCTGGCCGGGCGCGGGCATATCCGGTAGCTCCGGGTACATCGTCGCCAAAGAGATTCTGGCGCGGTGAATCACTGATCTCCGTCAGCGAAACGTCCCATGGCCGTAGTCTTTTCGCGGAGACGGTCCGGGAAGCCCGGACCCAGCCGTGCCGACATCTCGCCGTGGCGCAGCGGTTCGCGGCAGTGGGCGCACACCACCTCGGCATGGGTGTCGTGGTCACAGGCGTTGTGGTGCAGGGTGATCGGCGCGCCCGCCGGGGCCAGCCAGCGGTCGCCCCACCGCATCATGGCGGTGATGACGGGGAAGAAGTCGCGGCCCTTGTCGGTGAGCCGGTATTCGTAGCGCACCGGACGCTGCTGATACGGCACTCGTTCGAGCATCTGCTCGTCGACCAGGCGCGCCAGACGCTGGGCGAGGATATTCCTGCTCAGCCCGAGTACCTTCTCGAAATCATCGAAACGTGTTGTACCGTAGAATGATTCGCGCAGAATCAGCGGCGTCCACCAGTCGCCGAGCAGGTCGACGGTGCGGGCCACCGAACACGGCCAGTTCGCGAACGTCGTGCGTTTCATGCGTCGATGGTCTCCAGCCTGGCGGGCACGTACTTGTGCCACGGGGTGCCGACCCATTCGTCGCGGGAGTCCGCCGCGGTCAGCTCGTTCGGCGCGACACCGGTGGTCACGGCGCTGCCGTCGGCGGCGACGACGGTGAGCCCCAAGCCGTTCGGCAGGGACAGATGTCCGGCGCGCATCCGGTCGGTGGGCTCGACGCGGACCTCCGTGCTGCCGCGGCCGGTGGTCAGCCGCACCCGGTCGCCGGCGGACAGGCCGAGCCGTCGCGCGTCGGCGGCACTGATGCGCAACGCGCCGCCGTCGTCGCGCTTGCGCCACTCGGGATCCCGGATGATGGTGTTCGCGGTGAACGCCCGGCGCTCACCGGCGGCGAGCACGAACGGCCATTCGCCGGAATCGTCCGGCGGCTCGGGCAGATTCGCGACGACATCGAGCAGCTCCGGAATATTCAGCTGAATCCTGTTGTCGCGCAACCTGTTCCACGTCTCGTCGTAGTCGTCCTCGGTGATCACCACGCCGTGCGAGCCGGTGAGTATCGCCTCGAACAGACGCTCACCGGCGGCGAGACCCGTACCGTAGCCCGCGCGTTCGACGCTGTGCGGGAATTTGCGCACGCAGTTGTACGCGGCGAGCCATAGCAGTGCCGCCGCCGCGGCATCGTCGGGCAATGTCGGCCCGAGCGTCCGATACAGCAGCACCGGAGCGTATTTCGCCTTGTTCCGGTCGGCCATGATGCCGAGGAACGCCATGGCGAACGCCTCCCGCCCCTGTTCGAGCGCGGCGCGCAGGGGAGCGTAATCGTCCTCGGAGAGCGCACCCGCCGCCTCGACCAGTCGGGCATGGATCTCCGGCTCCGGCAGTACGCCCTCGGGTGCGGGCAGCACGGGATGGCGCAGATGGAAGATGTTGCGCGGGAAGTCGAAATTGAAGAAGGTGGCCTCGTACTTCTCGAATTGCGTCGGCGCGGGCAACACGTAGTGGGCCAGCCGCGCGGTCTCCGTCATCGCCACGTCGACGACGACCAGCAGCTCCAGTTCCGCGAGCGCCGCCCGCATCCGTGCCGAATCGGCAAGGGAATGCGCGGGATTGGCGCTCTCGACGAACATCGCGCGATACCGGTCCGGATGATCGGTGAGTATCTCCTCGCTGATCACATTGCACGGCACCAGTCCGCTGACGATCGGCGCGCCCACCACCGGGCTCTTCGGACCGGCGCCCACCGGATGGCCGCGGTCGAAACCGATATTCGACAGCCCAGTGAACGCGTATTGGGTGCCGGGCTTGGCCAGATTGCCGGTGAGCAGCCACACCAGTTTCTCGACATAGCTCACCACCGTCGAGTACCGGTTCATCTGCACGCCGAGATCCTCCAGCGCGGCGACGGAGGCGGCGCGGCCGATCCGGTGTGTCGCCGCGGTAACCAGGTCCAGCTCGACATCGGCTATGGCGCAGTACTTTTCGATCGGCACCGCACGCAGCACCGCCAATACCTCGGCGACGCCGTCGGCGTGTTCGGCCAGCCATTGCGCGTCGATCAGGTTGTCGCGCACCAGGATCGCCGCCATCGCGGTGAGCAGGTACACATCGGTGCCCGGCCGCAGCTGCAGATGGTAGTCGGCCAGTTCGGCGGTTTCGGTGCGCACCGGATCCAGCACCACCATCGACCGTGCCGGGTCGCGGGCGATCTCCTTCAACACCGTGCGGGCGCGCGGAAAGCCGTGCGACTGATAGGGGTTCTTGCCGACGAACAGCGCGACCTCGGCATGTTCGACATCGGCGCGCACCGGATGCCCGGCCATCCGCGCACCGACCCAGAAATCGCCGGTCTTCTCCTGGGCCAGCGCGCTGGAGCGGTAGCGGATCCCGAAGGCGGCCATGGTGGCGGTGGCGTACGCGCCGCCGAGGTGATTGCCCTGCCCGCCGCCGCCGTAGTAGAACACCGATGCGCCGCCGTGCCGCTCGCCGATCTCGAGCAGTCGCGCCGTCACCTCGGAAATCGCTGTGTCCCAGTCGATTTCCTCGAAGGTGCCGTCCGTGCGGCGGCGCAGCGGCGCGGTGATCCTGCCGGTGCGGCCGTTCTGATAGTGATCGAGCCGCAGCGCCTTGTTGCAGGTGTAGCCGGCCGAGGCCGGATGCAGCTTGTCGCCGCGGATCTTCTCGAAGGATCTGCCGTCGGGGCCGAGCAGGACCTGGATACCGCAATTGCACTCGCAGAGGATGCAGGCCGTCGGCTGCCATTCCGTCATGGATGAAGGGTAGCCGGGTCAGTTCACTAGCGCTACCCACTTCGTGGAATCGGTTGAGCCGCGAGGTGCGAGCGGGTTTACCGGCGCGCCGCCCGGGTATCGCCCGGTCGGCGGTTCACGGGGGATTCGGTCCTGATCGTGGCGCTCGTCATGCCGCAGAGATTTGTGCAAACTTGGAGCAATCATTGTGCTGCTCGCTTCGACGATGGGACGGTCAGATGTTCGAAGGTGTCGGACAGAAGTCGGCGATCGCGCTGTTGGACCGCGCCGCCCGATGGCAGGCGCCGATGGCGGCGCGATACGTGGATCGGCTGCGCCGGATGTACCCTGCCGACACCGCGGACCGGCTGGCGCGTCGGCTGGAACGCCGCTACCTGTGGACCGTGACGGCCAGCGGCGTCGCGGTCGGCGTCATCGCGGCGGTGCCCGGTGTCGGCACGTTGGCCGGGCTGGTGGCGACGGGTATCGAGGCCGCGTTCTTCCTCGATGTGTCGGCGCTGTTCACGATCGCGACGGCCGCCGCGTACGGCGTCGCGCCGGATAAGCGGCACCGGCGCGAACTGGTGCTCGGCGTCGTGCTCGGCGAGGGCGGTATGGGACTGGCCGAGAAGAATGCGGCGGGTTCGGCGCGCAACTGGTCCGGGTGGCTGGCCGACCGCATTCCGGGTCTGCGCCGGATGGACGATTCGTTCGCCAAGCGCTACCTCGTGCAGTTCCTGGCCAAACGCGGTGTGCTGATCTTCGGCCGGGTGCTGCCCGCCGGACTCGGCGCGATCATCGGCGGCGTCGGCAACCGGGCGCTCGGCCGCGTCGTGATCGCCAACGCCCGGAGCGCCGTCGAGCGGGCGGCGCTGGGAGATTCGGCGGATCCCGCGCTGGAATCGGTATCGCGACAGCATGATTCGGCTGCTTCGGACTCGGTATGACCCCACAGGTCTTGTGCGCGTAGGTTGTTCCCCGAAATGGGGCGTATCCGGCGAACGGCGGGGCGATCATGGTCGGTATGCCGAACTCGATACGCATCCGTCCCGCCGAATTATTCGCCACCGGCCTGCTCGCCGCGTCGAGGCGTGGGGTGCGGGTGCGGATGGAGTCGGTGCGGCGCCCCGAGTTCACCGACCAGCGGCTGCGCGAATTGCATGCGATGGCAAACCGATTGGCGGCCGAGGAATTCGATCACTTCGCGGTCCATGCGCGGACCAACGAGGTGGTGCATGTTTTCCGGCGGGCGGATACGGGGGAGATCGTCGGCTTCCAGTTCTGGGGGTCGATGCCTGCGTCCCGGCCCGGCGGCCGCATCATCACCGGCGGCAAATTGCGGATGGATCCGGCGTTCCGGAACCGGGGACTGCATCTGGTCTCGGGGCTGATCTTCCTGCTGCAACACCGGATTCGGCATCCGCGCACCCGCTACTATCGGGCCTCGTTGGCGAGCCTGTTCGGGTTCGTCTCGCTCACCGGGGCGATCGCCGAGTACGAACTGTTCGATCCGGCACGCACGACCGGCGACGCGGGCGCCATCCGCGATGCGGTGCTCGCCTGGGCCGAACGCAACCACTACGAGTTCCGGCCCGAGACGGGTCTGTTCTTCGTCGACATCTTCACGACACCGGAAACGCTGGCCCAGTACCCGGACTCCTTCTTCGAAAAACCCGCCGCACGGGCTTATATCGCCAAGAACCCCGACTTCCGCACCAACGGTTGCTATCTCGCGTTCTGGTTTCGCATCACCCCGAAAAATGTTGCCGCGCTGAGTAAAGCGATCGCTCGCAAGCTGTGACCGCCGCACGGTCATGCGGTCGGAAAACCCTATGGCGCAGCGGTTTCGGGTACCGTAGTTCGGTTCTCGGCCGACGGATGGCGAATCAACCTGTGGCACAAGTGGTTACCGTGCGGGATCGCGCACGAGCCGCCCGCCTCCGTCGAACTGCGGCCGCCGGTCGCCGAGCTCGGTCTCGTCCGTGGAGCTCATCTCGGCTCACCGGATTTCGAGTGCCGCCCGGATCGCCTTGCCGAGCGATTCGGTGGTGCCGGTGCCGCCCATATCGGGGGTGAGCGCGCTACCGCCTCGAGCGAGCACGGATTCGATCGCGGCGAGTACGGCGGCGGCCGCGGTGTGCTCGCCGAGATGATCGAGCATCATCGACGCGCTCCAGATCTGGCCGATCGGATTGGCGATGCCGCGGCCCGCGATATCGGGGGCCGAACCGTGCACCGGTTCGAACAGGCTGGGAAAGCGGCGTTCCGGGTTGATATTTCCGCTCGGCGCGATACCGATCGTGCCCGTGCACGCGGGCCCGAGATCGGAGAGGATATCGCCGAAGAGATTGCTGGCCACCACCACGTCGAACCAGTCCGGATGCAGGACGAAATTCGCGGTCAGGATATCGATGTGGTATTTGTCCACCGTGATATCCGGATAGGCCGCGGACATTTCGGTCACCCGCTCGTCCCAGTAGGGCATGGTGATGGAAATCCCATTGCTCTTCGTCGCCGAGGTCAGATGTTTGCGCGGGCGGCGGGCGGCCAATTCGAAGGCATACTTCAGGATGCGGTCGACCCCGGTTCTGGTCATCACCGTTTCCTGTAGGACGGTTTCGCGTTCGGTGCCTTCGAAGATGCGCCCGCCGATGCTGGAGTATTCGCCCTCCGTATTCTCCCGCACCACATAGAAATCGATATCGCCGGGCGCGCGCCCGGCCAGCGGGCTTGCGACGCCGGGCAGCAGTCGCACCGGGCGCAGGTTCGCGTACTGGTCGAAATGCCGCCGGAACTGCAGCAGGCTGCCCCACAGCGAGATGTGGTCCGGCACAACCTCGGGCCAGCCGACGGCGCCGAAGAAGATCGCGTCGAACCGCTTCAATTCATCGAACCAGCCGTCCGGCAGCATTTTTCCGTGCGCGGTGTAGTAGTCGGCGCAGGCATAGTCGAAATATTCGATATCGACGGTGAAATCGTAGGCCGCCGCCGCGGCCCGCAATATCCGGATTCCCTCCGGGACAACCTCTTTCCCGATACCGTCGCCGGGAATGACGGCGATTCGGTGCTTCGTCCCCATCGCTGCGGACCTCCTTGCTGACGAGCCGCGTGCTTTGTTGTCGGCTGGCCCACAACGGTAGGCTCCGATCGCCGGCGGGCGATAGTACCGAGAGCGCAAGAGACTCTTTCCCGAGCGGAAACAATCGACAGGAGGATCGCGTGCGCGGTGGTTTGAGCGACGACGTACTGTTTTTCGATATCGTCGCCCGCTCGCGCAGCCTGACCGAGGCCGCGCGCGAATTCGGCGTCTCGGTGTCGGCGGTGAGCAAGCGGCTCGCGCAGATCGAATCCCGGCTCGGCGTCCCGCTGATCCAGCGCACCACCCGCAGGCTGTCGCTGACGCCCGAGGGCGAACGTTATGCCGCGGGCGCGGCGCGGATCGCGGCCGAACTGGAACAGCTGGAGGATTCGGTGGCCGAGCAGCACGGCGAGCTGCGCGGCCGGTTGCACGTGCGGTCGACCATCGGGATCGGGCGGGCCCATATCGCCGATCTGGTGGCCGAATTCGTCGGTGCCCACCCGCAGTTGCAGATCGACCTGGAGTTGTCGTCGGCGCCGCTCAATATCGCTGGCACCGGATTCGATATCGATATCCATGTCGGCGCGCTGCCCGATTCCCGGCTCACCGCCACCCGGCTCTGCCGCAACCGCCGGATCGTCTGTGCCGCACCGGAATATCTGCGCGAGCACGGCGCTCCCGCGACGACGGCGGAGCTGGACCGGCACAACTGCATCGTGCTGCGCGAGAACGAAAGCGACTATGCCCTTTGGCGTTTCGTCGAAACCGGCGGAAAGGTAAGCGCGGTCCGGGTGACCGGCAATCTGGTGAGCAACGACGGGGACGTGATCGTCGGCTGGTGTCGGGAGGGCCGCGGGCTGATCATGCGCTCGCTGTGGCATGTCGGGCCGCTGCTACGGGCGGGCGCACTGGTGCAAGTGCTGCCCGAGATCGATACGCCCAGCGCCGATATCTACGCCACCTACGCCGCCGGGCCCGCCGTCCCGCGCCGCACGCGCGCCTTGCTCGACCACCTCGGGCGCGGCCTCGCGGCCCGAATCGACCAGTCCTGAACCGGATTTCGCGGCCCGAGTTCAGGCGGGTTGGATCTCCAGCGCTCGCTCGCGCAGTTCGCGCAGGGTGCGGCTGAGGATGCGGGAGATATGCATCTGCGAAAGGCCGAGCCGCTCGGCGATCTGCGTCTGTGTCTGCGATTCGCCGAAGCGCAGTTCCAGCACCCTGCGTTCGCGTTCGGGCAGTTCGGCGATGAGCGGGGCGACGGCTATCGCGTCCTCCACCAGCTCGTAGTTGGGGTCGACGGTGGCCAGCGGGTCCTGGTGGAACGCGGCCGCCGCGTCGTCGCCGCCGTCGGTTCCGGCGTCGATGGAGTCGCAGGTGTAGCCGTTGGCGGCGATCAGCGCCTGGGTGATCTCCTCGTGATCGGTGCCGAGCTCGGCGGCGAGGTCGGTCGCCGTGGGCTGGCGGCCCAGCCGCTGCGCCAATTCCGGTGTGACGGAAGCGATCCGCTGCTGCAACTCCTTGAGTCGGCGCGGCACCCGCACCGCCCAGCCGCTGTCGCGGAAGTATCTGCGGACCTCGCCCATCACGGTCGGTACCGCGAACGAGAGGAAGCTGTTGCCGCGCGTCAGGTCGAACCGGTCGACGGCGAGTAACAATCCGACCCGCGCGACCTGCACGAGGTCCTCATACGCCTCACCCCGGCCGGCGAAACGGCGGGCGATGTGATCCGCCAGCGGCAGGCACAGCTCGATGATGTGCTCGCGCAACGCATTACGGTGCGGATCCTGCGCGTCGAGCGCCGCGAGCTTGTCGAACCACGGCTCGATATCGTCGTATGAATCCCGGCCCCGCCGTGCTGGCGAAAAGTCAGTGGCATCAGCGACGAATTCGGTGGCCACCGTGACACCTCCTCTGGAATTTTGCTGAAGTATTTTTCGGATACCCGGCGCACCGGCCCGACAAAGATGAGTGTGATAACGATCACAGTTGAGTTTAGTGCCGGTCATCGACTGGATATGGGTTTATATATCCGCTGGTCAAGCACGTTTTTCTGAATATGTGAGACCGTAGGTATCATTATCTCGAACCAATCACGGCACCGGATCTTGATTTCTCGCGGACCTGGATTCGCTATCGATCCGGAATCGGATCGGCATGCGGCGGCGTCGAAGCCGGGAGCGCCGCGGTGGCCGAAGTGCTTACGCGCCTGCGGATCCGGGGCTCGCGGGCGGGTATCGTCCCATCGTTCGAACAGTGAACCCGCCGTCCAGGATCGGCGCGGACCATCAGGGGGACGAATGAACTCCGGCGTTTTCGGCCAGGACGGCTATGCGGTCCGATTGGAGTGGGGCGGTGAGGGGGTCGACGCGCTCGCGCCGGAATGCGGTGCGGTGATCATCGTCGACGTGCTCTCGTTCTCCACATCGGTGGATATCGCCGTCGGGCGCGGCGCCCGGGTGCTGCCGCTACCGCACCGGCACAGCGATCCGCGCGCGCAACGCGCGGCACAGGCGGCGGACGCGGTGCTCGCGGCGGCGAAAGGCGAACCGGGCTGGTCGCTGAGCCCGGCATCGCTGCTGGACCTGCCCACGGACACGCTGCTGGCGCTGCCGTCGCCGAACGGCGCGACGCTGTCCGCCCGTGCGGCCGGATTCGCCACCGCGGTATTCGCCGGATCGCTGCGCAATGCCGATGCGGTGGCCAAGGCCGCGGCCGATGCGGCGGGCGGGCGCCCCATCGGCGTGATTCCGGCGGGCGAGCGCTGGGGCATCACCGAGGGTCCGCTGCGCCCCGGCATCGAGGACTACCTCGGCGCCGGAGCAATCGCCGCCGCGCTGCTGGACCGATGCGACCATCTGTCGCCCGAAATACGTTTGGCCGCTTATGCTTTCCGCTCCGCCACCGCCGAACTCGATACCTTGCTCGCGGATTCGATATCGGGGCGGGAACTGGCCGAGATCGATATGGTCGCCGATGTGCGCCTCGCCGCCGAGCTGAACTCGAGCACCGTGGTGCCGAGGCTCGTCGATGGGATCTACTCCGGGTGGTAATCCGGCAGAGTGTCCGCTGCGGCCGGAAATTCGGTTGAGTTGATCGGCAGTCGGCCCGAGGATGGGTCTCGATGGGCGATGCGAAGGGGTATGGGGTGCTGCCGGTTTCTGTGCTGTGGGTGACGGGTGCGCCGGGTGTCGGCAAGTCGACGGTCGCGTGGGGGCTGTACGAGCGGGCGGCGGGGCGGCCGGTCGCCTACGTCGATATCGACCAGTTGGGTCTGCTGCTGCCCGCGCCGCCCGGCGATCCCCGGTATCACCGGTTGGCGAGCGGTAATCTCGTTCCGGTGCTCGAGACCTTCCGGCGGTACGGCGCGCGGCAGGTCATCGTGTCCGGTGTGGTCGACCCGGAACGGGGAATCGACGAATACCTGCCCAGTACAACCGATTTCGACTTTCAACTGATACGTCTCCGCTGTGATCGCGCCGAATTGCGTCGCCGGTTCCTCGGGCGTGGTTCACCGGAGAAGCAGCTCGACGAACTGATGGGTATCGCGGATACGTTGGATCGCAATGCGATCGGCTCGGTCTTCGATACGACCGGGTTGTCGCCGAAAGGGGTGGTAGATGCGCTTGCCGATCGGATAAGCCCTGCCGCGCAGGCGAGTACCGTTCCCTTACCCATGGCGCCCGCGTCCGGCGCGGGGATGCCGGTGCTGCTGCTCGCCGGTCCGACGGCGGTGGGGAAGTCGACCATCGGCTGGGAAGTGCTGCGGGCACTGTCGGCGCGTGGCATCCGCACCGGGTACGTCGACGTCGATCAGTTCGGCTTCCATCCGTCGGAACATCTTCCGGATATCAAGGCCGAGAACATGATTCATGCCTGGAACGGCTATCGTGGCGCGGACGCGCAAGCGCTGATCGTCGTCGCGAGGGGCGCGCCGGACATATACCTCCGTGCGCTGGCAGGCGAACTTGTCACCGCCGTGTACCTGGAGGCGTCACCGGGTGAACTCGCGCGCCGCATCGCCCGCCGCGGCAACGGTGAGGGTCCTCGGCTCGCGGGCGATTCGCTGGTAGGTATGGCTGCGGCACAACAGGATCGGCTGCTCGCCCGGGCGACGGCCGAGTCGGCCGCGCTGCGCCGCGACCGCGATGGGGCGCTGGTCATCGATACCGACCAGGAGACGCCCGCCGCGGTCGCCGCCAAGCTGGTCGATCTGTTGCTGCCCGAGACGCACCAGCCGCGATAGTCACCGAAAGCATTGAGCATGCCCGAGCCCTCGGCATGCCGGAGGGGTCAGTCCGCCCCGGCGAGGATGCCGGCGCGGGCCACCATTGCGTCGGCCACGTCGCGCGGGCGACGGCCGAGGCCGCAGGGGCTCGCGACACCGTCCACCGGGCGGCCGAGGCGCTCCTCGATCATGTGCAGGGTGTGGAGTTGCTCGGCCTCGGTGGGGGCATCGTGTACGAACCCCGCGTAGAAGGCGGTGCCCTGCGGTAGCGCGAGACGCGAAAGTGGTTCGTAGAATTCGGGTTTGGTGGAGGGCGGGATGGCGCCCGCGGCGAACGGGCCGTGTACGTACTCCAGCTTTCGTCCTGACGGCCATTGTCGCGCAATGGAATTGGCAAGGTCTACGAGCGGTGCCGCGGAGCGCAATCCGGTGGCGGCCTTGTTGTTCAAGCTGCCGAGGCACATATGCACGCCGAACCGGGTGCCCGCGGGCGCGGCGGCGGCCATCGCGGCGATCCCGGCGGCCAGACCGAACCGGGCGTCGACCTGTCGGTGCAGGGGCTGGGAGAGCGCCATCAGCACCAGTTCGGCGGTGGCCTCCAGCTGGAAAACGACGTTGTCGCCGGTCGATTCGCGGATCGTCGGGATATGGCGGAGGCTGGCGTCGGCGAAGGCTCTGCGATGCGACCGCACCCCGGCGGCGCCGACCGCGACGAAGGTCAGGCTGAGGTCGGTCGGCATGCCGACCTGCATTGTGAGCCCGGGCAATTCGTACTCCCGCCGCAGCGCGGTGAATGCGGGCAGCGCCTGCTCGGCCTCGCGCAGGTAGCCGAGATCCATCATGTCGCCGGTGAGTGTCTTGCCAGGCGGAACCCGGTGAATGGTCCTGCGCCAGCTCGGACTCCAGCGACCGACCTGTTTCACCTCGAGCGCGCCCTGCCGGACCAGATCGTCGATGATCGGCAGCACATACAGTTCGTACCTGTCGGTTTCGCCATTGGGTAGGGTGCGCATCCGCGCGCCCGCGCCGTCGAGCATCGCCCGCATCGCCTCGTCCGGGCTGTCCGCCGGATAGCTGCCGACGAAGTGCACCGCTCGCGTGCTCATAGTGGGCATTGTAGGGCGGCGATCAATTGTGCCCGGCCCGTTCAGCTCTGCCGAGTGAATCGCACCTCGACATTGGCTCCGTTATCGATCGACCGGTTGTAGGCGAGGTTGGCCCGGCCCGCGTTATCGATGGCGACCGATTGGAAATCGCCGAGTTCCCGGTTGGCCTGGCAGCTCGTACCGCCCGTACAGATCGGACCGGTCTTCACCGCTGTCGGGTCGGCCGTCTGCAGCGGGCCGAAGCTCGCCGCGAAATCGTCGCTTTCCAGGTAGGACTCGTACCAGGGCACGCCGGGAGCGGTGCCGTCGGCCGTGCCGTCGGTGTTGTTCCAGTACAGCGAGATCGCGACCTTGTCGCCCTTCGCGGCAACCCATGGATAGACCGAAGTACCGTTTCCTACAACGGTTTTCGGCTCGGACCAGGTTTGCCCCCAGTCGGCGGATACGGCCGTCTGCACCGCGCTGCGCCCGGCCGCCACCCGCAGCCACACGGCGATGAGGCGGCCGTCGCCGGAATCGGCGACGGTGGGGAAGACCAGGGTGTTATCCGAATTACCGGACGCCGCTATGGTTTTCACCGACCACGTGATGCCGCCGTCGGTGGAGCGACTGAAGCCGACTCCGCCGTTCGCCGCGTTGAAGATGACGCCGACCTTATCGGTGAGCGGGCCGCCGCCATCGCTCGCGATAACGCTGCCCGCCGAACAGGTGACGCATCCGCTCTGGTCGATGGCGGTGGCGGCGACTGTGGTCAGCGGGTAGGTGAGGCCGCCGTCGATCGACTTCGACACCGCGATACCGCTCGGGATCTGGTGGTAGGCAAGGTAGGTCGACGTCCCGGTGCTCGCCAGCCACGGCCGGTCCTGGATCGGCAGGCCGGCGATCGGCAGCGCGATCCAGCTGTCGGCCCGGTCGCCCGACCGGCCCGCCGTCGAGCTGCCCGCCCACAGATCGGCCATGGCCAGGCTGCCGTTGGGGGCGATCGCCAGCGCCGCGTCGCCGCCGCCGGGCCAGAACCCGCGCATACCCGGCGGGGTGGCGACCCAGCTCGCGCCCGCATCCGGCGACCGAAAGACGGTGCTGGGGCTGGAAATACCGTTCGAAAGCACACCCTCCGGTCCGGCTATGTACACGGTCCCGTCCGGCGCTATCTCGATCGACGGCTCGAAAGCCTTGTACCCCACCACAACCGGATCCTGGAATGGGCCCGCCGCCACGGCCTCCACCGAACTGCCCGTAGTGAACAATACCGACGCCAGGAACACCAGCATCCCGTTCCGGACCAGACCCATAGTCAGCTCACTCCATTCGTCGCCGAGTTCGTTTGTGGCACAGGGCTGGTGGTTATTCGTATCCGCGCGCCCGCCGGACGGGTGCCGTTTCCACGTGTCATCGCCCGAGTGCGCCGGACAAGGCTTCCCGCGATCGGGGGAGTCCGAAGTCCGACTCGTGGGCGACGTCGGCGGGGGCGGATTCCCGTAGCGTCGGAGGTCCGCGCCGCGGTCCCAGAATCTTTGTCTATCAGGAGGTTTCGTGCTATCCGCCCTTGTTCCGGCCTTCCGTACTCCGGATCTGCGGCGGCGGATACTGTGGACGCTCGGACTGGTCGCGCTGTTCCGGCTCGGGGCGACGCTCCCGTCGCCGGGGGTGGACTATCGGTCGGTCCGCGACTGTATCGATGTCGTGTCCGGCGGCGAGTCGGCGGGTATTTATCAGCTCATCGATGTGTTCTCCGGTGGTGCGATGCTGCAGCTCACGGTGTTCGCGGTGGGCATCGTGCCGTATATCACCGCGAGTATCGTCACCCAGTTGCTGACGGTGGTGATTCCGCGGTTCGCGGATCTGCGCGCGGAAGGTCAAGCGGGACAGGCGAAGATCACCCAGTACACCCGCTATCTGGCGGTGGCGCTGGCGGCATTGCAGGCCTCGACGCTGGTGGCGTTGGCCGCGCGCAAACAGCTGCTGCGCGGCTGCCCGAAGGATGTGCTCGCCGACAGCGGCATCTTCGCGATGTTCGTGATCGTGCTGGTGATGACCGCGGGTGCGGCCCTTGCCATGTGGTTCGGCGAGCAGATCACCGAACGCGGTATCGGCAACGGTATGTCGCTGCTGATCTTCGCCGGGATCGCCGCGCGAATCCCCAGCCAGGGCAGGTCGATTCTGAACAGCGGCGGTGTGTTGATCTTCGTCGGCGTCTGTATCGCGGTGCTGCTGATGATCATCGCCGTGATCTTCGTCGAGCAGGGTCAACGCCGGATTCCGGTGCAGTACGCCAAGCGCGTGGTCGGCCGGAAGATGTACGGCGGATCCTCGACCTATCTGCCGCTGAAGGTCAACCAGGCCGGTGTCATTCCGGTCATTTTCGGATCGTCGCTGCTGTATCTGCCGAACCTGCTGATGCAGTTGACCCAGCGCGGGCCGGGCGAGCAGACCGGATGGCAGCGGGTGGTGCAGCGGTATCTGGTCGATCCCGGAAATCCGGTCCATGTCGCGGTCTATATCGCGCTGATCGTGTTCTTCACCTACTTCTATGTCTCGGTGACGGTCGATCCGGCCGAACGGGCGGATGAGATGCGGAAGTTCGGCGGCTTCGTACCCGGCTACCGTCCCGGAAAGGCGACCGCCGACCACCTGAGTCGGGTGCTCGCGCGGATCACGCTGCCGGGGTCGGTCTACCTCGGTGTCGTCGCCGTGCTGCCGAATCTGCTGACGCGCTTCGGCACGGCCGGTCCGGCGCAGAATCTCGCATTCGGCGGCACCTCGGTGCTGATCGTGGTGAGCGTCGGCCTCGACACGATCAAACAGCTGGAAAGCCAGCTGATGACCAAGAACTACACCGGATTCCTGCGCTGATTCCCTCCATCGGGGGAGTCCGGATGCTGCCGCGGGCCGATGGACCCGCGGGCACGCGTGATCTACGGTCGGTAGACATGGCCACGACTACCTCGAAACGCCGCCTCCTCCGGGTGGTTTCGTCGCTCGTGCTCGGGATCACCGCGGCGACGCTGTCGGTCGGTTCGGCGCTCGCCGAGAGCCAACCGCCCGCCGACGTGCTGCCGCGCGGTGCCGAACCCGTGCGACCCCAGTCGGAACCCGTGGCCGCACCGCGAAGTTCGACGATCTCCGTGCTACTCGCCAATGAGCACACCGTCTTTCGTTCCGGCCTGCGCGCGGTGCTCGGCGCCCAGCCGGATCTGCGTTGCGTCGCGGAGGTCGGCGACGGCGCGGCCGCCATCGCCGAGATGCGGCGGCTGAATCCTGATGTCGCCATCCTCGACCTCGATATGCCCGGACTTGCCGATTCCGCCGCCATCGAGTCGGTCGCCGCGCTCGGCGGCGGCACCCGCATCCTCACCATCGCGGATCGCGCTACCGACGAAAATCTATATCGCGCACTACGTCTCGGTACGAGCGGATTCCTCACCAAGGCGCTGCCGTCGCGGGATCTGGTCGCCGCCGTCCGCACCGCGGCCCGCGGTGACGCACTGATCGATCCGCGCCTGACCCGTCGCCTGATCACCCGGCTCACCGACGGCATCGAACCGTTCCCGGCCGCACCGGAACTCGAAACCCTCACCGCCCGTGAACATCAGGTGTTGCTGCTGATCGCGAAGGCATACACCAATCCCGAGATCGCCCGCGCGCTCGGCGTCGGTGAACAGACGGTGAAGACGCATGTCTCCAATGTGCTGGCCAAACTGGGCGTCCGCGACCGGGTGCACGCCGCCGTCTACGCGCACACCCACCGGGTTGTGCTGCGGTTGTAGTCATGCTCGTGCTCATCCGAAGTGGATGAAGGTCTGCGCGCACGCTCCACAGGCGATCGTGGCTCGCCTCACCCGAGAATGATCGGCAGTTTCGCACCGAGCGAACCGAGTTCGATCAGCTCCGCCTCGGTTGGCGCTCGGCGCCCGGTGCCGATCAGCAGCGCGTCCTTATCCGGGAACGTAGCCGGAAATCGTGCTTCCGCAATCTGTTCCAGCATCTTGCGGGACCGGGCGAGTCCGGCCGCGGGCGGTTCGGGTGCGCCGGGGAGGTTGGCGATCAGGTCGAGGTGGTGCAGGGTCCACTCCATGACGTACGCGGACAGATAGTCGCCGACGGTGAGCACCTCGCCGCGGGTGCCGACCCGCAGGTCCGGGTCGGCGAGTTCGGCGGCGCGTCCCGCGGCCGAGCCGACATCGTCGAGATGGAATTTCAGCAGGCCCGGTTGCTGGTACGCGGCGGCCAGCCGGACGGTGAGCGCGTCGAGCGGATCGGTGCCGTCGGGCGGGGTGGCGCCGACCTCCCAGTAGGTCACGGCGTCGCGGGTGGGTTCCCCGGTCGCGGGCGTGACGAGGGTGATCAGCACGTCCTGAGCGTCGATAACCAAGTGGCACACCAGATCTCGCACGAGCCAACCGGTGCAGCCGGACGGCTGCGCGAACGCGTCGTCCGGTAGTTCGGCGACCGCCGCGCGCAACGCGCTCCAACAGAGTGAGAAGACAGGCACGGCGGCAAACTACGCTCGATCCGGCCGCGGGGCCACGGATATAGTCCGCCGCAGGCCGGGCGTCGCCGTGCCGATGGCGGCGACAGCGGCCAGGCACAGCAGTCCGCCGCTCACCAATGCCGTTGTTCCCGAAGCGAATCCGGCGACGAGTCCGGCCCGCATATTGCCCACGTCCGGCCCGGCCTGACCGACGATCTGCTCGGCGGCGGCGACCCGCCCGAGCGGCGCGTCCGGGGTGTGCAACTGCACGATCGTGCCGCGCGACACCACCGCGACGGTATCGGCGGCGCCCGCGAGCGCCAGGAGGCCGAGCCCGAGCCAGGCGTTCGGCGATATACCGAACAATGCCAGCGCCGCACCCCAAACCGCTGAGCCGCAAAGCATTACGAGCCCGGGCCGGGGCAGCCGGGTGAAGGCGCCGGACAGAATCGAGGCGATGGTCCCGCCGACCGCGATGGCGGAAAGGAACAGCCCGAGGGTGCGCGGGTTGTTCCCGAACCGTTCGGCATTGATCAGCGGGAACAGGCTGATCGGCATGGAGAGCACGGTGGTCGCGAGGTCGGTGAGCAGCGCGCCGCGCACGATCGGGCTGCCGACCAGGAAGGTGAGGCCGTCCAGCACCCCGCCCAGGCCCGGCCGCGACGGCTCGCCTTCCGGCGGCATCGGCGGTAATCCGAACGCGCCGTAGAACGCCAGTCCGAAGGTGAGCGCATCGATGAGGTAGCACCCGCCGAGGCCGATCCAGCCGAGCAGCACCCCACCCAATGCCGGTCCCGCGAGCATCGCGCCCTGCATGGAGATCCGGTTCAATGCCAAACCGGCGGCGACCTCCGATCTGGGCAGCAGGCGCGCGACGAAGGTGCGCGCCGCCGGCCCGCTGCCCGCGACGAAGGTCGACTGCGCCGCGACCAACAGCAGCACCCCGAGCACCGGGAGTTGCCCGAAGATGCCCTGCGCCGCCAGCGCCAGCGAACACACCGCCTGACCCGTGACGGTGATCAGATAGAACACCCTTCGGTCGGTCCGGTCCACGATTGATCCGGCGAACAGCCCGAATACGATGATCGGCGCCGCGAGCGCGATGCCGAGCGCACCGGTCCACACGGTGCTGTGCGTGCTCTGCCAGATCTGGTACAGCACCGCGACGAAGGTCATCTGACTGCCGAACCCGGACAGGGTGCGCCCCACCCACAGCCGCCGGAACGGCGGCGACCGCAGCGGTGCCGGATCGACGAGCGCACTCACCGCCATGTGACGCGCGCAGCAGGTTCCACACCGATCAGGAATCGAGAAGCGCGCGGCCGCGCGCCGCACATAGCGTGATCGCCATGGATATCACCATTCACAACACTTTCCTTCCGCACGACGATCCGGACGCCACGCTGGCGTTCTACCGCGACATCCTCGGTTTCGAGGTGCGTAACGACGTCGGCTACAACGGTATGCGCTGGATCACCGTCGGACCGGTCGGCCAGCCCGGCACCTCGATCGTGCTGTATCCACCGGAGGCGAATCCCGGCATCACCGATGAGGAGCGCCGGGTGATCGCGGAGATGATGGCGAAGGGCACCTTCGGGCACATCATCCTGTCCGCCAAGGATTTGGACGATGTGTTCGAGCAGGTGCAGGCCCGCGGCGCCGAGGTGGTGCAGGAGCCGACCGAGCAGCCGTACGGGGTCCGCGACTGCGCGTTCCGCGACCCGTCGGGCAACCTGGTCCGCATCAATCACCAGCGCTGACCCGCACCTACCTGGCCGCGCCGCCCGAGGCTGGTTGAATCTCGGTGAACGCGGTCGAGCAATGGATGGAGACATCATGAGCACTGCCAAGTCCGGTAAGCGAGCCGCCGACAGCCACGAGCTGATCCGCGTGCACGGCGCGCGCGTGAACAATCTGAAGGACGTCAGCATCGAGATCCCGAAGCGGCGGCTGACGGTATTCACCGGTGTCTCCGGCTCGGGCAAGAGTTCGCTGGTGTTCGGCACCATCGCCGCGGAATCGCAGCGGCTGATCAACGAGACCTACAGCGCCTTCATCCAGGGGTTCATGCAAACGCTGGCCCGGCCCGACGTGGACGTGCTGGAGGGGCTCACCACCGCGATCATCGTCGACCAGGAGCGGATGGGCGCCGACCCGCGCTCCACCGTCGGCACCGCGACCGACGCCAATGCCATGCTGCGAATCCTGTTCAGCCGCTTGGGAAAACCGCATATCGGCTCGCCGCAGGCATATTCGTTCAACGTCGCATCGATCAGCGGCGCGGGTGCGGTCACGGTCGAACGCGGCGGGCAGACCATCAAGGAGCGGCGCAGCTTCAGCATCACCGGCGGCATGTGCCCGCGCTGCGAGGGCCGGGGCTCGGTCACCGATATCGATCTGGCCCAGCTCTTCGACGACGCGAAATCGCTCAACGACGGTGCGGTCACCATCCCCGGCTACGGCGCGGACAGCTGGAATATGCGGCTGTACAAGGAATCCGGCTTCGTCGACCCGGACAAGCCGATCCGCAAGTACACCAAGCAACAGCGCAACGATTTCCTGTACAAAGAGCCGGTCCGGATGAAGATCGCCGGGATCAACATGACCTACGAGGGCCTGATCCCGCGGATCCAGAAGTCGATGCTGTCCAAGGATCGGGAGGGGATGCAACCGCATATCCGGGCGTTCGTCGACCGGGCCGTCACCTTCATGACCTGTCCGGACTGCGATGGCACCCGGCTGAGTGCGGCGGCCAGGTCCTCGAAGATCAAGGGCGTCAGCATCGCCGACGCGTGCGCGATGCAGATCAGCGATCTGGCCGAGTGGGTGGGCGGACTGGACGAGCCTTCGGTCAAGCCGCTGCTCGACGCGTTGCGGCACACCATGGATTCGTTCGTCGAGATCGGGTTGGGCTACCTCTCGCTGGACCGGCCTGCGGGCACCCTGTCGGGCGGTGAGGCCCAGCGGGTCAAGATGATTCGGCATCTCGGCTCCGCGCTCACCGATGTCACCTATGTCTTCGACGAACCGACCATCGGCCTGCACCCGCACGATATCCAGCGGATGAACGAGCTGCTGCTGCGGTTGCGGGACAAGGGAAATACGGTGCTCGTCGTCGAACACAAACCGGAGATGATCGAAATCGCGGACCACGTGGTCGATCTCGGGCCGGGCGCGGGCGCGGCGGGCGGCACGGTCTGCTTCGAGGGCACGGTGGCGAAGCTGCGGGCCAGCGGCACCATTACCGGCCGCCACTTCGACGATCGGGCGGCGCTCAAGGCGAAGGTACGAAAGCCCAAGGGCAAGTTGGCGATTCGCGGTGCGAAAACCAACAACCTGCGGAATGTGAACGTCGATATCCCGCTCGGGGTGCTGGTGGTCGTCACCGGTGTCGCGGGCTCGGGTAAGAGTTCGCTGGTGCACGGGTCGATTCCGGCGGGCGAAGGCGTGATTGCGGTGGATCAGGGCGCGATCCGCGGTTCGCGGCGCAGTAATCCGGCGACGTACACCGGACTGCTCGAACCGATCCGCAAGGCCTTCGCGAAGGCCAACGACGTGAAACCCGCACTGTTCAGCGCCAATTCGGAGGGTGCGTGCCCGAACTGCAACGGCGCGGGCGTCGTATACACCGACCTGGCGATGATGGCGGGTGTCGCGGTCACCTGTGAGGTGTGCGAGGGCAAGCGTTTTCAGCAGGCGGTACTCGAATACCACTTGGGTGGGCGCGATATCAGCGAGGTGCTCGCGATGCCGGTGGACGAGGCGAAGGAAGTCTTCGGCACCGGCGAGGCGCGAATACCGGCCGCCCAAGCCATTCTCGACCGGCTCGCCGATGTCGGACTCGGCTATCTCACCCTCGGCCAACCGCTCACCACGCTGTCCGGCGGTGAGCGGCAGCGACTGAAACTGGCCACCCACATGGGTGACAAAGGCGGCGTCTACGTGCTCGACGAGCCGACCACCGGACTGCACCTCGCCGATGTCGAACAGCTGCTCGGCCTGCTGGACCGGCTCGTCGACGCGGGTAAATCGGTGATCGTCATCGAACACCACCAGGCGGTGATGGCCCACGCCGACTGGATCATCGATCTCGGTCCCGGCGCCGGTCACGACGGCGGCCGAATCGTCTTCGAGGGCACCCCGGCCGAACTCGTCGCCACCCGCTCCACCGTCACCGGCGAACATCTGGCGGCCTACGTCGGCTGAGCCGTCAGCATGCGGCGACCTCGACGAGCTGCTTGCCGAGGTTGCCGCCCTCGAAGACCGCGCGCAGCGCACTCGGCGCGGATTCCAATCCGCCGCTTACGGTTTCGGCTACCGTCAGCTTGTCCTGCCGGTACCACTCGAGCAGCGCCGCGAACGCCTCCGGGAAGCGGTCGACGTAGTCGAGGAAGATGAAACCCTCCATGCGGGCCCGGTCGATGGCGAGCCGCATGTAGTTGCGCGGGCCCTGATCGGGGTCGGTGCCCTGATAGCCGGTCGCGATGGCGCCGCACAGGACGACGCGGGCGTGGCGCGCCAGATGTGCCAGGCCGTATTCGAGGATGCGGCCGCCGACGCCGTCCCAGAAGACGTCTACGCCGTCGGGGGCCAGCTCGCGCAGGCGGGCGTCGATATCGTCGGCGCGGTAATCGATGGCGGCGTCGAATCCGGCCCGCTCGGTGAGCCAGGCGCATTTCACCGGACCACCCGCGATCCCGATCACCTTGCAGCCCAAGGTTTTCGCGATCTGACCCGCCAACGAGCCGGTGGCGCCCGCCGCGGCCGACACCAGCACGGTCTGTCCCGGTTCCGGCTTGCCGACCTCGAGCATGCCGAAGTACGCGGTGAGTCCCGGCGGCCCGAACAGGCTCAGCATCAGCTTCGGCGGCACGTCGTCGGGGACGACGTTCAATCCGAAGAGCCCACCCTCGGAGGCGACGAGATAGTCTTGCCAGCCGACCATCCCGGCGACCCAACTGCCCTCCGGATACGCGGGGTTGTCCGAGCGCACGACCTGTCCGACGCCGCTGCCGCGCATCACCGTGTCGAGCGGCATCGCCTCGATATAGTTGTCGGCGTCGTTGAGCCAGCCGCGCTGTGTCGGGTCGATGCCGAGCCAGTGCACCCGGATCAGCGCCTCGCCGGGACCCGGATCGGGTACGGGGGAGCGGCGCAGTTCGAAATCCTCATCCCGCAACACGCCTTCGGGCCTGCGTCGCAGAATCCATTGCCGATTGACCTTTTCCGTCACCGGGCGATGTTAGGCGGGCGTCGCGGGTTGGTACGAATGATTTTGCCGCTCGCGTATGGTGGCACCGTGATCGATAGCCCGTGGGAGCCGCCGCTGGCGGGCACCGAGGCGGAGCATCTGGTCGGTGCGCCGGGCCGTTTGCGTATGACATTCCGTTGGAAGACAGCCGATTTGGATGCGGCCGGGCTGCGGGTGCGTATCGGAGCCTGACCCTCGGCGGGTTGCTGAAGCATCTCGCGCGCGCCGAGGCTCAGTGCCTCGGGCCGGTAGCTCAGTGCGCTCCGGGATTCGTACTTCCGGAGTTGCCCGCGAGGCAGGCGGGGGAGGTCGCATCGGAGACATCGACGGCCTGCGGGCCGATGACGAACGCCGAACCGCTCGCGCTGCCGCGGAAGTAGAGGTTGTGTGATCCGGGCGTGGCCGGGGTCCATGCGGCGGTGGCGTCCTTGCCGGGTTCGAGCGGTTGCTCGGAGCCGACCGTGGTGGCGGTGGTCAGGTTGGGGCCGTCCAGGAAGTAGTAGGACGTGGTGCCCGACTGGATTTTGATGCGCGGCACGGTGAGCGTGTACGTCTGGTTGACGCAGTGGACGGTGCCGGACACCGTGAGAAACGGCTCGTCGGCGGCGGCGATCGCGGCCGTCGCGACGGCCGGTGCGGCGACCAGCGCCAGCACTGCGGCGCGGAATGCGGGGCGGGCCAGCTGTTTCAAGTCGCACTCCTCGGCTCTGTGGTGGACCCGAACGGGTTGTCGCTCTGCGATATCGGTGCTGCCGGAGCGAACGTTACCCAATGCGGCCGTCCCGCATCGGCCGGATCGGCTTATGAGCAACTAATGGTCGCGCTACCGTCGGCGGCCGCTGGAAGCGCTATCGGGTCGACGAGGCGCAACTCGCCCGCGCAACTGTCCGCGGTCGGGGACGCATGGGATGCGGGGCTCCGGCGCATCAAGCGGATCGCCGGAGCCGTTCAGCGCACCGATGATCAACGGCCCTGATTCCGTTGGCGGTGCCTTTTCGTATGGGGAGCGGTTTCCCCGGTCCACGAGCGGGTGTGCGCGATGTCCCCGGAACTATCATGGGCGCACGAAGGCAATCCGCTTGCGCTGATTGAACTTTCATGTGTCGCGAAGGTCGGTCGGGCTCGCGGTGACAGGCCGTGCGGTTATCCACGGTATCGCTGAATCTGAAAGTGGCTCGGTAGACAAGGGAAAGTCCTATGAGCAGTCCCCGCAATATCATTGCATCTATTTCCGCGCTGGTCATCGGTGGTTTCACTACGCTCGCGCTGAATCCGGTATTGGCGCACGCCGCCGATAACACGCCCTACTACTGGGATGTGCCGGTCACGTCGCAGGCGCAGCGCGACATCATCGCCCACGCCGGTATCGAAATGGTTCCGGCGGGTCCGGACAAGGTGACCATCGCCGTCGACGAGGCGCACGCCCAGGCTCTGCGCGATCAGGGACTGGAGCCGACGAAAAAGGCTCCGGTATACAAAATTTCGCCGCAGGACCGGAAAGCCCCGGACGATACCTATTACGGCGGCTATCACACGGCACAGGATATGCTCGACCACGCCCGGAATGTGGCGACCAAATATCCGGGCATCGCAAAGGTGTACGACATCGGCAAAACCTGGCTGGCCGGGCAGGGCCAGGGCGGGCACGCCATGGACGTGATCTGCCTGACCGGCAGCGGTTCGTCGGACCAGGCGAAGGACAAGGCGAAAACGACTGCCGCGCCGGCGGGTTGCGCGCTGTCGCCCACGTCGAGCAAACCTCGCTTCCTGCTGACCGTGCAGATCCACGCCCGCGAGCTGGCGACGGGTGAGGTGGGCTGGAAGTGGATCGACTACCTCGCCGACGGCTACGGCACCGATGCCACCGCGACATCGATCCTGAACAACACCGAGGTCTGGGTGGTCCCGGTGACCAACCCGGACGGTGTCGACGTGGTGGCCAGCGGCGGGGACAGCCCGCTGATGCAGCGCAAGAATGCCGACAACAGTAATACGCCGCCGTCCTGCTCCGTCGTCGACGGATCCGGTCAGGGCCCCGGCGTGGATCTGAACCGCAATTTCACCGTCAATTGGGGCGGTGATTCGAATGACCCTTGTGCCGAGACCTATCAGGGTCCGCAGGGTGGCTCCGAACCGGAAACGCAGAATATTCAGCAGCTCTACGCGAGCCTGTTCCCCGATCAGCGTCCGGCCGGTGGCGGTGACGTCCCGGATACCGCGACCGGAATAATGATCGATCTGCATTCCTACGGGAATTACGGGATCATTCCGAACAATGCCACCCCGACGAATACCGCCCAGTTGCGCGCGTTGACCACCAAGGTCGTGCCGAGCGGATTCACCGTCGGCACCGATCTGGAGACCGTCGGATATTCGACGACGGGAACGACGACCGATCAGGCGTTCAGCGGACTGGGGCTCGCCTCGTTCACCATCGAAATCGGCCCGAACGACGCGTCGAACTGCGGTGGTTTCATGCCGCAGTATTCCTGCGTCACGGACACTTTCTGGCCGGAGCTGAAGCAGTCGTTCATCACCGCGGCGCAATCCGCGGCCGCGCCTTACAAGCAGACGGCCGCGCCCGATCAGCAGGTGGCGACTGACAAGCACGCCCACTGATCCTTGCCGCGGATAGCCGGCGGAGCATGAAATAACTTATCCACCAACAACATCCGACCCGGCCCGGTATCGGCGACCAACCCGTCACCGATACCGGGCCGGTGACATGTCGGCGCCACGGTGATGTAGCGCATACCGCGAGCACCAGCCATTGTTCGAAAGCACAAGAAGCGCAACGGATGTCGCCGCCGGTTCGGCGCGTCCGACGGTGGCCGCCAACGGTTTCGCGACGGGAAGATAAAGGGGCCCAACGGGATCGGCCGCCGCCGACGATGTCGCGAACCGTCCCGTCGGCGCCGCCGGCCGGCGAGATATCGAATCGGTAGCCTTCGACGAAAGGTGCACTGTTCGTGACATCACCCGCTCTCGCTGTTACGCCAAGCTTTCTCGTCCGCCCGTTCACACCGCACTGCGAGGTCATCTACCGCGATGCCGATCACGCCGTCATCGGGGTCTCGCCGGGCAACAGCTACTTCTCGACTCGGCGGCTGCGCGATCTCGCGCACTGGGGCCGCTCCCGTTTCGACCGGGTCGACTTCGTGTACACCGATATCCATGTCGCCGAAATGTTCGAGGCGTCAGGGTATTCCGCGCAGGAGGCGCGCCGTAAGGCGGTGAAGAACCTGCGCGGTGTTCGTGCGAAGATCACCGCGGCGGCCGCCGCCGTCGATCCGGATCGCACCCGGATCTTCGTCCGCCCGGTGTCGGAGCTGCGCTCGAACGCCGCCTACCGGGAACTCCATCGCGATATCACCGGCAGGCTGGCCGCCGACGCCGACTTTCGCGCGGTCTGCCACTCGCTGGTGGCCCGCTTCCTGGCGACGAAAACCGTTGCCGGACAAGCGACGCAGCGCCAGCTCGAGGTATGCCTGGATTACATCTGCGCCGAGGCGCCGCTATTCCTCGACACCCCGGCGATCCTCGGCGTGCCCTCCTCGCTGAACTGCTATCACCAGCTGCTGCCGATGGCCGATCTGCTCTACGCGCGCGGCGCCGGGCTGCGCGCATCGCGCAACCAGGGCCACGCCATCGTCACCCCCGACACCGGTTCCGAAGGAGCGTCCCGATGACCGTCACCGAAACCATGCTCGATTTCCCGTTCTCGGCGCGCGGCGATCGTGTCCCCGCGGAGGTCGCGGAACTGCGTGCGACGCAACCGATTCGGCGGGTGCGCACCATCGCGGGCGATCCGGCCTGGCTGGTGAGCTCCTACGAACTGTGCAGGCAGGTGCTGGAGGATCCCCGCTTCTCGCTGAAGGAGACCTCGGCGCCGGGCGTGCCGAGACAGTACGCGCTGACCATCCCACCGGAGGTGGTCAACAATATGGGCAACATCACCGGCGCCGGATTGCGCAAGGCCGTCATGAAGTCGCTCAATCCGAAAGCGCCAGGGCTGGAGGAATTCATGCGGGCGACGGCCGCGGCGCTGGTGGATCGCTTCCTCGCCGACGGCGCACCGGCCGACCTGCGCAACGATTACGCCGACCCGTACGCCGCCGCACTGCACTGCCACATCCTCGGCATCCCGCAGGACGACGCGCCGAAGCTGATGCGCAGCCTGCACATCGCGTTCATGAACTCCGCCGAACCCATCCCGGCCGCGAAACTCAACTGGGATCGTGACATCGCCTACATGCGCGAACGGCTCGACGATCCGGCGACCACCGGCCTGATGGCCGAATTGGCCGCGCTGCGTACCGATCCCGAGTACGCGCAGGTGCCCGAGGAACTGCTGGCCACCGTCGGCGTCACCCTCTTCGGCGCCGGGGTGATCTCCACCGGCGGATTCCTCACCATGGCGCTGTTCGCACTCCTGCGAAATCCGGACCTTTCGGCCCGGCTGGCCGCCGAACCCGCGCTCGTCCCCGCCGGGGTCGAGGAGTTGCTGCGCATCAACCTCTCGATCGGCGACGGTCTGCCGCGCCTGGCCACCGAGGACGTGCGACTCGGCGAAATCCTGGTCCGGCGAGGGGAATTGGTGCTGGTGCTGGTCGAGGGCGCGAACTTCGACCCGGCGGCCTTCCCGGATCCGGAGTCCATCGATCTCGCGCGCCCGAACGCGAGCGCCCACCTCTCGTTCGGCGGCGGCAGGCACTACTGCCCGGCGACCGCGCTCGGCCGCCGCCATGCCCAAATCGGCATCGAGGCGTTGCTCGCGCGCGTGCCGGCACCGCGGCTGGCCGTGCCGGTCGATCAGCTGGTCTGGCGCACTCGGTTCATGAAGCGGATACCCGAGCGGTTACCCGCCATGTGGTGAGTTCCGGGAATGGGCGGCGCGCGAAAACAGGTTGATATTGCGCGCCGCCGACAGGAAACTGTTCGGTCGCCGATGAATTGCGGGGCAACATCCCGTCTGTTCAGATGTGGCGCCGGAACACTTCGCGGCCCACAGGTGGTCCTGTCGTACGAAACGCTCCGGGAGGTTGTCCGAATGTCAGCAGAAGTATCCGCGCGCCCACCTGGGGCGCGGACCCCGACCGTGATCCGGCTGCTGGTGGCGGCGACCTTCGTGGTGATCCTGAACGAAACCATCATGATCAACGCGATTCCGCGCCTGATGTCCGATCTCGATGTCACCGAACGCTCGGCGCAGTGGGTGTCCACCGCGTTCATGCTCACCATGGCGGCGGTGATCCCGGTCACCGGATGGTTCCTGCAGCGGGTCACCACCCGGCGGGCCTACACGATCGCGATGGGCGTATTCCTGACGGGCACCGCGCTCGCCGCGGTCGCGCCGTCGTTCCCGGTCCTGTTGCTCGGACGGGTCGTGCAGGCGGGCGGCACCGCCGTGATGATGCCGCTGCTGATGACCACGCTGATGACGGTGGTTGCCGAGCACGACCGCGGCCGGGTCATGGGCAATGTCACCCTCGCCATGTCGGTCGCGCCCGCGATGGGACCGGTGATCTCCGGCCTGGTGTTGCAGGTCGCTTCGTGGCGTTGGCTTTTCGCGCTGGTGCTGCCGATCGCCGCCGCGGCCACCTGGTTCGGCCTGCGCAATCTCGACAATATCGGCGAACCGCAGGCCGGCGAGATCGACTGGTCCAGTGTGGCTTTCGCGGCGCTCGGCTTCGGCGGCCTGGTGTACGGGCTCAGCCGGTTCGGCGCGGGCAGCGCTATCGAACCCGCGCTGATCGTCGCGGCCGGACTGGCCCTCGTCGGCGTGTTCGTGGCCCGGCAGCTGCGGCTGCAGCGCACCGGCACGCCGCTGCTCGATCTGCGGACCCTGCTGTCCGGCACCTACGCCAAAGCGCTGGTGCTGATGGCGGTCGCGTTCCTGGCAATGATGGGCTCGATGATCCTGCTGCCGCTGTACCTGCAGAACCTGCGCGGCCTGAGCCCGCTGGCGACCGGTCTGCTGATGATGCCGGGCGGGCTGGCCATGGGTCTGCTCGGCCCGACCGTCGGACGGATCTACGACCGGTTCGGCGGACGGGTGCTGGTGATTCCCGGCGCCATCGGCGTCACGGTCGCACTGGCCGGATTCACCCAGGTCTCGCCGACCATCCCGTACGCGGTGCTGCTCGCGCTGCACATGCTGCTGATGGTGTCGCTGGCCGCCGCCTTCACCCCGGTGTTCACCCTGGGTCTCGGTGCGCTCCCGCAGCATCTGTACTCGCATGGCAGCTCGATACTGGCCACCCTGCAGCAGGTGGCGGCGGCCTTCGGTACCGCAATGGTGGTGACCGTGATGTCCGCCCGCAGCAACGCGCTGGCCGAGCGGGGCACCGATCCGGTCACCGCGCACCTCGACGGGATGCGCCTGGCCTTCGGGATCTCGGCCGCGCTGGCCTTGATCGTGATCGTCATGGCGGTGCTGCTGCCGAACCGGTCGACCGCCCCGGCGCACGACGATGCCGAAACGGCCGCACCGGAATTGGTGAAGGACTGAGCTGATCAGTCGGCTCGGGGGTCGCGTAGCAGGAGCGCCAGCAGGCTCGCCAGGATAGCCGCGCCGACGCAGACGGCATATACGGCGTGCATGCCGTCGACGAAGGCGCGATGCGCCGCCGCGGTCACCGCCGCGGCGGCGCGCGCGGCGGCGTCGGCCGGTATGCCGGTCTCGATGAGCCTGCCGAGCAGGGCATCCCGGGCGGCCGGTGCGAAGCCCAGTTCGATATCCGCGCGCAACGAGTGGTCGGCCATCAGCCGCTCGGTGAGCGCGGTGTCGCCGAGCGTGCCGCGCAGTGCGCCCGGTAGCACGAAACCGACGACCGAGCCGAGCAGCGTGCCGAATCCGGCGATACCGATCGTGCCGCCGATCTCCCCGACCGCCTCCTTCACCCCCGCCGCGGCGGCGGTGTGCGCGGCCGGGACCCCGCCGAGGATCGCCTCCATGGCGGAGACGGTGAGCAGCCCGTTGCCGAATCCGACCAGCGCCAGCGGCCAGCCGACGTCGACCGCTCCCGAGTCGACGGTCAGGCGCAGCAGGAACGCGAAGGCCACCGCGTAGCAGGCGGCGCCGAGCAGCAGTGTCGTCCGCGCGCCGAGCCGCTGGGTCAGCAGGCCGCCGATCGATGGGGACACGATGAGCACGACGGTCAGCGGCAGTAGCGCCACCGTCGCCGCGAATCCGCCTTTGCCCTGCACTCCCTGAAGGAAGAACATCAGGAAGAAGGTGACCGCGGACATGGCCGCGAGGGTGAGTGCGAACAACACAAGCCCGATGGTGAACGACCGGCTGCGGAACAGGCCGAGCGGAATCAGCGGATGTGGCGAAATCCTTTGCAGCACAACGAAGCCGATCAGCAGTAGCAGGCCGGTGGCGGCGAATCCGATGGTGCGCGCCGAGGCCCAACCCGCCTGCTGCGCATCGGTGAACGCCCACACCAGCGCGGTGATTCCGAGCGTCGCTGCGGCCGCGCCGGGCAGGTCGAGCGGTGGTGTTTCGCCCGGGGGCTGATCGGTCATGACCAACGCGCCGAGTACCACGCCCGCGATGCCGAACGGCACCCCGGCGAAGAATGCCCAGGACCAGCCCGCCTTTTCGACGAGCGCGCCGGCGAGCGGCGGTGCGACGGTGAGCACCAGCGCTACGGCGGGTCCGGCCCGCAGCCCGGCGGCGATGCCGGGATTGGCGACGCCGACCACGATGCCGTCGAGTTGGAACACCAAGGCTCCGACTACTACCGCGATGAGCGTGAGCCAGGCGCGGGCCGGAATCTGTTCGGCGCGTTGCGCTGTGCTCGATTGCGTTGTCATCGAACCTCGTCCGCAACGCGTTTCACCGCTCGACCACCGAAATATAGGTATCGGGCGCCGTCGGCGAGATCGAAAAACGTTACGGGCAGCCATTTTTCGTCACCAAGGAGGCGGGTGGCGAAGGTATCCTCCTCGACCGGTATCAGTGGCAACACCATCTGCTGGGTCGCGCCGAATTCCGACCGTGCACCGGTGAAGGTCATCCGTGCGACGAGTTCGGCTCCGTCGGCGGCGATTTCGAGCCGCACGCCGGCCTGCTCGTACACGCCCACGTAGCGAGCCGGATCGACCGACGGCGGATCCGACGGCGCGAACGGCTCCGGCAGCGCGACACCGGTCAGGTCGGCGATGATCTCGGCGGACAGCTCGGTGAAGGCCGACATGGTCGCGGCGCTGTTGGCGAGCATCGCCACGGCGAACCGGTGCTCCGGCAGTACCAGCAGCCGCGCGGTCTGGCCGATCGTGCCGCCGTCGTGGCCGATCACCAGATGTCCGCCCAGATCGGTGCGGGACCAGCCGAGCCCCCATGAGTCCTCCAGCTCGAAGGCGTACGGCACGGCCACCTGCTTGTCCTGCATCCGCTGGATCAGTTCGGGCGACAGCAGGCGCGTACCATCCGGGGCGAGACCATGATTCAGATGTAGTTCGGCGAAGGTGAGCACGTCGCGGGCGCGCGCGGTGATGGTTCCGGCGGGCCCGCAGCTGCGCGGCAGGTGCCAGCGTTCGGCGCGCCGCAGTGTGCCGTCGGGTCCCGGCTCGTGCCCGATGGCGGCGCGGTGCAGCAGCGCCTCCTCCGGCAGGGTGACCGTGTGCCGCAGGCCGAGCGGTTCGAACAGCAGCTCGCGCATGGCCGCGTCCCAGGTCGTCCCGGTGACGAGCTCGATGACGCGGCCCGCGAGGATGAATCCGGAGTTGCAGTACGACCAGCTGGCGTCGACCGGATGGATTCGCCCGACTCCGGCCAACTCGGTGACATAGCGCCGCAGGCAGTCGTCGCCGCGGCCGGTGTCGGTGAAGACATCGCCGTCGATGCCGCTGGTGTGGGTCAGCAAGTGGCGCATGGTGACCCGGTCGAGGATCGTCGAATCACCTTGGGCGAGTTCAGGGAAGAGATCTATCAACGGCACGTCGAGGTCGAGTTTTCCCTGGTCGACCAGGCGCATGACGGCCGTCGCGGTCCAGACCTTGGTGATGGAACCGATCTGGAACAGCGAGTCGGTGGTGGTGGGCACGCCGGTCGCGACGTTGAGCACGCCGTGCGCCACCTCGATCAGGTTGTCGCCGTGTGCGATCGCCAGTACGGCACCCGGAATCCGTTGGCGGATGGCGATTTCGGTGAGCCGCCGCTGCCAGTGCGCGGTATCCGGCGATGCGGTGGTGCCGGAGTGTGTCCGGTGTGTCACGATTGTCTCCTCTGATATCGGGTCGTGCGGTGGAGTTCAGTTGGCGGATTCCGCGTCGCGCAGCGCGTCCACGGCGATCCTCGCGGCGCTGCCGATCGCGGCATCGATCGCGGGCGCGCGCAGGTTCGCCTGCGCCGCGACGGTGAAAATGGCTACCGCGTAACGTTTTTCATCCGGGAAGGTGAGTACGCCCGCCTCGTTGCGAACGAACGGCAGGGTGCCGGTCTTGGCGCCGATAAGCACCTCGTCGCCGAAGCCGCTGGAGATCCGATGCGGCCAGATCTGCCGGTGCATGATGGCGCGCACCTCGGCACACGCCGTGGCGGGACCCGCGGTGTCCTGCCAGATCGCGGCGAGCAGCGCGGTGATCTCGCGTGGTGTGCTCGCGCTGGTGCGGGCCGGATCGCAGACCGAGAGCGCGCGCAGCTGCTCGGGATTCGCGGCGGCGAACAGGGCGTCGAGGTCGCCCGGGTCGATGTCCGGGAACTGTGACGACAGATCCTGCCGGACCGTGGCGAACAGATCTTCGCAACCGCCGATGAGCCGCGTGCGGTGCAGTCCGAGCTCGGCGAGCACCTCGCGCACCGCATCGATGCCGACCCGGCGCAGCAGCACATCGGTGGCGGCGTTGTCGCTCATTGTCAGCGCGAACGCCGCCAGGTCGCGCCAGCTCATCTCGACGTCGTCGCTGCAACCCGCGGTGCCGATGCCGCCGATCCGGTCGCGCGCGGTGACGGTGGTGCGCTCGGCCGGATCCAGCGCACCCGCGGCGACCTGGCGGGCATAGGCGAGCGCGACCGGAATCTTGAATACCGATGCCAGCACGACCGGTTCATCTGCCGCCCAACCGATTTCGGCCGGGCTGTCCAGGGCGCGCGCGTGCAGGTTGCCCTCGGCGCCGGCCGCGGCGAATACGTCGGCAATGCGCCGCTGCGCCTCGGCCGAGCCGGTACGGGTGGTGGCTGTCATGGTGGATCCTCCTCGGATGCCGGGCGGCGTCGAACACTGTGCGATGCCGCCATCGTGACGGCAGGAACCGATCGCGGCGTCGTCGAGAACGACGAATGGCGGGCGGACAATTCGTGCGTGGCGACGAAGTGGCCCGGTTTCGGTGCGACGAAGCTCGAATCCGGAATTCGGCAAGCGCGAGGAGGTATCAGATGACGTCCGTCGAAATGCGCGGCGACGCGTCCGCCGAGCCGGGGACGGTGCGGCGGTTCCGTGCCGAACTGCCCGCGCTGCTGGCCGATATCGAGCGGCTGGTGTGCTGCGAATCGCCGTCGACGGACCTGGCGGCGGTGGCCCGCGGGGCGGATGCGGTGGCGGCGATCGGCGGTGCGCTGCTTGGCGTCGCACCGGAACGGATCGTGCTGTCCGGTCGCACCCATCTGCGGTGGCGCTTCGGCGGCCCGGCCCGGGTGCTGGTGCTCGGTCACCACGACACGGTGTGGCCGGTGGGTTCGGTGCGCACCCATCCGTTCGCGGTGCGCGACGGAAAGCTTTACGGCCCTGGGTGTTTCGATATGAAGGCGGGTCTGGCGCTGGCGCTGCGCGCGGTGGCCGCACTGCCTGATCGGTCGGGGGTCACGATTCTGGTCACCGGTGACGAGGAACTGGGGGCACCGTCGTCGCGCGAATTGGTCGTCGATACGGCACGGGGCTGCGCGGCCGTTCTGGTGGCCGAGCCTGCCGCCGGAACCGCGCTGAAGATCGTCCGAAAAGGAGTGTCGCACTATCGGATTCGAGTGCGCGGCCGGGCCGCCCACGCCGGGCTGGAACCCGAGCGCGGGGTGAACGCCACCGACGAGCTGGCCCATCAGATCGGCATCGTCGCAGCCCTGGGTGACGCGGCGGTCGGCACCTCCGTGACACCGACGCTGATGTCGGCGGGCACCGCGGCGAATACGGTTCCCGCCGAGGCGTCGTGCGCGGTGGATGTACGGGCCGCGACGGTGGCCGAACAGGATCGGGTCGATGCCGCGATGCGCGGGCTGCGACCGCTGCTCGACGGCGCCGAACTGGAGGTGCTCGGCGGCCCGAACCGGCCGCCGTTGGCCGCCGAGTCGTCGCGCGAATTGTTCAGCCGCGCACAACGTCTCGGTGCCGCACTCGGTATCGGGCCGATCACCGGCGCGGCCGTCAGCGGCGGCTCCGACGGAAATCTCACCGCGGGCAGCGGCATACCGACCTTGGATGGGCTCGGGGCATGCGGCGATGGCGCGCATGCCGATCACGAACATGTGCTGATCGATGAATTGCCGGGCCGCGCCGCACTTTTCCATGTACTGCTGGAGGAATTGCTCGGCGTGCGCGAGAGCACATCGATCCAGAAAGGTAGGACAACATGAGAGCCGAATCGCTCGCCGCGGCGGTGTTATCGGACGCGACCGGCGCCGCCGAGCGAGCCGCCGCCCGCGCCGGTGTCGTGGTCCGTTCGCTGACCGAGATGGCGGATCTGGTCGAGGCGTGCCGGTTGTGCGAGACGATGTGGGGGTTCGCGCCGGAGGACCGGCCGCTGGCGCCGAATCTGTTGCGCGCGTTGTCGAAATCGGACGGGTATGTGGCGGGCGCCTTCGATGGCGCCGAAATGGTCGGCGTCGGCGTCGGATTCCACGCCGCGCCCCCGCGGCTGCTGCTGCACAGCCACATCACCGGTGTGGTGGACCGGATGCGCGGGCGCGGTGTGGGTTTCGCCTTGAAGACGCATCAGCGCGCCTGGGCGCTGCGCAACGGCGTCGAGACCATCGGCTGGACCTTCGATCCGCTGGTGCGCCGCAATGCCTACTTCAACATCGTCAAACTCGGTGCGATCCCGGTGGAATACCTGCCCGACTTCTACGGACCGATGTCCGACGCCGTCAATGCGGGCGATGCCACCGACCGGCTGCTGGTCCGGTGGCGGCTGCGCGCACCCGAGGTGGCGGCGGCCTGCGACGGACGGCCGACCGGGATCGGGGCGGCGTCGGCCGCCACCGCGGCCCGGGATAACTATCCGGCTCCGAAACCGGTTGTGGCGCTCGGTATTTCCGCCGACGGTGGACCTGTCACCGGATCGGTCGACGGCCGCACCGTACTGGTCGCGGTGCCGCCGGACATCACCGGATTGCGCGCGGCGGATCCGGCCGTGGCCAGGAGCTGGCGCGCCGCGGTACGCGCGGTCATGACCGAACTGCTGAACGACGGCGCGCGCATCACCGGATTCGACCGCGACGGCGGCTATCTACTGACCAAGGAGAACGGATGAAACTCACCGGGGTGGAATTGCGGCGCATCCAAATGCCGCTGAAATCGCCCTTTCGCACCTCGTTCGGCACCCAGTTCGCGCGAGAACTGCTACTGCTGCGCGTGGTCACCGCGGATGCGGAGGGCTGGGGTGAATGCGTCGCGATGGCCGAGCCGGTCTACTCGCCGGAATACCTCGACGGTTGCGCGGATGTGTTGCGCCGCTTCCTGATTCCCGCGCTGGCGGCCGGTGGGCCGCGCACCGCGACGGCGGTCGCCCCCGCGCTGGCGGCCTTCCACGGACATGCGATGGCCAAGGCCGCCCTGGAGATGGCGGTGCTCGACGCCGAGCTGACCGCGCTCGGCGTGCCGCTCGCCAGGGAGCTCGGTGCGACGAAAGATCGGGTGCCGTGCGGGGTTTCGGTCGGGATCATGGATTCGATCGAACAGTTGCTCGACGCGGTGTCCGGATATCTGGCGCAGGGATATCTGCGCATCAAGCTCAAGATCGAACCCGGGTGGGATGTCGAGCCGGTCCGGGCGGTGCGGGAACGGTTCGGCGATATCGCTTTACAGGTCGACGCGAACACCGCGTACACGCTCGCCGACGCCGACCGGCTGGCCCGGCTCGACCCGTTCGACCTGTTGCTCATCGAACAACCGCTCGCGGAGGACGACCTGCTCGGCCACGTCGAACTGGCTCGGCGCGTGCGCACACCGATCTGCCTGGACGAGTCGATCACCTCGGCCCGCACCGCCGCCGCGGCCATCACGCTAGGCGCCTGCCGGATCGTCAATATCAAACCGGGCCGGGTCGGCGGCTACCTCGAGTCCAGGCGCATCCACGACCTGTGTGTGGCGCACGGGGTTCCGGTGTGGTGCGGCGGGATGCTGGAGACGGGTCTCGGGCGTGCCGCGAATGTGGCGCTCGCCGCACTTCCCGGATGTGTGCTGCCCGGCGATACCTCGGCATCGGATCGCTACTACGACACCGATATAACCCCGCCGTTCGTACTGGACGACGGGCATCTTCCGGTACCGGACGGACCCGGGATCGGCGTGCGGCCGGATCTCGGCCTGCTCCAGGCGGTCACGGCCGCGACGGAATGGATTCCGATGTGACCCACCGGTCGCCCGCTACCGTGGTCGGATGACCGGCCTACCCTTTCCGGAAGGATCCGACAGACCCTTGACAAGGCCGCACCCGGTGCGGGGTGGCCGCATCTCGACGAACCTGGTTCGCATCCTCGACGATCTCGGCGCCACCATGCTCCGGCTCGTCTGCGGTGATGCCGAAGGCGCGAGAGAGATAAGCGGTGTCGTGATCCACGACCCGCTGGACGCGCCGGTGCTGCCCGCGGGTGCGCTGGTTCTCGGCATCGGTGTGCACGGGCCGGGGCAGATCGGGCGACTCCTCGACGATCTCGGCGGCCTGGACGCGGCGGTATTGGTGGTCCGCGCGCCGGTGCCCGCCGACCGGACGTTGATCGAGACCGCCCGGCGCACCGGCGTCGTGCTGCTCGAACTGACCAGGGGTGCGTCCTGGACGCAGCTGGCCACCTGGCTGCGCACACTGCTCGCCGCCGACCGGACCGGCGACCCCGAACCGGAGACATTGGGCGGCATACCGTCCGGCGATCTGTTCGCGCTGGCGAACGCGATCGCCGCGCTGCTGGACGCGCCGGTGACCATCGAGGACCGCGACAGCCGGGTACTGGCCTTCTCCGGCGGCCAGGACGCGGCGGACCGATCGCGGACCGAAACCATTCTGGGACGCCAGGTTCCGGAGCTCTATTCCGAAACCCTCGAAGCGAAAGGCATTTTCCGCGAGCTGTACCGCAGCGAGTCCCCGGTGCGGATCGAACCGCTGCCCGGGCTCGACGGGTTCATCATGCCGCGCATCGCGCAGACGGTGCGCGCGGGCGATGAGGTGCTCGGAACCATCTGGGCGGCAACCGATGCGCCGCTGACGCCGGAACGCATCCACGCGTTCGAGGAGGTCGGGAAGCTGGCCGCGGTACACCTGCTGCGGCAGCGGGCCGGCTCCGATGTCGCGCGGCGGATGCGCGCCGATCTGCTGAGCCGCGCGGTCGACGGCGGCCCGCACGCCGCCGACGCACTGCGCAAACTCGGTGTGGCCGATCGGCCGGTCACCGTGCTGGCGATGGTCCAGGATCGGGGCCGGGTCGATGGCATCGATACCGCTGCCAGACGGGCCAGCGAGCACGAGCGCCTCGCCGACGCCTTCGCCATGCACCTGAATGCCGTATATCCAACGGTGGCAACGGCTTTGCTCGGCGAGACCGGCTACGCGATCGTGCCGGTGCTCGGCGCGGACCGCGCCGCGGAGGCCGCGCGGGATTTCGTGACCCGCGTCGGCGACCGCGCGCCCGTGCTCATCGGCATCGGCACCGTCGCCGCCGACGTCGCCGACCTGCGGCGTTCCCGCGACGATGCGGATCGCGCACTGCGCGTGCTGCGTTCGGGTACGGTTTCGCGGCGGGTCGCCGATATCAGCGATGTGCAGACCGAGGCGTTGCTGCTGGAATTGCACGATCTGATGGCGCTGCGCCGCGACCGCTTGTCCGGACCGATCGCTCATTTGCGGGATTATGATGCGGCCCAAGGGAGTTGCCTGCTGGCCACGCTACGGGCCTGGCTGGATGCCTTCGGCGACGTGAACGCCGCGGCCGCCGCGGTATATATCCACCCGAATACTTTCCGGTACCGACTGCGGCGCATCGGCGAGGTCGGTGGAATAGATCTGAGCGACCCCGACGCCCGCTTCGGGGCACTGCTGCAACTGAAACTCATGGCTTTGGGCGACGGGTGAATCGTCGAGCGTGTTCCGGCGCGGCCGTCGAATTGCCTGCGACGGTGCCGCCGGGAATTTCGGGGTACTTCCCGGCGGCACCGTCATTTAAACGCAACGGATTTACTCGGCGCACCTATGAGGTACCGGCGAAATAGGTGATACCGAGTTCATCCGATTGCGCGGTCAGCACTGCTTCCAAGCGAAGTGGTAAGTGGTGGTGATGCTTCCGTCCGTGGAATCCATGGTGATGAAGCTCGTGGTCTTGGTCGGGTCCGAGGAGCCCGCGTTCGCCCGCAGTTCGGTATTGATATTGAAGTTTCGATTTTCGCCGCACGGCATGAATACCACCGAGCCGACCGGAGTCGAATCCGTCGTCTGCCAATCGTCGTCGTAGAGGCCGTTGAACGGGTGGTCGATGTACTGGGTCGGCGAATTGCCCTGGAAGTAATACCGTGCCCGTTCGAGCGCGGTCGCGCCGGCTTCGAGGTGCGCGAAGCCGCGGTAGTCGGCCTGGGCGATGCCGTAGGTGAATCCCTGTGGCACGTGCACGAGCAGGTTGAGCTGGCAGTTCCGCCGGAAATCGGTCGGGCCCGCGCCGACGCCGACCTGCGCGGTGTATTGACTGTATGTCACCGTGAAGGCCGTATTGTCCGGGGAAACCGCCACGGCCGCGGTTCCCGGCGGGCAACCGGTGCCGTTGACGGTGACCACGTCGATGACGATTTTGTCCGGCGGCGGCGGGGTGTTCCACCCGGGTACGGGATCCGCGGAACTCTGCGAGCTGGATATCGGAATGGCGAACGCGAATATCGCTGCGCCGACGGCGGCGAACTTCTTGAACATGGATTTCTCGCGATATCTCTTGATGGAAAGGGAAATCCGGAGACCCGGACGACATTCGGGGTCCCCGCGGTGCGCTCGGTGTCGGGTCCCGATCCCCGGTTGATTTTCCGAGCGTCGCGAGAATCGTAGCACCACGACCAATCGGTCTATTATCCCCAGTTGTGTTCTGTACCAAGGGGAAACGTATATTCCATGACAAATCGGCTTGTCCGGCAGTCGAAGTCGAGCCGTACGCCGCCGAATCTGTTGCTTTCCCCAGAAATTAGGCGATTCTTTACTCGGTGACCGGTGCGCGGATGGTCCGGCCGGATCGTACGATCATGGGCTGATCACCGCGCGCCGCACCGGAGTTCTCGTGCCGTATGGAAGTGACTGTGCGCCTAGGGGATCATTCGACGGTTCGGGTCTCGCGGCCGGCCCGGAGCTGTATGCCCGCGAGGATGAACCCGAGTCCCTCGGCGTATCCGTCCGCACCGGAATTCCGTTGCAGCGCATCGGCGATGAGCGGGAAGCGGGGTACGAGGATGCCCGGATCCTGTGCGGCCGCCGAATCCGGCCCGGCCTGCTCCTCGATGGTGTAGCCGAGCGTGAAGGTGAAGACCGTGTGCGCGGCCCACCGCGCCGATTCCAGGCCGAGCCCGCCATCGGTCAGGGTGCGCAACGTGAGCTCGGTGAGCTGGGCCAAGACCTGCGCCCGGCCCGGCCCGGCACCCGCCACGATCCGGGCCCCGTCGCGACGGGAAAGCAGAGCCCGATGGAACCGGTTCGCGGTCTCGCGCAACCAATCCTGCCAGTCGGCCGGGTCGTCGGGCCCCCGCAGACCCGCCAGTCCGTCCGACACGATCGTCTGCGCCAGCTCGTCGAGCAGATCCTGCTTACCGGCGAAATGCCGGTAAAGAGCGGGCACTTGGACGCCCAGTCCGGCGGCCAGGCGGCGCAGTGTGACGCCTTCGATGCCATCGGCGTCCAGCAACTCCATGGCCACGGCCACCGCGCGCGCCGCAGTCAGGCGTTCTCGTTTCGGTCGGCTCACGCGCCTGATCCTCGCACACGCCTTTCCTCGTGTTATTAACACCGTTACTATCGGTGTTACCCAATGAAGGGGGCTTCGATGAGCCAACAGGAACTTTCGTACGCCGAGGGCTGGGAGGCCGTTTATGGTCGGGGTCGCACCGCATTCGACGTCGACGAGCCATTGCCGTGGGTCGTCGCACTCGCCGACGCGGGCCGGATTCACGGCCGAGTGCTCGATGCCGGATGCGGCGGCGGGCACAATGCGCTCTTTCTCGCTCGGCGCGGCCACGCGGTGGTCGGCGTCGACGTCGCGCCGACCGCTGTCGCCCGGGCCCGGAGCAAGGCCGAAAAGCTAGGCGTGCCTGCGGAATTCATGGTCGGCGAGCTCGTGAACCCGACGGGCCTACCGGACGACTTCGGCACGGCGATCGATATCGGCTGCTTCCACAGTCTGTATCCCGAAGACCGCTCCCGCTATGCGGCGGTGCTGCACGGTGCCTGTCGTCCGGGAGCGCTGCTGCATCTGCGCTGCTTCAGCGATCGCAACCAACCGGGTTTCGCCGGTCCGGGGACCAAGGGTATTTCCGGCGCGGAGTTGGAGGAGGCGTTCGGGAGTGGCTGGGATGTCGAGGATTTGACCGCAGGCGAGGACGACGTTTTCGTGCCGGAGCGACGCACGGTTCAGTTCTGGTACGCGACCATGGTCCGTCGACCATCGTGAAATGCTTTGCCCCTCAGGATGTGTGGAAGTAGCCATGCGCGCGTAGGGTCGCACGCATGGCTTGCCGGATCACCGAACTCGTCATCGACTGCGCCGACCCGCAACGGTTGGGAGAATTCTGGTGCGAGGTTCTCGGTTACGTCGAACTCGGTTGGGAGGGCGACGATCTGGAGATCGGCCCGCCCGGAGTCGGCTTCGGCGGGCCGCAGCCGACGCTGGTGTTGAGCCGCAGCACCGAGCCGAGACGCGGGAAGCTGCCGCTGCACCTGGACGTCAGCCCCACCGATCGTGATCAGGACGCGGAATTGGCGCGGCTGTTCGCCGCGGGTGCGCGCGAGGTCGATATCGGCCAGACGGGCGCCGAAACATGGCATGTGCTCGCCGATCCGGAGGGTAACGAATTCTGTCTGCTCCGGCGGCGGGTCGACGCGGTGGATAACCGAATCACACCGTCCAGGTGACCGGCAGGCTCCGCACCCCGTAGACATCCGCGGATTCCGGTCGCAGGCTTACCTTTTCGGCGGGCACGTCGAGGCGCAGCGTGGGGAAGCGGTCGAGCAGCGCGGGGAACGCGACCCGCATCTCGACGCGGGCGAGCTGCTGGCCGAGGCATTGGTGAATACCGTGACCGAAGGCCAGATGCCCAGTGGCCTGCCTGCCGAGGTCGAGCACGTCGGGTTCGGCGAAGCGCTCGGGATCGCGATTGGCGGTGTTCATCGACAGGATGACCACCTGCCCGGCCTCGATGGTCGTGCCGCCCAACTCGACGTCCTCCAGCGCCGTGCGCTGAAATGTCTTGGCGACGCTCAGATACCGCAGCAGTTCCTCGACGGCCCGGTCGGTGAGCGCCGGCTCGGCGCGCAGCGCGTCGAGCTGCGCCGGGTTGCGCAGCAGCGCGAAAGTGCCGAGCGCCAACATATTCGCGGTGGTGTCCAGCCCGGCCGCGAGCAGAACCAGGGCAATTCCCTGCAACTCCTCGTCGGTGAGGTCGCTGTCGGTGAGGTCGCTGAGTACATCGTCGGTCGGGTTCGCGCGTTTGGTGGCCACCAGCTCGGCGAGGTAACGCTGGACCGCGGTGTAAGCCACGAGCATATCCTCGTCGCTCGTCTCCCCGCCCATGAATGTGTAGACCTGATCCTGGAAGCGATCGCGATCCCGGTACGGCACGCCCAGTAGCTCACAGATCATGACGGCGGGTATGGGTTTGGCGAACGCGGTCACCAGATCCGTTGGCGGCCCGGCCTTTTCCATGGCGTCCAGATGGTCCGCGGTGATCTGCTCGACGCGCTCGCCGAGCATTCGCATCCGCCGTACGGTGAACTTGCCCACCAACGGTTTTCGATAGCGCCCGTGCCTCGGCTCATCCATCAGGAGGAATTCGCCGGGCGGCGCGGGCGGAATCTCGATACCCGAGTAGTCGACGGTCGGGTGCAGCATGAGCTCCTTGCGCGAGCTGAACCGCGAGTCGGCCATCACCGCTCGCACCAGGTCGTATCCGGTGACCAGCCAGCCCGGTCTGCCGCCGGGAAAGGTGTAACGGCTGATGGGACCGTGCTTGCGGGCGTCGATCAATTCCGCGGGCGGGTCGAAGGGGTGGCCGGGCCGACGTTGCGTCGGCATGGTCGTGACGGTGTGGAGGGGTTCACTCATGGCGATTCCTCTTGCGGCAGTACATATTCGGCACTTCGGTGACAGCCTCACTATAAGTAGACGTATACGTACACGCAAGCGCGTGCTGCCGCGCGGGAATCGAGTTCGGCTCAGCGGGTGAGGAAATCCCGCAGCGCGGTGATCAATGCGGCCGGGTTGTCCTCCTGAACGTTGTGCCCGGCATCCGGTATCGAGACGAGTTCGCCGTACGGAATCCGTGCGATGAGGCGTTCGGCGGTGGTCCGGGTGACCACCCTGCTGCGTTCGCCGCGCACCAATAGCACCGGCACCCCGGTCAATTGCGCGGGCAGCCCTTCGACGGCTGTGAGAATGGCTGGAAAATCGGGTGTGCTCGGATCGGCCTTCGGCACCCAGTCCCCGTCGGGTGCGCGGAAGAACAGGGTGCTCATCCGGTAGGTGACGACGGCGCGGTCGGCGCTTGGGTTGATCCGCATCGCGGCGCCCACCACGGTGTCGAGATCCTGCACCGGGGTGAGACCGAGCACGAATGTTCGCATCAGCCAGGTACTTTCGAAGTCGACGCCCGGTGCGACATCGATGAGTGCCAGCCGCTCGACGAGGTCGGGTCGCGAAGCGGCGAGCTCGGCCGCGACCAGGGCGCCGAGTGACATGCCGACCAAGCGGATCCGGTCGAAGCCGAAATGGTCGGCCGCCGCGGCGACATCGGCCGCCATGGTGGCGATGCGGTAGTCGTCGGACCAGTCGCTCTCGCCGTGACCGCGCAGATCCAGCGCGACCAGCCGTGCGTCGCGGCGCAGTCCGAGGCAGACGAAGTCCCATGTGCGCGCGGTCAATCGGCCACCGTGCAGCAGGATGACCGGGGAACCCGTTCCGCCCCAGTCGAATCCGTGTAATCGACAGTCGGCGCGGGAGAAGTGGAATTCGGTGGGCGGTGTCGGGTCGGCGACCTCGACGCCCAGGTTCGTCGCCAGTTCGGCCATCGCCGGGATCGTGAATTGTCGGTGCATATCTACCCCCTTACCTTGAGCCTCCAAGGTAAGGGTTCCTACCTTGATTGGTCAAGGTAAGCTTGGCGGGTGACTACCCGAGTGCGACGCAATCCCGATGAGGCCAAGCGGATGATCCTCGAGGCGGCGAGCGGACTGCTCGCCGCGGGCGGTCCGGCCGCCGTTCAAGTGCGGGCGGTGGCCGCCGAGATCGGGGTGTCCGATGCCGCGGTCAACCACCACTTCGGCACCCGTGAGCAATTGTTGGAGGCGCTGCTGCGCTTCGGCGGGGCCAAGCTGAAGGCGCAACTGCACTCCGTGCTCAGCGCGTGGCCCGACGGTCCGATCGACCCGGCCGACCTGGTGCACGCGCTGTACGCGCTGTACGTCGACGGTTACGCCGATCTGGCGGTCGCGCTGTACCGGTCCGGCTGGCGGGATACCGGCAGCGGACTGCTCGACGAGGTGGTGGAACGGCTGCACGCCCAGGCGCGGCAGCACTGCGCGACCGTCGGGCTCACGCCGCCATCGCGCGAGACGCTCCAGGTGACGGTGGCCGCACTGCATCAGGCCGTCGCGCTGGAACCGTTGTTCGGCGGTGAATTCCGCCGCAGCGCCGGACTCGACGCGTCCGCGAGCGAGCGCACACTCGACTGGTGGATCGACATCCTGCGCACGACGGTGTTCCCGGCTGCTCCATGAAAGGCGAACAGCCGCAACGGAATTCGCTTCGGATCAGCCGAGTTCGCCGGTGGGGTCTTCTCGCCAGCGCAGCACCGCCGTCTGCACGGCCTCCTCGTCCTCGACGGCGAGGGCGCCGGACGCGCCTGCGGCGCCGAGGATTACCTCGCCGTCGGTGACCAGCACACCACCCGCGTACGGGACATAGTCGCCGCCGTAGAGGTGCTGGATGCCGTCGACGATCGCGCCCGGGAGCTGGAGTTGGCCGGAGGCCCTCAGCGTAAGCAATGCCGTGCGCGCCTTGGCCACGGCGATTCGGCTGGTCATGGGCATGCCGCCATCGGCGCGCCGCAGCGCGATCACCTCTCCGGCGACATCGATGACGGCCACCGCGAGCGGCGGGAACCCGCGCTCGGCACCGGCCGCGAGCGCCGCCGCCACCAGCCGATCCGCATCGGCCAATGTCAAACCGGGAAGTCGCGCGATATCAGACACGAGTACGAAATCTATCGGCGGCAATCCGGGGAGTCAACGCCGAATTCATCAGCGGCACAGTCTGTTACCAGCGGCCAGTACGCGCGAATGGCGCGCCACGATACTGTCCGCCTTGATCGGCCGGGGAAGCATCTACGCCTCCGCGTTGACGGCGGCGACACAGGCGCGGATGACCGCCGCGAACAGATCCCGGCTGATGGTCTCGTACTCACGTTGCCGATCGGGTTCGTCGAATTGGAGGTCGTTCCAAGATCCCATACCACCGAATACCCAGGCGGCCTGCGCCATACATGCCAGGCGATGGCTGTCGGCATGCCCCCAATGATCGGGGAACAGGTCCTGGTGATCCACGTTTCGCGGTTCGCCACTAGACCATTGCCTACGAGCCTCAGCGAACAGCTCATCCCACGGCGGCAACACATTATGGGATGCGAACTCCTCGGCATGCTGGAGTGCCTGGTCCAGGAGTCGCGCAGCTTCCTGAAGATCGGGCAGTAGGGGACCGGAAGACACCGGCTGCGACCGATAGGTAACGATCCAAATCCGCTGGTCGGGTGCGTCACGGTCGCCGATTTGCGAGCGCGCCTGCCATAACCGGTTCCCGGCCGCACCGGTCGTCAGCAGCCCGAGCTGTGTGCCGCCGGCGAACGCGGCGGCCTTGTGCGCGGCCAATCCGCGATCGTCCTGCGGATCCAGGTCCGGGACCGCGAGCCATACCCGATCCACCCCGTCTGCTACCAGCCGTCGCATCCAGCCGTCCACGCCCGCGACATCATCAAAGATGATCGAGTCGACGAACTGCATTGTGCTGTGCGGCAATTCGAACCCGGCAGGGGAGGTCTGCCGTCTGCGTAACCATGCGGTGGCGTGAGTGGCCAGGGTCATGCAACGGGCCAGTTCACCGTTCATGGACGGTAGTTTAACGAGAGTCGGTGAGCGGAGCCTGCCGCCGGTGATGACGGGTATGGCACGCGGTTCTTCGGATACTGCGTCCGGTCGGTTCCGCGCCACCGTTCGGGTGGAAATCCATGGCACAGTCAACGTTTGTCGCGCTGACCTTCGGCGAGTTGTCTGCTCACCGCCTCGGCGCCGAGGCGGCGCTGGATCGCGGCGGACAGGCTGGGGGCTGCGCCGCCGAGTACGGCGATAGCACGCAAACCCAGTGGGGCGACGTCGATTTCGGCGCGGTTGAGCTCGATGGCCCGAATGGTCACGCGCGCGACATCCCGGGGTGAGCGGGTGCCGACTCCGCGGGGCAGCGTGGCGCCGGAATCGGCGAACATGCCCGCGTCGCGGATGTAGCCGGGGAAAACCGTCGAGACGCCGACATTGTGCGGCCGCATATCCTCGCGCAGTGCGAGGGCGAAGCCGCGCAGGCCGAATTTTGTTGCGTTGTAAAGGGATAGGTGCCCGGATGCGGTCTTGCCCGATATCGATGAAATGAAGACCAGATGACCTCGGCGCCTTGCGGCCATCCGCTGCGCAGCCACTTTCGCCATCACGATCGGAGCGCGCAGGTTCACGTCCAGCACGCGGTCGATCTCATCGATCGAGCGGTCCGTCAGCAGACCGCCCGCCGGTAGCGCGGCATTGGCAACGACTATGTCCACCTCGCCCGCCGCGGCCAGCAACCGCTCGACCTCGGCCGGGTCGGCCAGGTCGGCGGGAATGGCCTTGCCGCCCAACGTCCGCGCCAGCGGCTCCAGCGAATCGGTGCGGCGTCCGGTGAGTATCAGCTCGCCTCCGCCCGCGGCCATGGCCGTCGCCAACTCCCGGCCGAGCCCGCCGGTGGCCCCGGTGATCAGTATCTTCGCATCGCGCACCCGCATGGGTTCATGGCCTCGCATGACCCAACCTTGACGTGTTCACGGTCGCGAATCTTGTACGAATGTTTGCTCATTCGCGAATGCGAGATGTTCGGCGGCGACGTCATCGCCGGCGGCCAGTGTCTTCGGTGTCGTTCCGGTGAACGCCATGACGTCCCGATGCAGATGGGCTTGATCGACATAGCCGCACTCCGCCGCGATCAGGGCTGCGCTGTGCCCCGCGGCCAAGCGGCGGGCGGCATGGTCGAAACGCACCAATTTCGCGGCGCGTTTGGGCGGCACGCCGATCTGCGACCGGAATCGAGACCACAATCGCCCTCGGCTCCAGCCGATCTGGTCCGCCAAATCCTCGACCCGCACCCGGCCGCGACTGCCGACGATGCGTTCCCACGCCCAGGCCACCTCCGGGTCGACGGATGGGCCCGCCGCGGCTCGACTGGTCAGCAAGGCATCTGTCAACGCGAAACGCTCCTCCCACGAAGGGGATTCGCCGAGTTGTTCCCGGATTCGCGTCGCGTCCGGACCCCACAGATCGTCAAGGGCGACAACGGCGCTGTCCGGATCCGCGCCGAATACGTTTCGTGCGATCAGCGGCGACAGCCGCACCTCGACGCATTCGATGCGCTGCGCCCGGACGCATACACCGGTGGGTGCGCGCCCCGCAACGAAACTGCCCTGCCACCGTCCGCCCGAGACTTCCAATTCCATTGAGCCGTCACCGAATTCGACGACCAGCGTGACCGATGGATGCGGGATCACCCGCAACTCGATCGAGCCGGGCCCGCAGCTCCGGTTGCGAAACCCGCCCATATTGATACCGCGCACCCGGCTCGGCCGCGCCGGTCGTGCGACATCCCAGGTGCGGCCCGCATCGCCGTGTCCGGGCCTGGTGGATCGCATAAGCCCATCCTATGTGCGGTGGTGCCAAGAATTTTCGTGCGATTCAGGACATCGATGCATCGTGCTGGTATTGGTGGATATCCGGGGGCATGAACTGAGGAGCGTTCATGAACGGCCAGATCGGGCTCACCCGTCGGCGTTTCATCGAGGGCGCCACCGCGGCGGTGGCGCTGGCGGCCATGCCGATCAATATCCGTCGCGCGCTCGCCGAACCGGTGGCGCCGCGGCCGATCGAACATGTGGTGCTGCTGATGCAGGAAAACCGTTCGTTCGACCACTATTTCGGCACGCTGTCCGGTGTGCGCGGATTCGGTGACCCGGATGCGGTGCGGCTGCCGGACGGGTCGACGGTGTTCATGCAGCCGGATGCGGCGAATCCGGACGGATACACCCTGCCGTTCCATCTGGATACCTATCGCAATAGCGTGCAGCGGATCCCGTCGACCTCGCACGCCTGGACGGTTCAGCACGACGCGCTCGACGGCGGCAGGATGGACCGATGGTTGCCCGCGCATCGCGCGGCCGACGGCGCGAACGGTCCCTATGTCATGAGCTACTACGAAAGAGCCGAGATCCCTTTCCATTTCGCACTCGCCGACGCGTTCACCGTCTGCGACGCCTACCACTGCTCGGTGCTCGGCCCGACGGCGCCGAACCGTTTGATGTGGATGACGGGGACGATCGATCCGGACGGCGCGGGCGGCGGTCCGATCATCAGCAACGACCTACCCGAAAACGGTTATGGCTGGACGACTTACGCCGAGCGGCTGGAACAGGCCGGTGTGAGCTGGAAGGTGTACGTCGAGGCCGGTCAGCCGTATAACGTGCTGGCCGATTTCCAGCAGTTCCGTGCGGCCGCGCCCGATTCGCCGTTGTACCGCAAGGGAGTCGCGCCATCGCCCGCGGGCGCCTTCGAGAACGACGTCTGCTCGGGCGCGCTGCCCGCCGTATCCTGGCTGATGCCGCCGGAGGTCGCGTCGGAACATCCGGCCTGGCGGCCCGCCGACGGCGCGGCGTTCATTGCCGACAAGATCAACGCCATCGCCGCCGATCCGGAGCTCTGGGCGAAAACCGTATTCATCCTGAACTACGACGAGAACGACGGGCTCTTCGATCATGTGGTGCCGCCGCTGCCGCAGGCGGGTGAACCCGGCGAATTCGTCGGGGATCTCCCGATCGGCGGCGGCTACCGCGTACCTTGCGTCATCGTGTCCCCGTGGACGGCCGGGGGATGGGTGGCGACCGAACGATTCGATCACACATCCGTGCTGCGCTTCCTCGAATGGTTCACCGGCGTAACGGAACCCAATATCTCACCGTGGCGCCGCCGCACCTTCGGCGACCTCACCTCGGCGCTACGCCTCGACCAGGCCGCCGCCCAACCCGTGACCTTCCCGGGCGTCGAACTCGAAGTGGCCAGGGCCGATATGACCGATATGCTTCCGGCGCCGGTCGTTCCGGCCAGCCCGCAGGCACAGCCGGTCCAGGCCCCGGGAACCAGACCACACGTGCCGTGAAAGGCCGTGGAGCACATATATATACGGTGGAGGACCCCTTGCCCGCCCTCGTCGTCACGGATCTGCACCTGGTTGTGTGCTGTGCGCGATGCGCCGTTACTTGTGCGCGGTGCTGGGCTGCGTTGTAAATAGGGAGTTGAACCCGTTTGCACTGCCCACCGTGCACCAAGAAAGAGACCGAATAGCCCGTCGGTCCCGGCGGGTCGTGCACGCCTCCGCGACGACTACCTGCTCCACCGTCAGTCCAGCAGGTCCACCTCCCAGTTCGCGCGCTGGATCCGCACATCGAGTTCGCGCAGTTCGCGGGCCAGATCATCGGCGCGTGAACGCAATTCGGCGACGGGTAGCGCGGTGAGCCACTTCAGCTCGGAGCGCAGCTGGCGGGCGTACCCGCCCTGGTTCGTGCCAGCCGCGGCATCGGCGGCGGCGGTCACCACGGAGTGCCGCAGCCGCAACGCATCCCGGCGTGCCAGCGCATCGGTGAGGGTATTGTCCGCGTCGATCCGCGCGGCGGCGTTGGTGCGGTTGATCCGCTGGATCAGCGTTTCGAATTCGCCGAGCACGTTTTCGACCTCGACGAGCAGCGTCGACGCGTCCTCGGCGGGCTCCTCACCCTCCTGAAAGCGGGCGTTGCCGACGATCCTGGCGCGTAGCTGCTCGATCCGCCGCGCCGCGTCCGCACGCAACGCCAGCGCCTCCGCCAACTTCAAATCCCCGACCTCCGACTATTTTTGGGTGATCCCGCCTTGCGGTGATCCTGTCAGACCTGGCTGTGCCGTTATCCCGCGGGTGCTCCCCATCGCTGGGGATGCGGCCGGATCCGCGCTGCGCCATCGAGTCTATCTCCACGGCCCGTAACCGCGAATCCGACTGTCTTACAGCCGGATTCGCGATATACACGGGGCTATTCCGGTATGACCGCGACCGCGTCGATCTCCACGAGCGCGCCCGGACGAGCATGCCCCGCGGTGGTGACAACCGTGACGGCCGTGCGGTGTTCGCCCCACACCGACCGCGTGGCCGCGTATCCCGCTTGCGGGTCGGCCCCGGCGACGAGGTGGATGCCGAGCTTGACCACATGCTCCGGACCGGTGCCCGCCGCGGCGAGCACGGCCAGCACGTTGCGCATCGCCTGTGCGGCTTGCGCTTCCGCACCATCGAGGAGGTTGCCGGAGCTGTCGGTGCCGAGCTGACCGCCGACATACAGCGTCCGGGCCGCGGGCGCGATGACGCCCTGCGCGAAAGCCGGGCTGTAGGGGAGGCTTTCGGGGTCGATCCGGGTGATCGCTTCGGTCACCGGCGTTCCCCGGATTTCGTGTGCAGGTAGAGATCCCGCAGCAGGCTGACCTCGGAAAGATGATGGATCAATTCGCGGTTGATGTGGAGTATCAGCGCGGCCATCGGCAGGTCGGGGTAGGGCTCCTTCGAGCCGACCGGGGTCAGCAGCGCGGCCTCGTCGAGGCCGCGCACCCCGGCCGTCCAGAGCTCGACCTGAGTGTCGAGTTGTTCGAGCGCGGTGGCGGCCGTTCCGGCGTACTCCCATTTGTCGTATGACGTTGCGGGCGCGCCGAAGTGCGCGGCGTTGCGCATGGCGAGCACGCCGATGATGACGTGCCCCAGCCGCCACGCGATCGTCGTGAACGGCGCGGGAGTCGGGGTCGGGTAGGCGTAGTCGATCGTGAAGTCCCCGGAGCCCGCCTGTATCGGTGCGGTCGAGGTGCCGCGCGGCCGCACGCTCCAGGCGTCGGGTACCGGCGACCAGAAGTATTCGTCGTCGGTGAGTCCGTCGAGCCGAACCCGCACCTGATTGTTCCAGTGCCACTCCCACTGCTCGCGCAATATCTGGTTCCAGTCGAACTGAGCTGAGTTCATGCCATGACCCTGACACGCCTAGCGGACAGGTTCGGTCCGCTATTTCTGGCAAGGTTGACGATATGGCAGTCGACGAACGGGGCACGACGGAGCGGGTGCTCACCCTGCTCGGGCTGCTGCAGCAGCGTCAGGTGTGGACCGGTCCCGAACTGGCCGACCGGCTCGGCGTCACGGAGCGCACGGTGCGCCGTGATGTCGGGCGGCTGCGCGCGCTCGGCTATCCGGTCCACGCCAGCCAGGGTGTCGGCGGCGGTTACCGGCTGGGGCCCGGGCAGGATCTGCCGCCGCTGCTGTTCGACGATCAGGAGGCGATCGCCACCGCGGTCGCGCTGCTCGCCGGCGTGGGTGGCGCGGTCGCCGGTGCCGGCGACGCCGCGCTCCGGGCGCTGTCCAAGCTCGACCGGGTGCTGCCGACCCGGTTGCGGCAGGAGGTGCGCGCGCTGTCGGTCGCGGTGGAATCCTTCGACGGCGGGCGCATACCGGTCGATCCCGATGTGCTGATGACGCTGGCCCGGGCCTGCCGCGACGAGGTGGAGACCGGCTTCGACTACCCGTCCGGCGGTCAGGTGCGGCTGCGGCGGGTGGAGCCGTATCGCCTGGTCGCGTCCGACCGGCGCTGGTACCTGTTCGCATACGATCTCGACCGGGCGGATTGGCGCACCTTCCGGGTCGACCGGATGTCCGCGGTATCCGCGCGGACCTGGCGATTCCACCCCCGCGACGTACCCGACGCGGTCGGCTACGTGCAGGAGAGCGTGGCGAGCCGGGTCTACCCGCACCGAGCGCGCTTCCTCGTATCCGCGCCCGCCGACGTGGTGCGCGCGCAGATTCCGCCGGCGGCGGCCGTGGTGCTGTCGCGCGGGCGCGAACGCTGCGAGGTGCGCAGCGGCGGGCGCGATCTCGACTTCGTCCTGATGCACATGCTGCTGCTCGGGCACGATTTCGAAGTGCTCGACCCGCCGTCGCTCGCGAGCCGCTGCCATGAGTTGGCCCGGCGGCTCGCGGCGGCGGGCGCGGGCAGCGTGGTGTGATGCGGCCGTAATGGATTAGCTCACACGCGTTCGTAGAAGGCGTCGATGCGGGCACGGGCGAGTGCGCGTCCGGCCGACAGCACCTCGGCCGGTTTCGCCGACTCCAGGGATTTCCCGATGGTGATCGGCTCGGCGAGGGCGAAGAGTTGGAAGACGTAGCGGTGCGGGCCGTGTCCCTTGATCGGCGCCGGGCCCATATAGCCGCGGCCCCAACCCGAACGCAGGATCAGCGCGCCCGGCGCCGGCTCGTCCGCGGCGAGCCCGTTCTGCGGGAGGCCGCCGAGCGTGGGGTCCAGGAGTGCGACGGCGTGCACGAACGGCGTCTTCATCGGTGCGTCGGGATCCTCGATCACCAGCAGCAGTTGGGCCGTTTCCGCGGGCGGCGGCGACCAGGTGAGCGCGGGGGAGCGGTCCTGGCCGCCGAGCCGCTTTCCCGCGTGGATCATGTTCAGGTGCGATTCGTGCTCGAAATCGGGGCTGGTGATCCGAAATGTGCTGTCCCCGGCCAGATTCGGTCGATTCCAGGCCAAACCTTCGTCGCCCGCGCGTTTGTTCGCCAATAGTTTTCCCATCACGGACATAGTCGAACTCCTTGGTGGTCGGTTGATTTCAGAGCTTGCGATCCCGCGCCGGAACGAGCAGCGGACGGGCGAACCGGAGGATCTCCACGGCGGCGTCGAATTCCTGTGTGGTGGCGAACCCTGGGGCGCCTGCCCATTCGGCGGGTATCGGGGCGCCGGGCCAGCTATGACCGCCGCCGAAAACGGTCCACGCGGTCACCCGGCTACCTCCGACGCCGCCGTCGACGGTGTGTCGGCTGGACAGTGCGGTGGTCGTTGTCGTGCCGGCGCCGCGGCATCGGTCGATCGCGCGCCAGTGCTCGGCGCTTTCGGCCGAACTCAGTGTGCGGCCGCGTAATTCACCGTTCGGTCCGCGATGGCGGGAATATCCGCCCTCGATCGGCTGGATCGGATCGGCGGTGCCGTTGATCAGCATCGCCGAAACCGCATGGGTCGGACGGATATCGCGCAGCGCGGCCGGAAGTGCGCCCGCCACCGCGGCGAAAACCGGTACCTGCTCGGCCAGTTCCAATGCCACCCGGTGAGACATGAACGCGCCGTTGGAGATTCCGGCGACGATCGTTCGATCCGGTGCGGTGCCGAACCGTTCGGCGCACCGGTCGATCAGCCGCCGCAGGAAGGCGATATCGTCGACGCCCGCCTCGTCGGCCGCGGTGACCCCGCGCCCATCGGCCCAACATTCTTGCCAGCCATCGGGATACGCCACCGCGATACCCGATTCCGCGGCCTGCGCGCCGAATCCGAGCCACTGGTCCATGAGCGGTCCGGCGCCACCGGCCGAAAGCCGGTCGCCCGTACCGGACATGTTGCCGTGCAACGCCAATACCAGCGGCGCGCCGCGATCCGACGGCGGACGCACGCTGAACGTGCGGGTCCGTCCGTCGACCGTCAGCTCGGCGGTGACCAGATCCTCGGTCATTCGATGCCATCCTCCATGCTCGGCAACCCGGCGATAATATACAGGCAAACTGTGCAGTGTTGCTGTACTGTAGTGAGTCGTGAACGAGGTGGCAAGCGAGAAGATCGCGGAAGAATTGCAGTCGGTGGTCGGTGCGCTCGTTCGGCGCATGCGCGCGGTCTCGCCGGAGCGTGAACTGTCGCTGTCGCAGGTTTCGGTGCTGAAACGCCTCGACCGCGACGGTCCGGCGACCATCGCCGACCTGGCCCGCGCCGACAAACTCCGCCATCAATCGATGGCCGCGACGGTCACCGCGCTCGTCGACCGCGGCCTGCTGCGCCGCACCGCCGACAGCGCCGATCTACGGCGAAAGCTGTTGACCCTCACCGATGACGGCCGCGCCCTGCTCGCCGAGCGCCGCGCAACCGGCCACGAACATCTCGCCGACCTCATCGCCGACCGGCTCACCGCCGCCGAACGAAAACAGGTGGCGACATCGCTGGCGCTACTGCGCCGGTTGCTCGATTGACGATGTCAGGTGTGTGGATCGTGTCGAAACCGGTTGGCTGTCATGGGAATCGTGAGATCGCGCGGGGTTGGTGTCGGCCCGAAAATCGGTTTCCGCACAGGTGGATTATTCGTACCGTAGGCGGCATGGATTGTGTTGTGGTCAGGCCGATGGGTGCGGACGACCTGGCGGGGGCGGAACGGACGTCGGATGTGGTGTTCCTCGACGGCGATCGGCGTGATCGGCGGGTGAGTGAGCCTGAGCCGCAACCTCGTTCGGCGGAGGCGGCGAAGGGGTGGATCGACCGCATGCGCTACTTCCTCGAGGTGGACCCGCATGGTTGTCGGGTCGCGGTCGAGGATGCGCGGATCGTCGGGTTCGCGATCTCGCAGAACCGGGATCGGTTGTGGTACTTGGCAACTTACGGTGTGCTGCCGGACCGGCAGGGGCGCGGTATCGGCAAGCGGCTGCTCGACGCGGTGCTGGCCCACGCCGACGGCCGTCAAGGAATGTTCTCGTCCACAGTGCATCCCGCGGCGACGCGCCGCTATCGGTTGGCCGGTTTCTCGTTGCACCCGCAGATGCGCATGGTGGGCACCGTCGATCGGGCCCGGCTGGTGGCGGTGACCGGTCTGTCCGACGGGTCGGCCGACGATTTCGACTGGATGGATCGGCTGGATCAGCGACTGCGCGGCGCGGGTCACGGCGAGGACCATCAGTATCTGCTGAAGCAGCACCGCCTGGTCGTATCCCGTCCGGACCGGCCCGGTTACGTCTACATCGACGGCCGGGGACGCCCGGTCCTGCTGGCCGCCGCCGATTCCGACATCGCGGAGAACCTGCTCTGGGAAGCGCTCGCTACGGCGCAGGCCGATACGCTCGTCAACTGCATCACCACGGCCAACGAATGGGCGGTGGATGTCGGGTTGGCGGCCGGACTCCAGCTCGGTCAGGAGGGCTACCTCGCCGTGCGCGGTATGCCGACCCCCGCGCCCTACCTGGCCAGCGGGCAGTTCCTCTGAACCGTAACGAGATTCGGGCCGCTCACGACTCGTCGGCGAAGACCCGCCGCATCTGCGGTAGCCGTTCGGGATGCCGCACACGCAGATAGCCGAGTACGAGAATGCCGATGAGATACCAGATTCCGATGATCAGGCCCGCCGCGCTCGACGGATAGGTCAGCGGGGTAACGAATTTCAGTACCGAGGTGCCGATACCCATCGCGGTGAGCCAGGCTGGGACGAATGCCGCGATGCCGAGCACCGGAATCACCAGATGCAGTAGCCAATTGAATTCGGCACGCTGGCGGCGCAGGTAGTACATGATGCACGACAGGTTGAACACCATGTAGACGGCGATCATCACGCCGGACAGGATGGTGGCGAGGAAGACGAAGGCCGCGCTCGGGCCGAAGTGGATGCCGATCGGCAGGCCGACGGCCAGCGTCACCAGCAGTTGGACGATGACGCCGACGTGCGGCGAATTCCACCGCGGATGGGTGCGCGCCAGTGCGGCGGGCAGCAGCCCGATCCGGGACATGGCATACCAGGTGCGGGTGGTCGCGAGCGTGCCGGCGTTCCCGTTGGCGAAGGTCGAATTCAAGATCGCCAAAAACGCCAGCACCCAACCGATTCCCCACACGTCGCGGGCGAGCGCGACCCATGGGCTGCCGTCGCCGAGCTCGCCGAAGCTCACGTATCGGTCCGGCCCGAAGTACACGTCGCCCGCATAGGTGGTGAACACATAGAACACGCCGATGGCGCAGCAGGACGCCACCACGGCGACGGGTATGGTGCGGCGCGGATTGCGGGCCTCCTCGGCGAGCGGCGCCGAGGCCTCGAAGCCGATGAATGCCAGGATGGTATAGATCGACGCCGCCGCGACGCCGGAGAACCCTTGGTAGCCTTCGACTTTCGCGAAGTGGAGGGTGAACACGCTCCCGGTGTTCGCCGTGCCCGCCTTGATCACCAGCCAGCAGGCCAGCACCAAGAACACCAGGATCTCGAACAGGCCGAGCACGGTGCCGACCTGCGCGCTGATCCGCACGCCGCGATAATTCAGCAGCGCGATCAGCAGGGCCGCCGCGATCATGACCACGATCCAGGTGGCGGTGAACGGCCAGTCGAATTCGCTGTGCAGCACCGAGCCGACCAGATAGCCGACGAGGACCGTCGTCGTGGGGCCGATCAGCGCCTCGACCAGCCCGTAACCCCAGCCGACCAGGAATCCGATCGCCGGATGCAGGGCCTCGGCGGGGTAGGTGTAGATGCTGCCCGCGGACGGCAGATGTTTGGCGAGCTGTCCGATCGAGGTGGCCACCAGCAGGCAGGCGATGAGGGCGAGCAGGACCGCCAGCGGCAGTGCGCCACCGGCATATCCGGCGCCGACGGCGATGGAGAGCGCGACAGCGCCCGCGGGCGCCATCGAGGTGACGGACTGGAACAGCACCTCGCGCAGGCCGATGGCGCCCCGCGCCAGACCCGGGGCCGCGGCATCGACCCGGCCCGTCTCCTGCCGTCCTTCGGTGGAATCGGCGGCTGCCATATCCGCCTCCTTCGTCTACAACTTTTGCGCGAGCATCGCTTACCGGCCAGATCGTCATTTTCCCGCGTCACACCCCGCGCCGGAGGAGCATTGTGAAATATGTTTGCGGATGAATTCCGTTCCTTGTCCGATAGTTTCGCCGCCCTCGGTGTGGAACTGCCGGGAACGGTCGGGCTCGCCTGCGCCCCGGTCGGCGGCGGCCACGGCATCGCGCTCGGCGACTGGTCCGGCGGCGTCGCCTGGTCCACCAGCAAGGTGCCACTCGCTGTCGCCGCGCTGCGGGCGGCGCCGACGGCCGCGAAACCCTATGTGACACCGGCCATCACCCGATCCGACAACGCGGCGGCCGAGCGGTTGTGGTCGATGCTCGGACCACCGGCCGTCGCGGCGGCGGCGGTCGAAGCGGTGCTGCGGGACGGCGGCGACACCGTCACCCGGGTGCGATCGCGGCGGGTCCGGCGGGAGTACACCGCCTTCGGTCAAACCGAATGGAGTGCCGTGCGGCAGGCGCTGTTCACCGCGCACCTGCCGTGTATCGAGCTCGGGCCGGACGTCCTCGCGCTGATGCGAAGGCTTGTCCCGGAACAGCAATGGGGTTTGGCCCGGCTGCCCGGCGCGGCGGTCAAGGCGGGCTGGGGTCCCGACGAGCAGGGCAACCTGGTGCGGCAGATGGCCGTGCTGCGCAACGGATCCGGTTGGACCGCGGTAGTTTTGGGCGCGGAACCGGATTCGGGCGCATTCACCGACGGAATCGCCTTGCTGGACAAGCTCACTGGATGGGTCGGCGCGCATTTGCGGCGACTACCCGCCGGACGATGCCAACGGTGATCGCGCCGGAATTCTCGCCTGCGGAACGATACCCGCGCCGCCCTGTCGGACCTATGCTGGAGATATGGTCGGCGCACCGCCATTCCGGGATCCTGTCGAAACGTCGTTCGCCTGGGGCTTCCCGGCCGTCACCCGTACCGGGTGGGCGGCCGACGAGTCGCTGCTGACCTGGACGGATCACGAATTCGCGCCCGCTCAGCTGATCACCGTCCACCACACCTTCGATTTCGACGGGACCGGCGCCACCGATTATCGCGACGTTGTGCGCGCGGTGTACGTATTCCACGCATCGCCCGCCCACGGTGGGCGCGGTTGGGGTGATATCGGCTACCACCTGATCATCGACCCGAACGGTGTCGTCTACGCCGGTCGCGACACCGGCGACTCAGCGCCGATCTTCCGGCCCGGTGCGGTATTGGCGCCCGGCGCGGAAGTCGTTGAGGCGGGCCATGTTTACAACGCGAACCCGGGCAATATCGGCATCTGTCTGATCGGGAACTTCGATGCGACAGAGCCGACCATGGCGTCGCTGGGCGCGCTGCGCGACGTGCTCGGAAAGCTTTGCGCCGGTTTGGGATTGGATCCGACGGCCGATGTCCGATACACCAATCCGACCACCGGACTTTCGGTCGAGATGCCGTCCATCGCCGGTCACCGGGACTGGTCGGCGATCGCGGGCCAGACGACCTGCCCCGGTCAGCATCTGTACGACCTGCTACCGGCATTGCGGGCGGCGGCCATCGAACCCATCGGCTGAACGGTTCCGAGGCGGCCGGTTTACCTTGGCGCAGCTGGTTTTCGGCCGGAGTAGCCGACGGCAGAACACGGACGCCCGGGCTGGGGCGTCCGCGTTCTGCTGTCCTGCCGGGCTAACTCAGGACTTCGGTGCGTCCGGCGGCGGGCACGGCTTGCCGTTGAGGTCGGACGGGGGCGGCAGCGGCTTGCCGTCGGGGCCGACCGGCGGCGGGAGCGGCTTGCCATCCGGGCCGAGCGGCGGGGGCAGGCATCCGTTGTTGGGCGCGTCGACCATCTGGTAGCCCGGCTGCGGGCCGGTTGCGGTGGGGGCTGCGGTGGCGGCTCCGGCGGCGATCAGGCCCGAGCCAACGATCGCCGCGGAGAAGACAATGGCCATGCGGAGTTTCATCCGGATTTCCTGTCTCGAATGTTGTTGTCGGTCATTGGGTTTAGACGCGCGGCGGCCCAATGGGTTCCATCCGAAATGCGAGTGTGATCGAGGTCACTAATTCGCCGGGTCGGTCGCTGTCGGATAGCCGTTGGCTCGGTTACGGAGCCTGCTCTTCCAGCGCCCGCGCCGCATGCAGCGCGGCCTCCAGGCTGTGCCGCGCCGCGGCGATCCCGGCGACGGTGGCCACCGTCGATTCGGCGCCGACGTCACCGAGCGCGTTCCCGAGCTGGGTCCTCGCATTCCCGATCGCGGTCAGCTCCGAGTTCAGCGCCGCCACCGTGTCGGGCGAGGTGGTTCCCGGCAGCGTCGAAATCAGCTGCGACAGCGCGGTTCGCGCCGCATCGAGCCGGGTGAGCGCCGCCGTGAGCTCCGTGGTGAGCCGCGCCGAACCGGAAGTGGCCGCCGCGGCCTCGATCCCGGAAATGCCGTCCGCGGCCGCCTGCAATGCGTCGAGATATTCGGACATCCCGGAACCTTTCGGATCGTGGGCCGGAACAACCCAGCTTAATGACCCGGCAGCTGTTTCAGTCGCGGGTGGCGATGAAGACGAACTCGCGGCCGGGACGATCCGGCGCCTCCCGAACATCGAGTACGCGAAAGTCGTTGGCGGCCAGGCTCGCTGCGAGCTCATTCCGGTCGCGGAAGCGGAGGGTCGAATCCGAGACGAGCACCGCGCCATCGGATTCGAATCGGTATTCGACGCGGAAGGAGACGAACGGGAGCCGCACATCGGTGACCGTGCGCAGTTGGCGCACGGGCCCGATGCCCGCAACGTCGACCGTGACCGGCCCGGGATCGGCGGCCCAGTCCTCCCAGGCTCGGCGCTCGGGGCGTCTGGTTTCGAAAACCAGGTGACCGCCGGGGCGCAGCGCCGCGTGAATTCGGCGCAGGCTCAGCGTCCACTCATCGTCGGAAAGGATGCATTGCACGGCATTTCCGGTCATCAGCGCGAGGTCGGCGGCGACGGCGGGCACGGTCACTGTGCTGCGGTCGACTGATTTCGAGACGATCTGTCAAGCGCCGAATCGGTTGGGGGCGGGTGGGATAGGTGACAGTTCGGCGAATTCGGTTCGGGCGGGTGCTCTTTAGACTGAATATTCTTCAGGGCTCCGGGAGTGGAAGGGTGGGTCGTGCCACGGACTCAGATGATGCGGCTGGTGCGGCGGACCGTTGCCGATTACGGGCGGGCGGAGCGGATCGGCATGCCGGTGCTCGAATTCCGGGAGGCGCGGCGGGCCGGGGTATTCGGCAGGCGCGAGCTGTTCAAATTCGGTGCGGTGCTGGGTGGTGCGGCACTGCTCGCGGGTGCGGCGGCGCGGCCGTCCGCGGCGCGGGCCGCGGACGCACCGCGAATCGCCATCGTGGGCGCGGGGATCGCCGGATTGGCCGCGGCGTCGACACTCGCCGATGCGGGCGTCGCCGCGACGGTGTACGAGGCGAGCGACCGGGTCGGCGGGCGGATGTTCTCCGAACGCGACTATTGGGCCGACGGTCAGGTCAGCGAATACGGTGGTGAGGCAATAGATTCCGATCACACCGCGATCCGGCAGCTGTGCGCGCGGTTCGGGCTGCCGCTGACCGATGTCCGCCGGGCCGCGCCGCCGGACAGCCATGATCTGCTGTATTTCGATGGCGGCTATATCCGGCAGGAGCGGTTCGTCGCCGATTTCCGGCCGGTGTACGAGGCGCTGCGGCGTGACCTGGCCGCGGCCGGGCCGGACGCGCCGACCTGGGACCGGTCGAATCCGGCATCCGTCGCGTTGAGCAATCTCTCACTGGCGGAATGGATCTCGACCCGGGTACCCGGCGGCTACGGTTCGTGGATAGCGCGATTCCTCGATGACGCGTACGTGGTGGAATACGGGATGCCGACCGTCGGCCAGACGGCGCTGAACCTGGTGTACCTCATGGGCGATCAGGCCGATCCCGACGATCCGCGAGTGTGGAGCGCCTCCGATGAACGCTTCGAGATCACCGGCGGCAACCAGCGATTGCCGGAGGCGATCGCCGCGGCGCTGCCGGAGGGCGCCATCCGGTTCGGTTCGCGGCTGGCGGCCATCGCCCGCAACGCGGACGGCACGCAGACCTTGACCTTCGAGGAGGGCGGTGCCGTGGTCGCCGATCACACCATCCTGGCGGTGCCACTCGGGGTGTACGACCGGATCGATTACCGCGCAGCGGGTTTCGACGCGCGGATGTCGGGTGTGCTGACCACGCTGGCGATGGGCAGCTGCACGAAGCTGAATATGCAGTTCACCGCGCGTCCCTGGGTCGGCGGCGGGCCATGGCCCGGTTCGTCCACCGGGATGAGCTTCACCGACCTCGGCTACCAGCAGATCTGGGACGCCACCGCCGGACAGTCCGGTGCGCACGGCATCGCGATCCAATACGGAGGAGGCCTCGGCGCGCTGAGATTCCAACCGCCCCAACCGTTTCTGACCGCCGATGATCCCGCCGTGCGCGACGCCGTCGCGACCGTGCTACCGCAATTCGATCGGGTGGTGCCAGGAGTCGCCGAGCTGTGGAACGGCAAGGCGACCCTTTCGGCATGGCACCTGAATCCGAATTCCTATGGTGCGTATAGCTGTTACCCCGTCGGCTACTGTCATCGTTTCGCCGGATACGAGGGGATGCGCCAGGGCAACATCCACCTCGCGGGTGAACACACCTCGCCGGATTCGCAGGGATATATGAACGGCGGCGCCGAAACCGGCATCCGGGCCGCCAACGAAATCCTCGCTGATCTGGGCATGACTTAGTAGCCCGGGCGTCCTGGCCGCTGACGGAATCCTTTCCGAACTAGGCGCGGGGTCCGCAGCCGGGCGTCCTGGTCGCCAATGGAATCCTCTCCGACCTAGGCATCAATCCGTAACCGGGCATCCCGCTCGCCAACGAAACCTCTCCGATCCAGGAATGAACCATTAAGCGGCGCAACCTGATCAATGCCCGCGAGCGATCCAGTCCGCGAGCGCGGGCCGTTCGGCGCCGATCGTCGTGGTCGGCCCGTGGCCCGTGTGCACGGTGGTTTCCTCGGGCAGGGTGAGCAGACGCGTACGGATCGAATCAATAATGGTGCCGAAATCGGAGTAGGAGCGCCCGGTGGCGCCCGGTCCGCCAGCGAACAGGGTGTCGCCGGTGAACAGCGCCGCCGCCTCCGGTAGGTGCAGGGAGACCGAGCCGGGGGAGTGGCCGGGAGTATGCAGGATATCGATGTCGGCACCGGCCACGGTGATCCGGTTGCGGCCGTCGAGTGAGCGATAGTCGTTGTCCGGGTGGGTCATTCGCCAGAGCGGCTCGTCGGCGGGGTGTAGGAGAACCGGCGCGTCGAGCAGGGCGCCGAGCTCCGGCGCCACGGTGACATGGTCGTTGTGCCCGTGCGTGCACAGCACCGCGACCACGTGGCGCGCGCCGACGGCCGCCGCGATGGCGGCGGCGTCGTGCGCGGCGTCGATGACGAGTACCTCGCGGTCGTCGCCGAGCAACCAGACGTTGTTGTCCACCTCCCAGGTGCCGCCGTCGAGCGTGAAGACACCCGAGGTGACCACCCGCTCGATCACAGCACCACCACCGAGCGCAGCACCTCGCCCGCCCGCATCGCGGTGAACGCCTTCTCCACACCGTCGAGCGGAATCCGTTCGGAGACAAAGCGTTCCAGCGGCAACCGGCCCTGCCGGTACAGGTCTACCAGCATCGGGAAGTCGCGCTCGGGCAGGCAGTCGCCGTACCAGGACGATTTGAGCGCGCCGCCGCGGGAGAACACCTCGATCAGCGGCAGTTCGATGGTCATCTCCGGTGTCGGCACGCCGACCAGCACCACGGTTCCGGCCAGATCGCGGGCATCGAAGGCCTGCTTCCAGGTCTCCGGGCGGCCGACCGCGTCGATCACCACGTCGGCGCCGAATCCGTCGGTGTACTCCTTGATCTTGGCGACGGCGTCCTCGGTACTCGCGTCCACCGTGTGCGTGGCACCGAATTCCTTGGCCCAGACCAGCTTTCGCGGGTCGCGATCGACGGCGACGATGGTGCGGGCGCCGGCGAGCCGGGCGCCCGCGACGGCGGCGTCGCCGACACCGCCGCAGCCGAGCACCGCGACGGTGTCGCCGCGCGAGACGTTGCCGGTGTTCATCGCCGCGCCGAGTCCGGCCATCACGCCACAGCCGAGCAGTCCGGCGACGGCCGGGTCGGCCGCGGGATCGACCTTGGTGCACTGTCTTTCGTGCACCAGCGTCTTGTCGGCGAATGCGCCGATGCCGAGCGCCGGACTCAGTTCGGTGCCGTCGGCGAGGGTCATCTTGCGGCTGGCGTTGCTGCTGTCGAAGCAGTACCACGGCCGCCCTCGCTTACACGCCCGGCACTCGCCGCAGATCGCGCGCCAGTTGAGGATGACGAAATCGCCTGGGACAACGTGGGTTACCTGATCGCCGATGGTTTCGACGACGCCTGCTGCCTCGTGTCCGAGCAGGAATGGGAAGTCGTCGTTGATGCCGCCCTCGCGGTAGTGCAGATCGGTGTGGCAGACTCCGCACGCCTGGATCCGCACCACCACGTCGTGCGGTCCCGGATCGGGCAGCACCACGTCGACGAGTTCGACCGGCGCCGCTTTGGTGCGTGCGACGATGCCGCGAACGGTTTGGGACACGAATCCTCCTACAGGGTTGCGATCGGTGCGTGGCGCCGCTCGAGTTCTTTACGGTACCGGGTGAAGAGCCGGGGATTGTCGATGGCGAAGACGGCGACCGGGACGCCGTCGCGCTCGTAGAGCGCGGTGCAGGACGGCCCGGCCGGGTCGCCGTCGACGATGCGGACCGTGTCGGCGGGTTCGCGCGCGCCCGCGAACTGGATCATCCGTCCATACTGCCGCGACCAGAAGTACGGAGGCGGCGCCGGGCGTCGCGGCGCGCCGGTGATGGCGGCGGCCGCGATGCGGGCCTGCACCCGCGCATTGGTCCAGTGCTCGCCGCGGTGATGCGTGCCGAGGTGCGGATCGTAGCCGCGGGCGCAATCGCCGATCGCGTAGACACCGGGCAGCGAGGTGCGGCAGTCGGCGTCGGTGCGGAAACCGTTGTCGATGACGATGCCGCTGGCGCGGGCCCATTCGGTTTCCGGCACCGCGCCGATGCCGACGATCACCGCGTCGGCGGGCAATTCGCTGCCGTCGCTCAGGCGCACCGCCGTGACCTGTTGCGCGCCCAGGAATTCCGTGACGGCGACACCGGTGCGCAACCGTACGCCGTTGGCGGCGTGCAGGTTCGCGCACAGCGCGCCGATACGGGTGCCGAATACCGCGGCGAGCGGTGCGTCGGTGATCTCGACGACCGTCACATCCAGACCGAAACCAGCTGCGGTAGAGGCTATTTCAGCGCCGATCAGCCCGGCTCCGACGATCACCACCCGGTGTGCGGTCGCCAGCGCGGCCCGGATCGCGCGCGCGTCATCGAGCGTGCGTAGGGTGTAGACGCCGGACAGTGTTCCGGCGCTGGGCAGGGTGCGGGCGCGGGCTCCGGTGGCGAGGACGACCGAGTCACCGGCGATTTCGGTACCGTCGTCGATGAGTACGCGGGGTGGTGCCCCGGCGGCGAGGCCGACGGCCCTGCGGCCGAGCAACCACGTTGTGCGGGAGTCGGATTCGTCCTCCGGGCGGGCGAGCGTCACATCGACATCGCCGCGCAGGAATTCCTTGGACAGCGGCGGGCGGTCGTAGGGCGGATGAATTTCCGCGCCCAGCACGGTGATCGGGCCCTCGTGGCCGAATTCGCGCAGCGCGCCGACCACCGAGTATCCGGCCAGCGACGCGCCGACCACCACGATATGCCGTGTCACGGCGTCTCCTTGTTTCCGGATACGGCCATCACGAAAATGCGGCCGTCGCTTACCCGCACCGGATGGGTGCGCACCGCGACCTTGGCGGGCGGGCCGGATACCCGGCCGGTGCGCAGATCGAAACACGATTCGTGCAACGGGCATTCGACCGTGCAGCCGTCCACCCAGCCGTCGGCCAGCGACGCGTCCTGATGGGTGCAGGTGTCGTCGATCGCGAAAAGCCCATCGGCGGTGTGGAATACCGAGATCGGCCCGCCGTGTTCGGGCCGGACGGTGGCGACCGCGCCTACCGGGAGATCCGCCGCCTCGGCGACGAACAGTTCGGTGGCTGGGGATTTCATGACGGATTCCATGACCCTCCTAGTTGCTTAATGCGCAACAGCGTCACATCACGCAACAGTGTGCGCCGCGCTGGCCGCCACCGTCAACGGCGAATTTTTTTGTGAACGAACGGTTTCCAGCGGTTGACAGCCCGGCGGTCCGGCGGGACCATCTGTTGCGTAATACGAATTCGTTGCGAATCGAGCAACATCGGAGGCACGCCTTGGCCAATCCAAGAGTTGTCGTCATCGGCGCCGGAATCGTCGGCGCGTCGCTGGCCGAGGAAATCACCACGCGCGGTTGGACGGATCTCACCGTGCTCGACCGCGGCCCGCTGTTCACCACCGGCGGATCCACTTCTCACGCACCGGGTTTGGTGTTTCAGACCAATCCGTCGAAAACCATGACCGAATTCGCCAGATACACCACTGAAAAATTCGGCGCCCTGGAACATCCGGAGGGTTGGGTGTTCAACCGGGTCGGCGGGCTGGAGGTGGCAACCACCCAGGAACGCTGGCGCGATCTGCATCGCAAAGCCGGGTGGGCGCGGTCGTGGGGTATCGAGGGCAGGCTGCTGGACCCGGCCGAATGCGCCGCGCTGCACCCGCTGCTGGATCGGGAACGCATTCTCGGCGGATTCCACACGCCGACAGACGGTTTGGCGAAGGCGGTGCGCGCCGCGGCGGCACAGGCCCGGCTCGCGACCGCGCGCGGCGCCCAATTCCGCGGACATCAGCATGTGCGCGGAATTGTCGAGCGCGGCGGCCGGGTGATCGGTGTGGAGACCGCCGACGGCATCGTACCCGCGGATATCGTGGTCTGCGCGGCCGGATTCTGGGGTGCGGAATTGGCGAAAAAGGTCGGTCTGGTGCTGCCGCTGGTGCCGATGGCGCACCAATACGCGAAAACGGGTCCGATCGCGCCGCTGGCGGGCCGCAATACCGAACTCGGCGAGGCGAGCCTGCCGATTCTGCGGCATCAAGATCAAGATCTGTATTTCCGGGAACATGTCGACCGAATCGGGATCGGCTATTACGGCCACCGGCCGATGCCGATAGATCCGGTCGATTTACCGGAACCCGGTGTGGCGGCGAGCATGCCGTCGATGCTGCCGTTCACCGAGGCCGATTTCGGGCCCGCCTGGCACGAGTCGGTGGAACTGCTTCCGGCGCTCGGTGATTCGAAGGTGGAGGAAGGCTTCAACGGCATCTTCTCCTTCACCCCCGACGGTTTCTCGATCATGGGCGAACACCGCGAGTTGGCCGGATTCTGGGTGGCCGAGGCGGTTTGGGTGACGCACTCGGCGGGCGTCGCGCGCGCGACGGCGCAGTGGATCGTGGACGGCACGCCCGGCACCGACGTGCACGAATGCGATCTGTACCGCTTCGAGGACGTCGCGCGCAGTGCGGAATTCATTCGCGAAACCAGCGCGCAGGCCTTCGTCGAGGTGTACGACATCATCCATCCGCACCAGTACCGCACCGCGCTGCGCGGGCTGCGCACCAGTCCGTTCCACACCCGGCAGGTGGAGCTCGGCGCCTATTTCTTCGAGGGCGGCGGCTGGGAGCGCCCCGCCTGGTACGAGGCCAATGCCGAACTCGCGCAACGGCTTCGCGCGGCGGGTGTGCCGTTCCCGGAGCGCGACGAGTGGTCGGGCCGGTTCTGGTCGCCGATATCGATCGCCGAGGCGCACTGGACCAGGCAACGCGTCGCGATGTACGACATGACGCCGCTCACCCGCTACGAGCTGTCCGGCGCGGGCGCCCTGGCCCTGCTGCAGCGGCTCACCACCAACAACCTGGACAAGAGCGTCGGCTCGGTGACATACACCCTGCTGCTCGACGAAAACGGCGGTATCCGAAGCGATCTCACCGTGGCCAGGCTCGGTGCCCACCTGTTCCAGGTGGGCGCCAACGGTCCGCTCGACTTCGACTGGTTCACCAGACATCTGCCGGACGACGGCTCGGTGACGCTGCGCGATATCACCGGCGGCACCTGCTGCGTCGGGGTGTGGGGGCCTGCGGCGCGAGATCTGGTGCAGCCCCTGTGCCCAGACGATATCTCGCATGCGGCGTTCAAATATTTCCGCGCCCTGCGGACCCACCTCGGCGCGATACCGGTGACCATGCTGCGCGTCTCCTATGTCGGCGAGCTCGGCTGGGAAATCTACACATCGGCCGAATACGGCGGCGCGCTCTGGGATCTGCTGTGGACGGCGGGGCGGGCGCACGAGATGATCGCGGCGGGCCGGATCGCGTTCAACAGCCTGCGCATCGAAAAGGGTTACCGTGCTTGGGGGATCGATATGACTCCCGAACACTCGCCCGCCGCCGCGGGATTGGATTTCGCGGTACGCATGGATAAGGGCGATTTCATCGGGAAGGGCGCGTTGGAACACTCCGTACCCGAAAAGACGCTGCACAGCATAGTTTTCGATGATCCGGCGGCGGTGGTGCTCGGTAAGGAGCCGGTGTACGTCGGCGATACCTGTGCGGGTTATGTGACCAGCGCGGGCTATTCGGCCACCATCGGCCGCTGTATCGCCTATGCCTGGCTGCCCGCGGCGGTCGAGCCCGGCGCGGTGGTGCAAGCCGAATATCTCGGGCAGCGCCACACCGCGACCGTGCACGCGGAACCGGTGGTCGACCCGGCGATGGCCCGGATCAGGAGGTAGCCAATGACGACAGCATCGCGGAGCGATTCGGTGGGGGGTGGTGGTCGGGCGACGGGTGGGCCGACGGCCACTGGGGGTTACGACGTCATCGTGATCGGCCTCGGCGGAATGGGCAGCGCCGCGGCATATCACTTGGCCGCGCGCGGGCAGCGGGTGCTGGGTTTGGAGAAGTTCACCCCCGCGCACGATCGGGGTTCCAGCCACGGCGGTTCCCGGATCATCCGGCAGTCCTATTTCGAGGATCCCGCCTATGTCCCGCTGCTGCTGCGCGCGTACGAACTGTGGGAGCAGTTGGCCGCCGACAGCGGCAGCGAGGTCTTCCGGATCACCGGCGGCCTCTACCTGGGTCCGCCCGACTGCCTGACCGTCGCGGGCAGCCTGCGCGCGGCCCGCGAATGGTCGCTGCCGCACGATGTGCTCGACGCCGCCGAAATCCGCCGCCGCTTCCCGAATTTCACCCCGGATCGCGACGATATCGGTTTGTACGAGGCGAAGGGCGGATTCGCCAGGCCCGAGTTGACGGTGCGGGCACATATCGATCTCGCACTGCGGGCCGGGGCGACGCTGGCGTTCGGCGAGGAGGTGCTCGGCTGGTCCGAGGACGAGCACGGGGTGCGGGTCACCACCGCGCGCACCACCTACCGGGCGCATCAGCTGGTGATCTGTCCCGGCGCGTGGGCGCCGAAGCTGTTGGCGGAGTTCGGCATCCCGATCACCATCGAGCGGCAGGTGCTGTACTGGCTCGATCCGGTCGGCGGCATCCGGGCCTTCGAGGATCAGCCGGTGTACATCGACGAGGACGCGGCGGGCAGCCAGATCTATGGATTCCCGGCCATCGACGGTCCGGACGGCGGCGTGAAAATGGCATTCTTCCGCAAGGGAATCGAATGTACGCCCGACACCATCGATCGGGTGGTGCATCCGCAAGAGATCGCGGAGATGCGCGAGCGGGTCGGGAAAATCCTTCCGGCACTGGACGGTCCGGCCGTGCACACGGCGACCTGCATGTATTCCAACACCCCCGATCAGCATTTCGTCATCGCCCGGCATCCGGACGCGGCCAGGGTGACCATCGCCTGTGGCTTCTCCGGTCACGGCTTCAAATTCGTTCCGGTGGTGGGGGAGATCCTGGCCGATCTGGCCATCGAGGGGAAAACCACCCACCCCATCGCACTTTTCGATCCGCAAAGGTTGGTGACGGCATGACGACGACGGACGGGCCCGCGCTCATACCGACCCTGGGCGGCAACTGGTATGTCGACGACCGTGTTTTCGCGGCCGAGCAGGAGCGGCTGTTCGAGCGAATGTGGTTCTGCGCGGTGCGATCCGGCGATCTGGCCGAGCCCGGCCAGTTCCGGCGGGTGCAGGTGGGCCGGGAGAGCGTGCTGGTGGTGCGCGGCCGCGACGGCGAGCTGCGCGCCTTTCTCAATATCTGCCGCCACCGCGGGGCGATGCTCTGCACCGAGGACACGGGCCAGGTGCGCCGCAATCTGCAGTGCCCGTACCACGCCTGGACCTACGGGCTGGACGGAAAACTCGTCGCGGCACCGAATATCGCCGCGCTGAAGGATATTTCGGGGGTGCCGATCGACCGGACGGCCTACGGTCTGATCCCGGTGGCGCTGCGGGAATGGCTCGGCTACGCCTGGGTCTGCCTGGCCGACCAGCCGCCCTCGTTCGAGGCCGATGTGCTGGGCGCGGTCACCGAACGGCTGGGCGACCCGTCCGCCATCGACGCCTACGATATCGAGCGGCTCGCGGTCGGCCGCCGCGTCGTCTACGACGTCGCGGCCAACTGGAAGCTCATCGTGGAGAACTTCATGGAGTGCTACCACTGCGCCACCATCCATCCCGAGCTCACCGAGGTGCTGCCCGAATTCGCGCAGGGGCTCGCCGCCCAGGTCTTCGTCGGGCACGGCGCCGAATTCGGCCCGGGCATAGCGGGTTTCACCGTCGACGGCTCGGCCGGATTCGATCCGCTGCCCGGTATCCGGGCAGACCAGGATCGCCGATACTTCGCGATCACCATCCGGCCGCAGGTCTTCGTGAATCTGGTGCCCGATCACATCATCTTCCACCGGATGTATCCGCTCGCGGTCGACCGCACCGTGGTGGAATGCGACTGGCTGTACACGAAAGATGTTGTGGCACAGGGTCGGGACGTGTCGCGCTCGGTCGAGCTGTTCCATCGGGTGAACGAGCAGGATTTCGCGGCGTGCGAGCGCACCCAGCCGACGATGTCCTCGCGCGCCTACCGCGACGGTGGGGTGCTGGTACCGGCCGAGCATCACATCTCGGAGTTCCACGATTGGGTTTCGCGCCGAGTGAGTGCGCCCGCGCAGTCCGATTGCTCGGGAAGATCGCGAGCGCACGGGAGAGGTAGTGCCCGATGAACGGCGAGCCGGACCTGTTCATCGGCGGCCACTGGGTGCACGCCGCCGACGGTGGCATCCGCGAGATCATCGACCCCGCCAGCGGTTCCGTCGCCGCGACGGTGGACGAGGCGACACCGGACGATGCGCTGCGCGCGGTGGCCGCCGCCCGCGCGGCCTTCGATGACGGCGCCTGGGCGGCGACACCGGCCGCCGAGCGGGCCGCGCTACTGCTGCGAATAGCCGACCTGCTGGTGCGCGACCGGGAGGAACTGGCCCGGCTGGAGACCGTCGACACCGGAAAGACGTTGGCGGAGAGCCGGATCGATATCGACGATGTGGTCTCGGTATTCCGCTACTACGCGAATCTCGTCGGCACACAGGCGGATCGGCTGATCGATGTCGGCGATCCGGCGGTGCTGAGCCGGGTGGTGCGCGAGCCGATCGGCGTATGCGTGCTGATCGCGCCGTGGAACTATCCGCTGCTGCAGATGTCGTGGAAGGTGGCGCCCGCGCTGGCCGCGGGCTGCACCATGGTGGCCAAGCCGAGCGAGGTCACCCCGCTGACCACCATCGCGTTCACCCGGTTGGCGGAGGCGGCGGGGGTACCCGCCGGAGTGCTGAACCTGGTGCAGGGCAGCGGATCCGCGCTCGGCGCGGCGCTCACCGCCAATCCGGATGTCGACCTGATCTCCTTCACCGGCGGATCGGCGACCGGGCGGATCATCGCCAGGGCCGCGGCCGAAAACCTCACCAGGGTCGCGATGGAACTCGGCGGCAAGAATCCGCATATCGTCTTCGCCGACGCCGAATGGGCCAGCGCGGTCGATCAGGTGCTGACGGGCGTATTCCTGCATTCGGGCCAGGTGTGTTCCGCCGGAACGCGACTCATCGTCGAGGCGTCCATCGCCGACGATTTCGTGGCCGAATTGGCGGACCGGGCCGAACGGATCAAGGTCGGCCCCGGCCTCGATCCGGCGAGCGAGACCGGCCCGCTGGTCTCGGCCGCGCACCGGGCGAAGGTGGAAGACTATGTCGCGCTGGGTATTTCGGAGGGCGCCAAATTGGTCACCGGTGGTACGCGCCCGGCCGATCCGGCGCTCGCCGACGGCAGCTATTTCCTGCCGACCATATTCGATCACTGCGACCGCACCATGCGGATCGTCCGGGAGGAAACCTTCGGCCCGATCCTGACGGTGGAGCGGTTCACCACCGAGGCGGAGGCGATCCGGCTCGGCAACGACACCGAATACGGCCTCGCCGCCGGGGTGCGCACCACGGACGCCGCGCGCGGCGAGCGGGTGGTGCGCGCGCTGCGGCACGGCACGGTGTGGCTCAACGACTTCGGCTACTACACCGCGGCGGCGGAGTGGGGCGGATTCAAGAAGTCCGGGAACGGCCGCGAGCTGGGCCCCAGCGGGCTCGCGGAATATCAAGAGATCAAACATATCTGGCACAACACGGCACCGAAGCCGGCGGCGTGGTTCAAGGGCGTCTAGCAGCATTTTCAGTTTTACGGCCGGACAGCCCGTACGGCCACGCACCGCGAAAGGCACGGTGTCGCAATGGTAGTCAAGGAACACAGCGTTTCCGACGATAACGGCATGGGGGATTTCGGGTATCGCGAAACCCTCGACCGAAGTATCGGGAAGTTCGCGAGTTTCGCGGCCGGGGTGAGCTATATCTCGATCCTGACCGGCACCTTCCAACTGTTCTACTTCGGCTTCGGCAGCGCGGGCCCGGCATATCTGTGGTCGTGGCCGCTGGTATTCGTCGGGCAGCTCGCGGTGGCGCTGTGCTTCATGGAGCTGGCGGCGCGGTATCCGGTGGCCGGCTCGGTCTACAACTGGTCGAAGGCGTTGGGCAGCAAGCTCCTCGGGTGGTCGTCGGGGTGGCTGATGCTCACCGCGTCCATCGTGACGCTGTCGGCCGTCGTGCTGGCGCTGCAGCTGAACCTGCCCCGGCTGTGGTCCGGCTTCCAGCTGATCGGCGACGGCACCGGTCAATACGATTACGCCACCAACGCGGTGGTGCTCGGCACCGTCATGATCATCTTCACCACCCTGGTGAATGCCTTCGGGGTGCGACTGATGGCGATGATCAACAGCGCGGGCGTATTCGTCGAGCTGATCGCCGCCGTGCTGATCGCGATCATCCTGGCCGCCAACGCGACTCGCGGTCCCGCGGTGTTCTTCTCCACGCACGGATACGGTGCGGGGCAGGCGGGCGGCTATCTCGGCGCGTTCCTGGTGGCCACGCTCGCCTCGGGCTATGTGATGTACGGCTTCGACACCGCGAGTTCGCTCGGCGAGGAGACGGTGGAACCCCGCCGCACCGCGCCCAAGGCGATTCTGCGCGCCGTACTCGCCTCGTTCGTGATCGGCGGGGCCATCCTGGTTTTCGCCGTGATGGCCGCACCCGACCTGGCCGATAAGAAGATCGGCAGCAGCGACGGCGGCCTGCAATACATCGTGGAGCAGGTGATGTGGGGCCCGTTGGGCCGGATCTTCCTGTGCTGCATCGTGGTCGCGGTGACGGTGTGTTCGCTGGCCGTGCACACCGCGGCGATCCGACTGGCCTTCGCGATGGCGCGGGACAACGCGCTGCCGTTCGGCGAGAAGTTGGCCCGGGTGCACGCCAAGACGCAGACACCGCTGGTGCCCGCGGTGGTGATCGGCGTGCTTTCCGCGCTGATCCTGCTGATCAATATCGGTCAGCCCAAGATATTCACGGTGCTCACCTCGATCGCGATCATCATGATCTACCTGGCGTACCTCATGGTGACGGGCCCGATGCTGCGCAAACGACTCCAAGGGCAGTGGCCGCCAAGGGATTTGGTGGAGGGCGGATATTTCACCATGGGACGGTGGGGTCTGCCGGTGAATATCGCCGCGGTGGTGTGGGGTGTCGGCATGGCGCTCAACCTGGCCTGGCCGCGGGCCTCGGTGTACGGCACGCCCTGGTACAACACCTGGGGCGCGTTCGTCTACATCGGCGCCATTCTCGGGGTCGGGCTGCTCTGGTATCTGCTGAAGGGCAGGCGCGGTATCGGCACGCTGGCGTCGCATGCGGTCGACGCGGCACTCGAAGGGGCGAAAAGCGATGTCTGACAGCGGCTTCGACTATGTGATCGCCGGCGGCGGCACGGCCGGATGTGTGCTCGCGGCCCGGCTCAGCGAGAATCCGGACGTGACGGTGTGCCTGCTGGAGGCCGGACCCTCCGATGTCGGCAACGAGGACATCCTGCGGCTGGACCGGTGGATGCATCTGCTCGACTCCGGCTACGACTGGGACTACCCGGTCGAACCGCAGTCGCGCGGCAACAGCTTTCTGCGGCACGCCAGGGCGAAGGTGCTCGGCGGATGTTCATCGCACAATTCGTGTATCGCGTTCTGGCCACCCGCCGAAGGGCTCGACGAGTGGGCGGCCATGGGCGCCAAGGGCTGGAGTGCGGCCGAGGTGCTGCCATATGTCGCCCGGCTCGAAAACAACGATGCCCCAGGCGATCACCACGGGCGCGGCGGCCCGGTGCGGCTGCGCGATATCCCGCCCGCCGATCCGTGCGGGGTCGCGGTGCTGGAAGCCGCGGCGGCCGCCGGGCTGCCGACGGTCGAATTCAATCGCGGCGCGACGGTGCGCAACGGCGCGGGCTGGTTCCAGATCAACGCGGACGAGGACAACACCAGGATGTCGTCCTCACACGCGTATCTGCATCCGATCCTCGGTGCTCGGCCGAATCTGGTTGTGCGCACCGGGCATCGGGTCAGCGAAATCCTGTTCGACGAGGCGCGCAACGCGACCGGCGTGCGCTGTCTGCGGCCCGACCTGACCGGATACGATACGGTGTCCGCGCGCCGCGAGGTGATCGTCACGGCGGGCGCCATTGATACGCCGAAGTTGTTGCTGCTCTCCGGAATCGGACCGGCCGAACATCTGCGGGAGATCGGCGTGCCGGTGCGGGTCGACGCGCCCGGCGTCGGCTCGAACCTCGACGATCACGTGGAGGGGCTGGTGTTCTGGGCGGCCGCGCGGCCGATGGTGACCACCTCGACGCAGTGGTGGGAGATCGGGATATTCGCGACCACCGACGAGGCGCTGCGGGTGCCGGACATCATGATGCACTACGGCAGCGTGCCGTTCGATATGAACACCGTGCGCCACGGCTATCCGACCACCGACAACGGATTCTGCCTGACCCCCAACGTGACTCAGGGCCGCTCGCGCGGCACGGTCCGGTTGCGCAGCCGCGATTTCCGGGACCGGCCCCGGGTGGATCCGCGCTACTTCACCGATCCGGACGGCCACGACGAACGAGTGATGCTGGCCGGAATCCGGTTGGCGCGCAAGATCGCCGGGCAGACGCCGCTGCGGGAGTGGATCGCCGAGGAGTTGGCGCCCGGACCGGACGCGGTGACCGATGACGAACTGCTGGATTACGTTCGGGCGACGCACAACACCGTCTACCATCCGGCGGCTACCGCGCGGATGGGCGCGGCGGACGATCCGATGGCGGTGCTCGATCCCGAACTCCGGGTGAAGGGCGTCGCGCGGCTGCGGGTGGTGGATGCCTCGGCCATGCCGAAACTGCCTGCGGTGAACCCGAATATCACGGTGATGGCGATGGCGGAGAAATGCGCCGATCTCATCCGCGGCGGCTGACCTCATCGGCGGTGGCTGAAACCGGGGACTTATCCGGGTGGGCCGAGCCGGGAGTGATCGAGGTGCGGCGGCGACCTCCGCTTAGAATGGCGTTGTCATGGCGAAACAGGATCTCGAGGAGAGCGGGCGGACCGCCGCGGTGCAGTCCGTCGACCGCGCGCTGCTCGTCATGGAGATCATCGCCAAACTCGGCCAAGCCGGTGTCACCGAGATCGCCGCCGAACTCGGCGTGCACAAATCCACCGTTTCGCGGCTGGTCGCCGTGCTGGAATCGCGGGGGTACGTCGAGCAGCTGTCCGAGCGGGGCAAATACCGGCTCGGGTTCTCGATCGTCCGGCTGGCCGGATCCACCAGTGCGCAGGCCGATCTCGTCGGGCAGAGTCAGGGCGCGTGCAACGCGCTCGCGGCCGAATCCGGCGAGACGACGAATATCGCTGTGCTGGACGGTGATCGGATCATCAATATCGTCGAGGCGATCGGTCCGGGTTCGATCGCGCTGCGGTCCTGGGTGGGGCAGAGCTGCCCGGCGCACGCGACCTCGAGCGGCAAGGTGCTGCTGGCCGCGCTGGAACCGGCGGCGCTGCGCAAACTTGTCGGGACCAAGCTGGCCGGGTACACCGCGAACACCGTCACCAAGGTGACCGACCTCACTGCGGAGCTGGCGGGGGTGCGGCAGCAGGGCTGGGCCGGCGTGCGCGAGGAGTTGGAGATCGGGTTGAACGCGGTCGCCGTGCCGGTGTACGACAGCAGTGGTTCCGTCGTTGCGGCGCTGAGCGTTTCGGGGCCGTCCTATCGGCTCGGGCCGGAGAAGTTCGCGCGCACGGCCGAGTTGGCCCGCGCGAGCGCGGCGGGGATCAGCCGCAGGCTGGGTTACCTGGGTTGAGCGCCGCGTTGACAAGGGGTGTGACCCCGGCAATACTGAGTTGCGCATCGAACATCTGTTGCGTTTTACGCAACAATTGAAATACGCCGTAATTGAATAAAATATACAGCCGTTCAGCCGCGGCGAGAGATCTCCACTCCGGTGGAGAGCCGAAGGAGCAACATCCTCCCGGGAATCTCTCAGGCCCAGTATCGCCGCGGACAGGCAACTCTGGAAAGTAGTGCGCCGCAAGCGTACTCGCCGACGGGGCAAGCGCGATCGCCGCGCGAATCTCTCAGGCCATTGGACAGAGCGGGAGGAGCCGAAACCCCACGCATCCGCGTAGACGAAAGGCTCCCCATGGCCGAACCAGCATCCGCCGTCCATTCGCAGCTCGACCAGCCGCTGCGCGAATTCGACCCGGCAGTGGCCGAATTGGTCGACCGCGAAATCGACCGCCAGCGGCGCGGCCTGGAAATGATCGCCTCGGAGAATTACGCGCCGCTCGCCGTCATGCAGGCGCAGGGCACGGTGCTCACCAACAAATACGCCGAGGGCTACCCGGGCCGCCGCTACTACGGCGGCTGCGAGCACGTCGACGAGATCGAGGCATTGGCCATCGCGCGGCTGCGCGCGCTGTTCGGCGCGGAATACGCCAACGTGCAACCACATTCGGGCGCACAGGCCAATGCCGCGGTGATGCATGCGCTGCTGCGGCCCGGTGACGCCATCCTCGGGCTCGCGCTGGATCACGGCGGCCACCTGACGCATGGCATGAAGATCAACTTCTCCGGCCGGCTCTACGATGTCGCGGCCTACCATGTGCGGGCCGAGGACCAGCTGATCGATATGGCCGAGGTGGCGCGGTTGGCGCGCGAGCACCGGCCGAAGCTGATCGTCGCGGGCTGGTCGGCCTATCCGCGGCACCTGGATTTCGCCGAATTCCGCCGGATCGCCGACGAGGTCGGGGCCCACCTGATGGTGGATATGGCGCATTTCGCGGGCCTGGTCGCGGCCGGGCTGCATCCGTCCCCGGTGCCGCACGCGCACGTGGTCACCTCGACAACGCATAAGACCCTCGGCGGTCCACGCGGCGGATTCGTGCTCGCCACAGCGGAATTGGCGAAGAAACTGGATTCGGCGGTGTTTCCGGGACAGCAGGGCGGGCCGCTGGAACATGTGATCGCCGCGAAGGCCGTCGCCTTCAAGATGGCGGCCGAACCGGCATTCCGCGAGCGGCAGGAGCGCACGCTGACCGGCGCCCGGATCCTGGCCGACCGATTGCTTGCCGCCGACTGCCGGGACGCGGGTATCGGCCTGGTGAGCGGGGGCACCGATGTGCATCTGGTGCTCGTCGACCTGCGCGCCGCCGAACTGGATGGCAAACAGGCCGAGGATCTGCTAGCGGAAATCGGAATCACGGTGAACCGCAACGCGGTTCCCTTCGATCCGCGACCGCCGATGGTGAGTTCGGGGCTGCGCATCGGCACCCCGGCGCTGGCGGCGCGCGGCTTCGACCCGGCCGCGTTCACCGAGGTGGCCGATATCATCGCGGCCGCGCTGTGCCGCACCGAACCCACCGCGGCGCTCGCCGCCCGGGTAGACGCACTGGCGCAACGCTTTCCGCTCTACACCGGACTGCGGGGCCCGGCGTGACGATCAGCGTCTTCGACCTGTTCCGGGTCGGCATCGGGCCGTCCAGCTCGCACACCGTCGGGCCGATGCGGGCCGCGGCGGCCTTCGTCGACCGGCTGAAATCGGCTGGTCTGCTGCATGATACGGCCACGATATCGGTGGAGCTGTACGGTTCGCTCGGGGCGACCGGACACGGGCACGGCAGCGTCGAGGCCGTACTCGCCGGGCTCGCGGGGGAGCGGCCGGAAACGGTCGACCCGGATGTGGTGCCCGCCATCGCGGCTCGGGTGCGCGAGACGGGGCGGCTGTCACTCGGCGGCGTGCACCCCATCGCCTGCGCCATCGACGACGTTGTGCTGCTCGGCGGCACCAAACTGGCGTTCCACACCAACGGAATGTTGTTCCGCGCCAAGGATATCGATGGCCGGGTCCGGTTCGAGCGCACCTATTATTCGGTCGGCGGCGGGTTCGTGCTCGACGAGGACGAGATCGACCGGTCGATCACCGCATCCGTCGCGGTGCCGCATCCGTTCCATACCGCCGATGAACTGCTCGCGCTCACCCGCGCCACTGGACGGTCCATCGCCGAACTCGTACTGGCCAACGAAATGTCTTGGCGCGGTGCGGATCAGGTGCGCGGCGAGCTGCTCGGCATCTGGGATGTCATGCGGCAGTGCGTCGATCGCGGTATGACGGGCACCGGCGTGCTGCCCGGCGCGCTGCGGGTGCGGCGGCGGGCGGCGGCGCTGCACGAGCGGCTCTGCGCCGAATCCGACGAGCGCGATCCGCTGCGCGCGATGGAGTGGGTCACCCTCTACGCCATGGCGGTGAACGAGGAGAACGCCGCGGGCGGGCGGGTCGTCACCGCGCCGACCAACGGTGCGGCGGGCATCGTGCCCGCGGTGCTGCATTATGTCCGGCGATTCGTCACCGACAGCGCTGCCAGCGTCGTCGAATTCCTGCTCACCGCGGGCGCGATCGGGCAGCTGATCAAGGAGAACGCCTCGATCTCCGGCGCCGAGGTGGGCTGCCAGGGCGAGGTCGGTTCGGCGTGCGCGATGGCCGCGGCCGGACTCGCCGCCGTCCTCGGCGGCACGCCCGAGCAGATCGAGAACGCCGCCGAGATCGGCATCGAACACAATCTCGGCCTCACCTGCGATCCCATCGGCGGTCTGGTGCAGATCCCGTGCATCGAGCGCAACGGCATCGCCGCGGTCAAGGCGATCACCGCGGCGCGCATGGCCGTGCGCGGCGACGGCAGGCATCACGTCTCGCTGGACAAGGTGATCCAAACCATGCGCGCCACCGGCGCCGACATGCTCGACAAATACAAGGAGACCTCCCGCGGCGGTCTGGCCGTCGCCGTCGTCGAATGCTGACCGCGATCCGACGTGACGGATCGCGGTGCTGGAATAGCGATCAGGCCGTCGAGTCGGGAGGTTTTCGCATGCGCGCAGCCGTGGTAACGCGGTTCGGACCCGCCGCCGAGGTGGTGCGGGTTCAGGATTACGAGCCGCCCGCGCTCGGCGCCGGTGCGGTCTCGGTGCGGATGCTCGCGGCGGCGATCAACCCGTCGGATCTGGTGACCGTCTCGGGTGCCTACGCCTCGCGCACCGAGTTGCCGCTGGTGCCCGGATTCGAAGGTGTCGGGCGGGTCTGCGGCGTCGGGCCGGGTGTCACCACCCTGGCGGTGGGCGACCGAGTGCTGCCCATCGGAAGTGCGGGCGCCTGGCAGCAGGTGAAGACCACCGAGGCGCGCTGGTGTTTTCCCGTGCTGCCGGACCTGACCGACGAACAGGCCGCGCTGTCCTATATCAATCCGCTGACCGCGGTGCGGATGGTCACCGACTTCGCGCTGCCCCGCGGCGCGCCCGCGGTGGCGGTGAACGCGGCGGGCTCGGCCATCGGCGGCATGCTGGCGCGGCTGCTGAACCGGCACGGGATCCGGCCGGTCGCGCTGGTGCGCGGCGACGCGGGCGGACCGGGAACCGCCGGACCCGAATGGGCCGGGGTGCTCAGCACCCGGGAGCCTGGTTGGGAGCGGGAGCTGATCCGGTTGACCGGCGGCGGACCCGAAATCGGCTACGACGCGGTGGGCGGTGCGGAGGGCGACGCGCTTTATCGCGACGCTGCGGTCCGGCGGCAGCCTGGTGCATTACGGGCTGCTGTCGGGTCGTCCGCTATCGGCTCGCCGCCCCGACGTATCCGTCGTGCTGTACCGCCTGCGTGATTGGGTGCACCGGGCAGGACGCGAGGAATTGCGGTCGGCCTTGGACGAGGCGGGCCGCCTGGTCCTGGACGGCACTGCCGCCTCGACCGTGCAGGGGATATTCCCGCTCGACAACGTGCGCGCGGCGATTCTGGCGACCCAGCGATCCGGCGGGCGGGGAAAAGTGTTGCTGCTGCCCTGATTACAGCCGCACGCTTACTATCGGCGCATGCGTATCGCTGCGGCACAGGCTCGGCCGGCCTGGCTCGATTCAACGGCCGGAACGAAACTCGTGATCGAATGGCTGACCGAGGCCGCCGGACAAGGGGTCGAGCTGGTGGCCTTTCCGGAGACCTTCCTGTCCGGCTATCCGATCTGGTTGGCGCCGCTGGATGGGGCGCGGTTCGACGATCCGGTTCAAAAGGCCGCTTACGCTTACTATTTGGATGCCGCGGTCGAGCTAGACGGGCCGCAGTTGGCGACCGTCCGGGCGGCGGTCGGCGATCTCGGGATGTTCTGCTATCTCGGCATCACCGAGCGAGTGCGGGGCACGGTGTACTGCACACTGGTCGCGATCGACCCGGTTCGCGGCGTGGTCGGCGCGCACCGCAAGCTCATGCCGACCTACGAGGAACGCCTCGTATGGGGGATCGGCGACGGAAACGGTTTGCGCGCGCACGATTTCGGCGGATTCCGGGTGAGCGGACTGTCCTGCTGGGAGAACTGGATGCCGCAGGCCAGGCACGCGCTGTACGCCGACGGCGCGACCCTGCACATCTCCACCTGGCCGGGATCCATCCGGAATACCAGGGATATCACGCGTTTCATCGCGCTGGAGGGCCGGGTCTACTCCCTCGCCGCGAGCGCGGTCCTCGAATACGCCGATGTGCCAGCCGATTTCCCGCTGCGCGCCGAACTTCTCGCGCTGCCCGAGCCGGCGGGCTTCGACGGCGGATCCGCGATCGCGGGCCCGGACGGCCGCTGGCTCGTCGAACCCGTGGTCGGCGCGGAGCGGCTCGTCATCGCCGATATCGATCCGGCCGAGGTGGCAAGGGAGCGCCAGAATTTCGATCCCGCCGGTCACTACTCCCGGCCGGATGTATTCACGGTGACCGTCGACCGCAGGCGCCGGAACCCGGCCGTATTTCTGGAGGATTAGTCGATCGCCCTGGGTGGCAGCCGAATCCGGCTGCCACCCAAGCGTGGTCAATTCCCCTGCGCGGCAGCGGAAACGTCCTGCCATTCGCGCCACTGCGCCAGCCGGGACTCGTAATCCGCCGTGGCGATGATCAAAGGCGCGGTGCCGAGGAACAAACGCAGCGGCGGTTCGTCCGCGTCGACTACGGTCAGGATCGCGGTGCTGGTCGCGGTCGGATCGCCGGGGGTGAACCGGGTCCGCTGGGCCGCCCGCGCGGCGCGGGCCGGATCGTAGGCCGGGATCGGGGTGGCGTGCTTGGCCGACGGACCGGCCCAATCGGTGCCGAAACCGCCCGGTTCGATGAGGGTCACGTGAATGCCGAACGGCGCGACCTCCTGCGCCAGCGACTGCGAAAACCCTTCCAGCGCCCACTTCGACGCGTGATACGCGCCGAGGTTCGCGAATGCGGAGATGCCGCCGATGCTGGAGACCTGGAGGATATGCCCGCTGCCCTGTTCGCGCAGGATCGGCAGCGCCGCCTGGGTCACCCAGAACGCGCCGAAGACGTTCGTCTCGAATTGTGCCCGCAGCTCGTCCTCGCCGATCTCCTCGACCATCCCGAACTGTCCGTAGCCCGCGTTGTTCACGACGACATCGAGGCGGCCGAACCGCTCGGCCGTCCGGCGGACCGCCGCGAAATCACCTGCCCGATCGGTGACGTCCAACTGGATCGGCAGGAATGTGTCGGGATATTTGGCGACCAGGTCGTCCAGCGTGCCGAGATCGCGGGCGGTACCCGCGACGCTGTCGCCGCGCTCGAGGGCGGCGCTGGCCCATTCCCGTCCGAATCCCCTTGAAACACCGGTGATGAACCAAACTTTGCTCATGCCGGCCACGGTAGTCACCTGGAGTGCACTCCAAGCAAGAATTTATCCTGCCGGGAACTTCGGCGCGATCGGTAGCGTGGGGACCATGGATTCGCTGCTGCATCGGATACTCGATATCGCCCCGGTGTGGGTGTACCTGGTCGTCACCCTACTGGTCTTCGCCGAGGACGCGATATTCATCGGGTTCGTGGTGCCGGGCGAGACGGCGGCGGTGATCGGCGGTGTCGCCGCCAGCCAGGGACATGTACAGCTGTGGGCGATGATCCTGCTGGTGGTCGCGGCGGCCATCATCGGCGACAGCGTCGGCTATGAGGTCGGCAAACATGTCGGGCCGCGCCTGTTGCAGGCCTCGATGCTGGACCGGCATCGCGGACGGCTCGATCGCGCGCGGGATTTCCTGGCCCGCCGCGGCGGATGGGCGGTGTTCCTCGGCCGGTTCACCGCATTCTTCCGCGCCATGATGCCCGCGCTGGCGGGCACCGCGCGGATGCCGTACCCGAGGTTCCTGGCCTTCAACGCGGTCGGCGGAATCGTCTGGGGCACAACATTCGTGGTGCTCGGATTCGTCGCCGGACAGTCCTACGAGGCGGTGGCCAAGACCGTCGGCCGGGATATGGCCATCGGCGTCGCGGTGATCGTCGTTGTCGGACTTGTCGTTTGGAAGGTTCGTGAGCGGCGCCGCGACCGGACGATCGAGGCCGAATACGCCGCCACCCACGAAATCCAGCGGTCCTAGCTCTTTTTCACGCCTCGACCGTGGCGACGGTGTCGACACCGTAATTCTTGGCGTAGGCGTTCTCGACGCCGACCAGCAGTGCGACGATTTCGAAATACCGATCCCAGAACGGGGTTTCGCGAAGCGCCTCGATGACGAGCTCGTACGCGTGGTGGTCGCGTGCCTCCCACATCCAGACGTCGGTCACCTGCGCCGAATAGAACTCGGTGTCGAAGAAGCGCGATCTGACATCCTTCGCCTTTTCCCTTACCGTCGGGAGGATTTCGGTGGTGAACGCCGCGATCCGCTCGTCGATCGAGAGTGCGAGCCATTCGGGTGTCGTCTTCACCAGCATGAACGCCGTGACACCCGCTTCGAAGGGCTCTGCCGCCATGATCTTTCCCTTTCCCGCTGAAATCGATCCGCCGGAAATCCGGCACACCTCGAGTCTCGGCCGCCCGATGAGTTGCTGTCTACTGCAAAGTTGACAACTATTATTTGCGCACAACGCAATTCGATGTTCGGTGGCTCGCGCGGCGGCAAAAAAAATCGAGTCTCGAATCGTTGCCGCCGATACGCCTATGCTGTCGGGATATCTAATGAGATCGGCGTCACATCGGAGTGGATGGCCGGTGGCGTCCGTCGGCGGGGTGAGGAGGCCGGCATGGCTCGGATCGGGCTGCTGGGCAACGGATTCGCGAGGATCCGATGACCGGTGTGGCAACCGAGGAGCGCACCGCGCTGCTCACCATGAGCGATATCGTCAAAACCTTTCCCGGCGTGCGTGCGCTGCGCGGCGTCGATCTGACGCTGCACCACGGTGAGGTGCTCGCCCTGCTCGGCGAGAACGGCGCGGGCAAATCGACGCTGATGAACGTGCTCGCCGGGGTCTTCCCGCCGGATTCGGGAACCATCGAGATCGACGGCGACCCGGTGCATTTGCGTTCGCCGAAGGATGCGGCGCGGCACGGCATCGCGATGATCCACCAGGAACTGAACCTGGTGCCGGAGCTGTCCATCGCCGACAATCTGTTCCTCGGACAGGAATTGCGCACCGCGCGCGGCACCCTCGACCGGACCGCGATGGACGCGCGCACCCGCGAACTGCTCGCCACGGTCGGTCTCGCCCTGCCGCCGCGCCGCCTGGCCCGGCACTGCCGCCTCGCCGAACAGCAGTTGATCGAGGTCGCCAAGGCGTTGAATCACCATCTGCGCGTGCTGGTGATGGACGAGCCGACCTCCGCGCTCGCCGACGCCGAGACGCAGCATCTGTTCACCGTCATCCGGACGCTGTCCGCACAGGGCGTCGGCGTGGTCTACATCTCGCACCGCATCGAGGAATTGGCGCAGATCGCCGATGTGGTGACGGTGCTGCGCGACGGGGCCAACGCGGGCACCCGGGCCATGGCCGGGGTGAGCGCGGCCGAACTCATCCAGCTGATGGTCGGCCGCCCGCTCGGTGAGCTGTTTCCCCGTCGGCCGGAACAACATTCGGACGGTGCGGTCCGGCTGCGCGTCGACGGACTCTCGACCAGCGGCAATACTGTTGCCCTGCAGGATATTTCGTTCGAGGTGGCGGCCGGTGAGATCGTCGGGCTGGCCGGCCTGATGGGTGCGGGGCGCAGTGAGGTGCTGGAGGCGCTCTACGGGGCGGGGCACGAGGTCGGCGGCACCATTCGATTGAACGGCCGCCGCTATCGTCCGCGCGACCCGCGCTATGCCATTTCCCGCGGATTCGCGCTGGTCGCCGAGGATCGCAAGGCGCAGAGCCTGGTGCTGGGCAATACGGTGCGGTTCAACGCCTCGCTGGCCGCGCTCGGTCGCTATCTGCGGCCGTGGCGCACGGTCGACGTCGGCCGCGAACGGGCCGAGGTGACAACGCAATTGACCGAACTGCGGATCCGGGCCACCGGGCTGGCCACCGTGGTCGGCACCCTGTCCGGCGGCAACCAGCAGAAGGTCGTGCTGGCCAAATGTCTGCTCACCCGTCCGTCGGTGCTGCTCATGGACGAACCGACCCGCGGTATCGACGTCGGCGCGAAGGCCGAGGTGCACGCGCTGATGGATCGGCTGGCGACGAACGGCGCGGCGGTGCTGGTCGTCTCCTCCGAACTTCCCGAGCTGATCGGCATGTGCGACCGCATCCTGGTGTTGTGCGAGGGCCGGATCACCGGGGAATTCCACCGCGATCCCGCGCGCGGGGCGCCGTTCGATCAGGAGGCGATCCTCACCGCGGCCATGGCGCGGGCCGCGCACACCCTGCCCGCCGAGGACGATCTGCCCGCCGGGAACGATCTGCCCGCCGAGAACGACCAGGAGCTGCGATGACCGGCGACCGACTCAGGCCGTCACCCGACCGGACCGCCGAGGAGCTACCCGGCGAGCGGCAGGCCCTACCCGCCCGGATCCGCCTGACGCTGACCCGGCTGCTGCCGTATCTCGGTGCGGCCCAAGGCTATATCGGCCTGCTGCTGGTGATCGCGTTCGGCATCCTGACCAAGGGACAGTACTTCTGGAATCAGACCAACCTCACCAACGCGATCACCGCGTTCTCCTCGCGCGGCATCCTCGCAGTCGGCGTCACCCTGGTGATCCTGACCGCGGGCATCGATCTGTCGGTGGGGTCGATCATGGGCATCGGTTCGATGACCGCCGCCATGCTGCTGGTGCACCAGAATCTCGGCCCCTGGTTGATCGTGCCGGCCTGTGCGGCGGTCGGCGCGGTCTTCGGATTGGCCAATGGCTTGGGCACCACGGTGTTACGGATTCAGTCGTTCGTCATGACGCTGGCCATGCTCTCGATCGTGCGCGGTATCGACCGGCAGGTGTCGGGCAATGTCGCGGTGGGGACGGCCGTCGCCGGCGAGAACGGGCAGCCGACCCGGCAGGCCGCCGCGTTCGCACAGCTCGGCACGCCCGGCCACACCCTCTTCCAGGGCACCTGGCTGCCGCTGTTCGGCAAGGCCGGAATCGGTTATCCGGTGGTGGCTTTCATCGCCGTCTGCATCGTCTTCCAAATAGTGCTCACCAAGACCAGATTCGGCAGGCATATCTATGCTGTCGGCGGAAATCCCACCGCGGCAAGACTTTCCGGTGTGAACGTCACGCTGGTCGTGGTCGCCGTGTTCACGCTGTCCGGGCTGCTCGCCGGATTCGCCGGGCCGATCGACGCCGCGTACAGCGCCTCGGCGGATCCGCTGGCGGGCACCGGTTACGAGCTCGACGCCATCGCCGCCGCCGTCATCGGCGGGGCGAGTCTGGCGGGCGGCAAGGGCACCGTCACCGGCACCTTCGTCGGGGCGCTGATCCTCACTCTGCTCGACAATGTGTTGGGGCTCAACGCGATCAGCACGAACGCGCAGCTGATCATCAAGGGTTCGATCGTGGTGGTCGCCGTTGTCCTGCAGCGGCCCGGATTCTTCCGCGGTATCGCCGAGCCCATCACGCGGCTGTTGCGGCGGCAGGCCGCCGCGACCGCGCCCACACCGTCCGAACCCGGGCCATAACAAATCCCTCTTCACACAGGAGTCGACAATGCTGTTGCGTCGCTTCGCATATCTCGCCGTGGCGCTGGGCACCGCGGCCGCGTTCGGTTCGGCCTGCGCGGCGAATCCGCCCAGCTCGTCCGGGCCGGGAAAGCAGTTCGTCATCGGCTATTCGCAGTCCAACAATGCCGAACCCTATCGGGCCCAACTGAATCTGCAGTTGGAGTACTTCGTCAAGCAGCATCCCGACCTCAAACTGCTGCCCATCACCGACGCGCATCAGGACAGCGCGACGCAGGTGAGCCAGGTGCAGAACTTCATCCAGCAGAAGGTGGACGCGCTGATCGTCTCGCCGAACGAGCCCGCGCCGCTCACCGCCGCGGTGCAGCAGGCGTGCGCGGCGCATATTCCGGTGGTGGTCCTGGACCGCAGCGTGAACACCGACTGCTATTCGTCGTTCATCGGCGGCGACAACTACGACATCGGCAAGCGGGCCGGGCAGGCCGCGGTGCAGGCGCTGCCCAACGGCGGCAACGTGGTCGAACTGCGCGGCATCCTGTCCGACCAGCCGCAGGTCGATCGCGACAAGGGCTTCCGCGACGCGGTGGGGGGCCACAACATCACCATCATCGAACAGCAGGAAGCCAAGTGGCTCAAGGCCAATGCCACCACGACCATGCAGCAGTGGCTGGCGAAGGGCGACAAGATCGACCTGGTGTACGCGCAGAACGACGATATGGCGCTCGGCGCGGAGCTGGCCATACAGGGCGCCGGTAAGACCATCCCGGCCATCGGCATCGACGGCCTCGCCATCCCGACCGGCGGTATTCGCGCGGTCCAGAACGGCCAGCTGCTCACCACTTTCGTCTACCCGACCTGCGCCGAACAGGCCGCCGAGACCGTGGAGAAGCTCATGCATAATCAGTCGGTGGAGAAGAAGCAGGTGCTGCCGACCACCCAGGTGACCAAGGACAACGCCGCGCAGCTGTATCAGCAGTACGATATGTCCGGGAAGGTGGGGAAGTAGCGAATCACGTTGCCGGACGGGCTGGTTCGCTCAGGTCGACGCTAGAATAGCTCGATGTTGCGGGTTCGCTGCACCGTCGATGATCTGTTGCGGGTGTCGTTCGTCGAACATCCGGCACCGCTTGCCGAGCTGACCTACGCGATGCAGATGTTGCAGCGCCGGGATCCGGATCCGGTGTTCGGGCCGTGGCGGCAGCGGGTGGCGCATGCGCTGCCGAATCAGGCGCGACTGCTCACGCATCTGGTATCGCCCAAGGGCGCGGGCCCGTTCTTCCTCGATCCGCCCGATCCCACTCTGGCGGACGGGGTCGAGCGGGTGCTGTCCACGCCGCGCGCCCAGGTGGTGTCCGAACTCGAGCGGATGTGCTCGCTCGACCGTCCGCGCACGCCGTGGCTACGCAGGCTCGCCGACCAGGACGGCGAGGCATGGCAGGCGCTGGAACAGGGTCTGGTGCAGGCGTACGGCGCCATCCTGGCCAATCACTGGGAGAGCCTGCGCGCCGGTTTCTATGCCGAAATCGCCTGGCGCGCAAGAACGCTCGCTAGACACGGGCTGCACGCCACCCTGACCGGCCTCAGCCCGGCGATCCGTTTCTCCGGCACGACCCTGGAGGCCGACTTTCCCCGCGATGTCGAAATCACCCTGGCGGGCAACGGGATAACTCTGCAACCGGCGCTGGTGTGGACCGGCCATCCGATGATCGACTACAAACCCGGCGAACCCCTCGTGCTGATCTATCCGGCGCTCACCCCGCTGCCGCTGCTCGGTTCGCCCGAACCCCACGACGATCCGCTCACCGCCCTGCTCGGCGCGACCCGGGCACAGGCGCTGCGCTCGCTCACCCGCGAACAGACCACCACCGATCTCGCGAAGGAATTGTCGACCACCATCGCGGCCGCGTCCCGGCAGGCGAAGACGCTGCGGCAGGCCGGGCTCATCGCCTCCTACCGCGACGGAAAAGCCGTGTGGCACAGGTGCACCCGGCTCGGCCTCGACCTGCTCACCTCGCAGTCCGGCGCCTCGGATGCGGGAAGGTTTGCGTCCTGAGGTAAACCTTCGACCCCGTCGCCGAATCCCGGCATAGTTCGGCTGTCCGAGAAGAGGTCTCGCGCCGATGGTGACCGAGGTGGCGAATGGTGTTGCGCGACAGTGTCGCATTGGCGGGCGTGGTGGCGGACGGCTTCGACGAGTGCCGGGTCGGGATACCGCCGTCGCTGGCTCGGCTGATGCGCCATCCCGTCGGCTTCGGCGTCGCGGAACGGGCCCGCGCGGAGCTCGCCGGTCTGCTCGAACGGTATGTGCACCGCAAGCCGGGCGTCGTGGTGCTGACCGATGTGCCGACGGCGATCGCGGTGCCCGCGCTGATGTGTGTGACGGGTCTGTTGGGCCGTCCGCGGCCGCACAACCGCGATGGCGAGCTGATCGCGGAGATCGGTCGGCCGGAATACGGGCACCGGTTGGGCACCGATGCCGCCGATGGACCGCAGCCGACGCCGGATTATGTTGTGCTGCTATGTATTCGGCCGTCCAGCGGCGGCCGCGTGCTGGTGCACCTCGACGATATCGTCGCGGAATCGACGCCGGAGCTGATCGGCGCGCTGCGCCGCCCGTTCCACTTCGACCGCAACGGTGATCAACGTCTCGGCGAGCTGTCGACAGTGCGCAAACCGATCCTGTTCACCCAGAATGGGCGGCCCGCCATCGCATACCGGCGCGATCTCATCGAAGCGGGCCATCGGCGGAACCGGATTCCGCCGTTGACGGATGCTCAGATTTCCGCGCTCGACGGGCTCGACTCGGTGCTGTCCAGGCCGTCCATCCGGGTCGGGGGACGACTGCGCGCGGGCGAGCTCGCGATCTTCGACAATCTCTCGCTGGTGCACGGCTGGACCGAGTTTCGAGGGGACTCGCGACAGTTGTTGCTGCGCACGTGGATTCACGCCGACCCGGAACCGGTGCGGTTCCGGGTCGAACCTCAGCGCGGCAATCAGAATACGTAGCTCTGGCACTGCTGGTCGGGGGCGTGCAGGATCCAGCATTCGGCCGATCCGGTGATGGGGTAGAAGGGGCTCAGGACCGGCTGCCCTTTGGCGGTGGCCGGTTCGCTCGGCTGCAGCGGGAGCCCGGGCTCGGCGGAGGCGACGCCCGTCGTCATGCCGCCGATGATCGCCGCGGCCAGCGCGCAACCCGCGAGTGTGTACTTCACAAGGATCCTTTCGTCGAACTGTCTGTCGGACTAGCAGGTTACGGCCAACCGGTATACCCCGCGGTAGCCTCAACTGTGGTGGCTTGCACGGGTCCGAGACAACTTCCGGCAATCCGCGTCGAGCAGTAGTTCGCAAGCGCGCCAATATGATCGGGGCGGTGGAGACAGAGAATACGAAAGATCGTGCGGCGAACCGGCGTTCGGTCATCGTCGGCTCCGTCGCGGCGGCCGCCGGCGCGGGTGCGGGATTCATCGCCGGGAAGATCGCCGAGGCGGATCCGGATATTCCGACGGCGACGGGCTCGTTCAAAATCGTCGACAACCGGGGTAAGCAGCGGTTCCTGTTCGAGTCGCGCAAACCGCCGATTATCCACGGCGGCAAGACATACCCGCCGGAGGCGCGGCGCGGTTCGGTCGGCTCGTGCGTCGTGTTCAACGACGAGAACGGTGACGAGAAAGGCGGCATCAGCGTATCGAGCGACAACGCCACCTTCGCGCTCGACTATCCGAACGGCGATGCGCTCCATTTGGAAGCCGCGTGGGAAGGCAAAAGAGGCGCCGCCTCGCTGAGCATGAACCACTTCGGCGATCCGACAGCGCCGATCGACCAAGCGAAACACCCGCTGGGCGTTCGTCTCTACGCCTACAGCGAGGAAGGCGCCGGGCTCACCCTCTGCGACCCCCAGGGCCGCCCCCGAATTCAGCTCCGGGTGGCGATGGACGGCACCCCCTCCATCGCCTTCCTCGATGAAAAAGGCGCGGTGACAAAACAATTCTGAGCATATTTCCCAGTGTTGGGAAGGTCCGGCACGCCTATCTCGGCGCGTCGGCTACTGTCGTGCAACGACGCTCGATCGACGTGTGCTGACGACGGTTCGTCATCCGAGGTAGGGTAGGGAGTCTTCGCACCGGAGCGTCTGCGCTCATGGGCTTCGGCCTCACCGACCGGTTTCTCGATGCTGGGTGGCATCGAGAAGGTGTGAATCACTTGCGACTTCGGTGAGGTATGTCTTGAACAGGCTCGAATCAAGTGTTTCGCGTGTCATCGTCATCGGGGCGGGGCTCGGTGGGCTCTGCCTGGCGCAGGGGTTGCGCCGTAGCGGGATCGATGTGGCGGTCTACGAGCGGGATACTTCCCTGACCGCGCGAGCACAGGGGCATCGGTTGCACATCGATGCGCGCGGTCGGCGGGCGCTGAAGAAAACCCTGCCACCTCGGCTGTTCTCGCTCATCGCGGCCGTGGCGGGACGTCCGGCGCCGAGAGTGGGCGGTTTCGACGAGCTGCTGCGGCCGACCGGCGTGTTCGAACTGGATGATGCGGCGCTGGACGGGGATACGATGCCCGCGCACACCGTGATCGACCGGGAGCTGCTGCGGCGGATCCTCTTCACCGGACTCGACGAGGTCGTGCGGTTCCGGCACCGGTGCGTCGGTTACGAATACGACGGAGCCGCCGTCGTCGCGCGGTTCGCCGATGGCGGTATTGCCGAAGGCACGGTGTTGGTGGGCGCCGATGGGGTGGGGTCGGTGATCCGCGCACAGCGGTTGCCGCACGCGCGCGTCGTCGATTCCGGGATCCGCCTGATCTACGGGCGGGTTCCGCTGACTGCGGAGTTGCGTCGCGCGCTGCCCACGGCGATGTCTGGTGTCTTCAATTCGGTTGTCGGACCGGATCATCGGTTCGTCGGCATCGCACCCGTGGAATACCGTGAACCGCCGCGGACAGCCGCGGCCCGGCTGGCGCCCGAGGTCGCGCTCGAACCGGTCGCGGACAGCCTCGCGGTGCTGTTCGGCCGCCGTCTGGATCGGCTCGGGTGCTCCGATCGGGACCTGCGTGCGGCCTCCGGTGCGCAGCTGCGTCAACTGGTGCTCGGGCAGCTCGCCGGTTGGCATCCGTTCGTTCGCTCGCTCATCGAAAAATGGTCTGACGCAACGATTTACCCGATTACTGTGCGCCAGGGCGTGCCTATCGCGCCGTGGCCGACCTCGAACGTGACGGTGCTCGGTGACGCGATCCATGCCATGAGCCCGGCGGCCGGGGCCGGTGCGAATATCGCGCTGCGGGACGCCGCGGAACTCGCGGCCGCATTGACCGAGGCGGCGCGCGGGCGCGAACTATCTTGCGCGCTGGGCGATTACGAGCGGGCGATGGTGGCGGAAGGATTCGACGCCGTGCGGCTCTCCGCGGCGAACGGGATACGAACGCTCGGTGCGGATCCGTTGGCCTGAAAGGATCTCCGAGTCGCGTGGCCGCCGCCGGGTTCGGGCGCTATACCCGGGCGCGGCGGCCCGCTACGCGCTGACCGCGGCGTAGGCGGCCATCAGGATGTTCAGCGCACGATCGTAGTCGTTCCATAGCACCTGGTTCATCACATAGGAGACGGTCATTCGGTGGTCGAAGTCGTTGAATACCAACGATCCACCCCAACCGCCCCAGGAACAGGTACGGTTTTCCAGCCGATAGCCCAAACCCCAGCGGATCGGCTGCTTCAGTATGCGGTCGACGCCGCGGTACTGCTCCTCGAACACCCGCTCGCACCCGGCCCGCGACAGCAGCCGGACGCCGCCCGCCGTGCCGCCGCAGACCAGGATCGACTGCACCGCCGCCACCGAACGCGCGTTGCCGTGCCCGTTGATGGCGGGTATTTCGGCGCGGCGCCATGCGGGAGTGTTGGCATCGGATACACCGACCGGGAACCCGTCCGGCCGGTCGCCGTCCGGCGCGGGAACCAGGCTCGCGACCCGATGATCGTGCTCGGCGGCCAAGCCGATGTGGAAGTCGGCGCCGAGCGGCCCGGCCACCTCCTCGGCGAAGAATGCGCCGACGCTGCGGCCACTCACCCGAGCGATCACCTCACCGATCAGATAACCGAAGGTGATCGAGTGATATCCGCCCGCGCCGCCCGGCTCCCACAGCGGTGTCTGCGCGGCCAGTCGTGCCGTCATCTCCGGCCACCGGTAAAGGTCGGCGGCCGTCACCGGATGGTCCCAAACCGGAAGGCCCGCAGTATGTCCGAGCAGATGCCGCACCAGCACCTCCCGCTTCCCTGCGGCCGCGAACTCCGGCCAATACGCGGCGACCGGCGCGTCCAGCTCGAGCTCGCCGCGATCGGCGAGGATCAGCGCGCACAAGGCCACCATCGTCTTCGTCGTCGACCACACATTGACGATCGTGTCCCGCTCCCACGCGACCGTGCGCCCCGCATCCGCGTACCCGCCCCAAAAATCCACCACCGCTTCGCCGTCGACGAAGACTGCCGCCGACGCCCCGACATCGACACCGTCCAACGACGCCGCCAACACCTCAGCGACCCCGCCGAATCGCTCGGCGCAGTGCCCGTGGATTTCCGCCATCACCGCAACGTATCCGCGCCCGACGTGCCGCCGCCAGTCATTTTCGATGTCCGCGAATATGCCGATTGACAAGGTAATTCGCGATCGGCCTCGCATGCTGAGCGTCGATGGCGTCGCGGAATCGACGATGTGGTCGGCCGAGCAGCCGAACAGTGCCCGGAAATTCGGCTCTAGGCGGGTGTCGTTCCGTCGAGTTGTTCGATGGTCGCGGTGGAGGGGCGGCGGGTGCGCCGTAGGTCGCGGGCGACGTTCTCGGCGGCGCGGAGCACGCGAACGGCGTTGTGCCAGGTCAGTTTTCCGATGTCGGTGGCCGACCAGCCGCGGTCGAGGAGTTCGGCGATCAGGTTGGGGTAGCCGGAGACGTCGTCGAGTCCGGTGGGTAGATAGGTGGTGCCGTCGAAATCGCCGCCTATGCCGATATGGTCGACGCCGACCATATCGCGCAGATGATCGATGTGGTCGGCGACCGTCGCCACGGTGAGTGGCGGGCGCGGGTTGGCCGCCGCGAATTCGTGTCGGCACCGGGCCGCCTCCCGCGACCAGTCGAGCCAGTGAAAACCGTTGGCGTGCAGGTGTTCATCGGCCCGCTCCTGCCACTCCTTACCGGCGGGCAGCAGGAAATAGCCGACGAAATTGGCCATCGCGATACCGCCGTTGGCGGGCAGTGTGGCCAGCACGTCGTCGGGGATATTGCGCGGGTGGTCGCAGAGCGCGCGGGCGCTGGAGTGCGAAAAGATCACGGGCGCTTCGGATATCGCGATCGCGGCGCGCATGGTGTCGGGGGAGACGTGTGAGAGGTCCACCAGCATGCCGAGCCGGTTCATCTCCCGCACCACCTCCGCGCCGAATGCGGTGAGCCCGCCCGCTTTCGGCTCGTCGGTGGCCGAATCCGCCCACGGCACATTCTCGTTGTGGGTGAGCGTCATATACCGGACGCCCAAACGGTGCAGGGCGCGCAGGGTCGCGAGCGAACAGTCGATGCTGTGGCCGCCTTCGGCGCCCATCAGCGACGCGATCCGGCCCGCGGCCCGCGCCGATTCCATCTCGTCGGCGGTGCACGCCAATCGCAATCTATCCGGGTATCTTTCGGTCAGCGTCCGGACGAAATCGATCTGTTCGAGGGTGGCGCTGACGGCGTGATCCCCGGACCGATCGCCGGGCACGTACACCGACCAGAACTGCGCGCCGACCCCACCGGCGCGCAGCCGGTCGAGATCGGTGTGGAATCTGGCCCGCTGATCCGACGCCGGATCGATGGCGTCGAGATCGTAACCGGCGTGGATTCGCATGGCCCACGCGAAATCGTTATGACCGTCCACCACGGGGGTTTCGCGGAGGATGGCGCGTGCGCGATCGAGAAGGTGAATTGTCACCACTCCGTTCTATATCCGCTCGGTCGGCCTCGAACAGCCCGCGAGCCACGGAGAATCGGTGTGCGGACGGGGCGTATTCGCCTGTGGAGCAGGCGATTCGGGGTGGTTTGGCGCTTGCGGGTGACACTCAGGGGAGGCCGGCGCGCAGGTCGGTGATGCGGTCGACGGCGTCGGTGAAGGCGGTGCGGTCGAGTGTGCCGTTGGTGTAGGCGTCGGCGAGTGCGGTTGCGGCGTCATCGCCTTGGTTGATGTCGCGCGCCGAGCACAGGATGAGATCGACGCCCGCCGCGGCGGCGGCCACCGCGCGCTGGCCGGTGGTGCCGAATGCGTCGAGCGCTCCGGCCTCCAGTGCGTCGGTGATGGTGACGCCGCGGAAACCGTTGCGGTCGCGCAATTCCTGGTTCACGATCGTCGGCGACAGTCCGGCGGGATGGTCGGGATCGATGGCGGGGTAGACCGCCCAGGACAGCATGACCATTTTGACGCCGACGGTCGTGGCCGCCGGATAGGGGAGTTCGTCGACGGTGTGCAGTTTGTCCGAACTCACCGGCAGGACAACGGGACCGAGGTCGGTGTTCTGTCCGGCGGGCGCCGAGCCGAGGCCCGGAAAATGTTTGGCGGTGGCCGCGACGCCGGTGGCCTGCTGGGCGGCGATGAACGCCGAGCCGAGCGCGGCGACCAGGCCGGGATTGTCGCTGAACGAGCGTTCCGTGCGATCGATGAAGTTACCCGGTGTGTCGAATACGTCGAGCACCGGGGCGAGATTCACGTTCATGCCGACACTGCGCAGATTGCGGCCCGCACCCGTGCCCGCCTCGACGGCCGCGCCCACCGGGTCGGCGGATTGGCCGACCTTCTTCGCCGACAGCACCGGTTCGCCGGGCAGCCGGCGCACCCGGCCGCCCTCCTGGTCGGTCATCAACAGCAGCGGCTGATGGATCGGGCTCTGCGCCTGTGCCTCCCGCAGTTGCGCGACCACACCCGCGATCTGGTCGGTGCCGGAGATGTTCTCCCCGAAGAAGATCACCCCCGCCGCCCGCCCCTCGCGAATCGCGTCGAACAGGCTCTGCGGCGGAGTGAGGCCCTTGTACGAGTAGATCACCCGCTGCCCGGCCAACTGCCGCGGCGTCAGATCCGGCGGCCACGCGCCGGCCGGCGTCGCCATAGCCGCCGCCGAAACCATCAGACCCGCAAGCGCGACCGCCAAGAAGCCGCGCCGCCGACCACGTCTGCCTGAGATAATCTGTTGCCGCATAACGGAACTCCCTCACAACGACTATTACGATGGTCGCTCATCCGGAGCCGTAACGCAGCAACTTCACCGAAACCGACAGTCACCACAGCCCGCCGCCGAGATAGCCTGCGCACCACCGCATCCTGTCCTGTCAGCGGTACGAACTCCGCCAGTCCCATTCGCGCCCAACTACTTCCAGAACGGCCGTATGCAACCGCCCGTTGGTGAACACGGCCGCGCCGCCGAAAATATCGCGCCCGCCGCGCAGATCGCTGAACCGCCCACCGGCCTCCTCGACGATCGGCACCGCGGCGGCGATATCCCACGGACCGGCGGTGAGATGGAGGAACACATCCGCCTGCCCGGCCGCGACGAGCATCGCCCCCTGGCAGGCCCCGGACCAGTTCGACAGCGGACCACCGTTGTCGCATCGAGCGAGCAGCGCGGTGGCCGCGTCGAGCCGGTCCTGCGGAACCCGGTCGGCAACCGGCCAGATCGCGACGGTGGCGTCGTCGAGGGTCGGCGTCCCCGTCACCGTCAGCGGTCGGTGCGGTCCGAGCCGCCCCGCCCGACAGGTGCTGGTCCACGCACCCTCCGTGCGGGATGCCCACCAGCGGCGACCGAGCGCGGGCGCGGTGATCACACCGGTGTGCACCTCGCCGTATTCCTCGACCGCGATGAGGGTGCTCCACTCGCGCCGCCCGGACGCGAAATTCACCGTGCCGTCGATGGGATCGATCAGCCAGCGCCGTGTCGCATCACCGTGGCCGCCGAATTCCTCGCCGACGACCCGGTCACCGGGATGGGCGGCGTCGATCCGGTCGCGTAAGGCCTGTTCCACCGCGTGGTCGGCCGCCGTGACGGGGCTGCCATCCGCCTTCGAATGTGTCGCCACCGCGCCCGCGGCGAAATACCGCATCGAGATTGCGTCGGCGGCATCGGCCAACCGCTGGGCGAGGGACAGGTCTGCCGTCGATATCACAGCTACCAGAGCATAGGCGGACGCAATGGGAATGGCTTCGGGATGTCGAGCCCCGGAGGGTCGGCACTGACCGGCCGTAGAATATGCTGCGCCGCAATATCTTTCGGCGCGATCAGCTCTCCGGCGGTGTGAAGACGGCCACCACCCGCAGGTCCTCGCTGATGTTGTGGAAGCGGTGCGCGACGCCCGCCGGTACGTAGACGACGCTGCCGTGAACGACCTCGGCGGTTTCGGAGCCGACCGTGATCGTGGCGCGGCCGCTCAGCACGATGTACACCTCGTCCTCGGTGTGCGGGCTTTGCGGATCGGTGCCGAGGACATCGAGACCGTACAGCCCGGCCGATAGGGTCTGCTCACGCAGAAACTCCAGGTAGGCAACGTTTTTCGCGTGGCGATCGGCATCGAGTTCGTCCAGCCGGAAGGCCTGCATATCATTCTCCCCACATTCGGTCGCCCCGCCGGGGGCCAGACGAGAGTATGCCGGATCCGGCTGCGCCGTGCGGCACAACGCCTTTGCGGGCCGAACTTCGTGATCGGCAAGCCGCGCCTCGTGCGTGACTACTTCACCCGATAGGTGAGCACCGCGAATTGGCCCATTCTGTCGACGGATTCGAGCCGGATGCGTGCGGACGGGATTCGGCGCGGCAGCAGCGGGGCTCCGCCGCCGAGGGTCACCGGGGCGATGCTCGCGATGATCTCGTCGAGAAGTCCGGCGTCGGCGAACAACCCGACCAGTTCGCCACCGCCCATCAGCCAGATGTTCTTATCGCCTGCCGCTTGCGCTATCTCCGCGTGGACCGGTTCGACGGGGCCGGAGACGAACCGCACATTCGCTCCGGGGATCGCGGGCAGGTCGCGGTGGGTGAACACCCAGCACGGCAGATCGCCATACCATTTCGCCCAATGGTCCGGTTCGTCGTTGGCCGCGATCCATTCGTAGGTGGTCGAGCCCATGCACATGGCGCCGACGCCTTGCACGAACGCGGCGATGGTCTCCTCGGCGCGCCCGTCGTCATCCACCTCGAACAGCCAGTCGAGGGAATTGTCCGAGTCGGCCAGGAAGCCGTCGAGGGTGGTGGCTGTGTAGTACTGAGTTGCCATGAACTCGATCGTTCCGGTAAAACCTGACACCAATTGTCAAGCTTTCCGGTGTGATTCACGCCATCGCCGACGCATCGCATGATGCGAAGCCGGAATTGGGGAGGTCGCCAGTGCGCGAACCCGTTGTGGCGCGTGGGCGACCGGCATATCACTGAGGTGTCACCGCATCGGAGTAATCGTCATTCTCCTGACGAAAAGTGCTGGGCGCGTTGGTAATTCGAAATAATACAGCCTTACGGAAGGTGAAATATCATGCTGTGTAAGTTCAGATCCCTGCTGCCGGTCGCGGTCGCCGCATCGGCCCTGGTGGCCGGTCCGGCCTTGGCGGCGGCGCACGCCGACCCGCAAACGATCAACTCCTACGTCACCTCGTACGGCTACAACGACAACGACGACGGCAACGGCCACTACGGCACCGCCGTCATCTCGTATCCGCAGATCCACCAGCAGGCGACCGAGGATCTCGGCACCTACGACCGGCCGTCCACCTTCGCCACCGACAAGGACGAGTTCGCCCCCGGCACCATCATCTACGTGGCGAATGTGCGGAAGTACTTCATCATGGAGGACGGCTGCGTCGAATGCAGCGGCGACTGGAAGCAGCACAAGTACCGCGTCGACCTGTGGATGGGACCGGCGAGCATGCAGCCGGAACCCGCCCTGGACAACTGCGAGGCCTCGATCACCGGCAACTTCGACATCATCGTCAACCCGGATCCGGGCCTGCCGGTGGATACGAACCCGATGTTCTCCGACGGTCAGTGCACGGTGCACACCTATCCGTGAACAGGGATTGTCGGCCGACAAATATTTCTGAATGGTTGTCAACAAATAACCTGCGGTGCGAATATTTCGAGTGATCGGAGATCGCACCGACCGGTCGGCAGAAATTTGCGGCCCTCGACAATCCAGCAGCGCGGACCCGGTTGCCCCGAGGGGAAACCGGGTCCGCGATCCAGCTATTTCAATAATCAGACGCGGCCGCGGCGGCCGTGCACATATTGCCCGGACGGACCGGACTTGGGTTCGGCGGCATGTTCCTTGGGTGAACCTTTCGGATTCATCCCGAATACGCCGCTGAATACGTCACTCGGATCGGCCGGGTCGTTGCTGGTCACCGCGAACAGCGGGCGGAATTTGCCGTGACCGACCACCGCGAGCCCCTCGTAGTCGCCGAGGAAGTGACCCCAGGTCGCGTACGGCGCCTTCAACCAGTCGAAGACCGGGGAGATCTGCCGTTCCCCGGGGGTGGCCTCGTCACCGCATCCGAAGGTGAGCATGAACTCGGCGGTCGGCACGGTCGTGGTATCGCCGGGCTGCAGGTTGCGCAGATCCTTATAGGTGAGGGCCACATTGCCGTCCTCGTCCACCACGATGGACGGGGTGAACGCGGGCGCGGTGGGCACCTGACTCATCAGGATCGGTTTGGTCCAGGTCGCACCGCCGTCGGACGAGCTGACCAGTTCGATCTGGTCGTATTTGCCGTCGCTGAAATCGCTGCCCTCATAGGTGGCGTACAACTTGCCCGACGTCGGGTCGATCGCCGCGCTGATCAGGTTCGCGCCGGCCCGCAGCGCCTTGGTGGTGTCGGTCGGCGCGTTCGGATCCACCTCGGGGACCGAGGTATCCGGGGTGATCGCGGTCGGCTTGCTCCAGGTCTGGCCCTGGTCGGTCGACTTGACGAAGGCGAAGTGCACGTCGGAGGTCTTGCTTCCGGTCGCGTCGGTATAGGTGATCCAGTCGAAGAAATCGTAGAGGACGTCGTTATTGGCATCCGGCACGATGATGTTGCCGATGGTCTGCGTATTCGGCGTGACGCCGGTGTCGACGAAGACCGCCGGTTTGCTCCAGGTCTTGCCGTGGTCGGTGGTGATCGAGATGAACGCGGGGCCGTTCAGGGTGGTCGCGGTCTGGTCGAGCCGGTCCCACACCTGGTATGCGTAGCCCTCGTGGTTCGGGTCGGCGGTCACCGAATTCTTGTCGTTGCCGAATTCGGCCTGGGTGTCCTGGATGAGCGGCTGGATATTCTCCCAGGTCTTGCCGTCGTCGGATGAGGTCGCGGCGGCGACGGCGGTGCTCGGATCGCTGACGTTGAATACCAGGCCGCTGGCGTAGGCCACCCCGTCCGGGCCGTAGCTGACCCAAACATCGGATGCCCGTTCGTATTTCAGGCCGTGGTCGGCGCCGCCCGCGCAGGCGTCGAACGGCAGTACCCCCTTGGTGAAGTGCTTGCCGTCGTGGCTGTAGCTGGTGCCGAGGCCGTGCGAGCCACCCGCCGCCGACCAGCGATCCTGCTGGTAGGACGCGATGGTCCGCCGCGGGTGTTGCGGGTTGACCGCGACCCACGGCTCGGCTTCCGAGCCGGTCGAGACCACCGCGCCGGTGCTGCCGCCGATGGTGCAGTTGGCGAACAGGCTCGGACCCGCCGAAACCGATTCGGCGGTTGCGCCGGTCGCTTCGAGGGCTTCGCTGTCGTCATCGGCGTACGCGGTCCCGCCGAGCGCGGCGACGATCGCGAGCGCCGCGCATATGGTCAGCGGTCTTTGGGGTTTCATCGGGGTACCTCCCTGAATTCGCGTGACCGGCGAATATTTCCGCACCGGCCACCGGAAAACGATAGGACCGACGACGCGCGATTCCCCAATTCCCCATTTCTATCGAATTCCCCATTTGTTGGGAAGACGCTGTGCAATTACCGGAATCTGTGGAAATCCTGGGAGGAATTCATCGGAATGTTCCGGAACATGAGTCCTGAATTTGTGGTTCGGCCGGTTTATTCGAAATCCGGCCCGGCCACCAGTTCCACCGTCCGATCAGCAGCGCGATCGCCGGGATGGTGACCGTGCGCACCACGAGCGTGTCCAGCAGCAGCCCGATCGCGATGGTGAAACCGATCTGGGCGATATTGGTGATGTCGGAGAACATCAGCGCCACCATGGTGAGCGCGAAAACGATTCCGGCCGTGGTGATTACACCACCGGTGCGGGTGAGCGCCCTGGCGACGGCCGCCCGCAGACCCGCATCGGGCTTGGCGCGCAGCTCGTCGCGCACCCGCGACATCAGCAGCAGGTTGTAGTCGGCGCCGACCGCGGTGAGCGCGATGAACGACATCGACGGCACCGTCCAGTGCAGCGGCTTGTCCAGCAGGTGCTGCCACAGCAGCACGCTGAGCCCGAGCGCCGCCAGATAGGACAGCAGCACGGTCCCGAAGACGTACAGCGGTGCGACCAGGCTGCGCAGCACCACCGCGAGCACCAGCAGGATGAGCACCGACGCCGCCGCGACGATGGTCGCCAGGTCGCGGATGGACATGGTGCGCAGATCGGCGTAAGTGGCTGCGAGACCGGTGGTTTCGATCGTCGCGGTGGACAGCGGGGTACGTCCGGCCGCGGTCCGCGCGGCATCGGTCACCCGCTGTGCCAGCGCCATGCCCTCGGCGCTGAACGCATTCGCCTTGCCGATCACGATCATTCGCGCGGAATGTCCGTCGGGGGAGAGGTAGTACTTGGACGCGACGGCCAAATCCTGGTTGCTCATGGCGAATTGGGGGAGGTTGAAGCCGCCCGCATCCGGCGCGATGGTCTGATTGTCGCGCAGTTCGCTCAGATAGCCGACGGCTTGATCGAGTCCGGCGGGCAGTTGGTCGTATACCTGGGTCATCTGGGTGACGCCGTCGCGCACCTGACCCGTTCCGGTGGCCAGGGCGTCGGCGCCGGTTCTGGCCTGGCCGATGCCGGCGCCGAGGTCGCCGATGCCCCGATTCAGTCGGGCCTGACCGTCGGCGAGGGCGGCCGAACCCGTCTGTGCGGTACCGAGTCCGGCTCGCAGCTGGGCGATTCCGTCCGCCAGTTGGGCATGGCCGTCGGACAGCGCGTGCACGCCGTCGCGCAGGCGACCCAGCTCGCCGACGGCGGCGCCGACCGAACTGCTGTCGAAGGCGGTGAGTGCGGCCTGGGCGGCGGCGCACAACGGCGTTGTCGCACAGTGCGGATCGCCCGCGACGAGCGCGCGCAGGCCGTCGATGGCGGACAGCGGGCCCTGGACCGGAGCCAGTGCCGCATCCACGCCATCGGCCAGTTCGGCACTGCCCGCGCGCAGGCGCTGGGCCCCGGAATCGAGGTCGGCCGCGCCCGCGGCGAGACGATCGATGCCGCCCGCCAGGGTGCGCGACCCGTCGACGAGTTGCGCGGAACCCTGCGCGGCCTGCGCGGAACCGGCCGCGAGACCGCCGAGGCCGGTGGCGAGCGCCTGCGCGCCGTCGTTCAATTGCGTTACACCGCCGGACAATTGCTGCACCTGGGGTCGTGCCGCGGCGAGTTGGCTTGCGGCCGAACCGAGTCGGTCGCTCACCATGCCGATCTGCGTGGTGACCGCCGCCTCGGGGATCGGGACGCCGAGCGGCCGGGAGACCGACCGGACCGAGGCGACACCGGGCAGCCGGGAGATCTCGGTGGCGAGCGTTTCGATCGCGGCGTAGTCGCGGGAGGTGCGCATGTCGTGGTCGGACCGGATCAGCACGAAGGTCGGCAGCAGCTCGTTGGCGGGGAAATGCGCTGCGGCGGCGGCATATCCGCGATTGCTCGGCGTGCCGGACGGTTGGGTCGCGCGTTCGTCGTAGCTGATGGCCAGCGTCGGCGCGATCGCGGCGAGGACGGCGATCACGGCGAGCGATGCGGCGAGCATCCGGGCGGGATGGGCGGTGATGGCGTCGGCCAGTCGCTGCCAGTACCCCGCGGTGCCGCGGCCGGTGGGTTCGGCGAGACCGCGATCGGCGGCGATCATCAGCAGTGCGGGCGTCAGCGTCATCGCCGCGACCATCGTGACCAGCACGCCGACCGAGCAGGGGATGCCGATGGTGCGGAAGACCCCGATCCGGGTGACCGTCATCGCCGCGCAGGTGAGCGCGACGATGAGGCCGGAGGCGAGGATGATCGGCATGATGCGGCGGTAGGCGGCCCGGTATGCCTCGCGCGGGGGCAGCGCACCGCGGCGGCCCTCGTGGTAGCGGCTGATCAGGAAGATCGCGTAATCGGTTCCCGCGCCGAGGATCATCGCCGACAGCAGCGCCACCGAGAAGATCGATGTCGGCAGTCCGTTGGCGCCGAGCAGTGAGACGAGTGGTCGCGCGGTGCCGAGCGCGAGCCCGATGGTGAGCAGGGCGACCATGGCGGTGGACAGCGATCGGTAGGTCACCATCAGCAGCACGGTGATGAGCCCGACGGTCAGCAGGGTGATGATGGCGAGCGCGCGATGGATGCCGTCGAGTTCATCGGCGAATGTCGGTGTCGGCCCGGTGATGTCGGCCGAAAGACCGGCGGGGCGGGGTACCGACGCCACCGCGGCGCGCGCCGCGTCGAGCGAGCGGGCGGCCTGGGTGGTTCCGGTATCGCCCGCCAGCCGGATCTGCGCGTACACCGCCTTCTTGTCGGCGCTGACCACCGATCCGGCGGTGACCGGGGACGACCACAGATCCATCACGGATTCGACGTGTCCTCGGTCGGCGTCGAGCGCCGCGACGACCTTGTCGAAGTAGGCGTGGTCGGCGTCGGTGAGCGGATCGGTGCGGGTGAGCACCAGGTAGGCGGTGCCGGATCCGGTCGACTCGTGGAACTGCTTACCCATCTCCAGCAGCACCCGGGAGGCGGGCGTATCCCGCGGAACCATCGGGGTGGAGTGGTCGAAGACCGTCGATTCCAGTTGCGGCACGGCCAGATTCAGTATTCCCGCCGCGAGCAACCAGATCGCCACCACCAGGTAACGGAATCGCAGCACGAGTGTGCCGAGTCGGTCCAATAGGCCGGTTCGCATCCGGTGTCCTCTCTTGCCGCAATGTTGCGAAGATCCTAGGCGAGGAGGGAGTTTCGGGGCCGAGAGCCTCCTAATCGGCACTGTCGACGAAGTCGTCCACAGACCTGCGCATGGCCGGAGCGAATGCGGAGGTACGCCTATTGCCGCGCACAACGATCGCGACAAACCGCACCGATGCGAATGTGGAGCGGTGAAGTGATCGCGGGCAGCGGATTTCGCGGATATACCGAATAATTCTGCTCGAAAATCCCGGCGAAGATTCGGAAAGTCCGGGCGCGCAAGTATATTCACTCGTGCACGTTCGGAACAGTATCGATGATACGTCAAGGCGTAGACAGCGGCGGTGAGCTCGGTGCTGTCGCCGTCATTGTCCGGCAAGGACTTCCAGAAGTCTTCGGGATACTCGACACCTCCGCTGAAGTCGCGCCGAACTCAGGCGCTCGCGATTTCCATGCGGCTCAACCTCTCTCGCTATCCGCGCCGCGAGACGCCCTCGCGAGATGATACTTGCAGATACCGGCGGTATCGGCATCTTTTGTGAAAGACGCTGTGCCGCCGCTGGATTCGAGCACGTCAATCGGGGTGCTGACGCGGCGGCCCGGGATGTCGGGGTCGCCGAACCCCGCCGTGCAGGCGGTCCTCCGATGATCCCGTCAGGCCGCGGAAACATCATGGAAACAACCGTCATTCGATGATCCGTAACTGTCGCCGATCTGATGAGAATGTGATACCTGTATGCATGACAACGGAATACCCGTGTCCGTGAACCGCGGTGGCGAGAAGTCTGAGAAGGTGGCTTCGCCGCACCGCGGTCTTAGGCTGTGTCACTATCGGAACCCCGCATACTTGACTCGAAGTCACAACCGAATCATTATTTACGGCAACGAGTTTCGGAGCTAGTCTAGTCAGCTAGACGGCTGCCCGATTCACGCTGGGAGGCGATGATGCTTGGAATCGTTGGTGACGCGTGGACAATTCGACCTACCGTCACAGCGGCTCAGAGGTAGTCGCGCTGCCGACGATTCCGTTGATTCGGCTTGACCAGCTGGGCGACGGGCGGGATTCCGCGATACCATCGCGGTGACTCCGGAATCGTTGACGATCAGGCAGTTTGCCCAACCGCCGATCCGACCTTCCGTCGAAGATTACATCGCGAGGGGGCGTATTCATCTCGTTAATACTGGCAGCGTGCTTGTGAAAGTTGTTGCTGCCATATGAAATAGTTTTGTTGTAAAGTGAATGTTGTTGCTGCCATGTGATTTACGAACGCCGACCAAGCCATCGACTTGATCGAGGCCTTCGAGCTGGACCGGCGTCACGGTGCCGACAGCGCGGTCGGCCACCGGAGGGTCACCTCGAATCCAAACCAACGCCCGCCGGGCTCATCGCTGCCCGCCGCGCGTCCGACTCGGCCACCGTGATCACACCAAAGGAGCTCACCGCCATGGACGATTCCACGTTATCGCCAGGACACCGTCAGAACGCTCGCCTGGTGGCAGCACGGTCCGGACGGTCCAGCACCGCGCAAACCGTTGCCGGCGGCCCCATCCGCACCACCGTGTCGAACGGGCAGCTACCCGCCGCCGAGATCTTCCAACCGTCCGCCATCACCGACCGATTGCACGAAATCCTCATCACCGGAGGAGATTTCGACGCCATCTACCGGCACATCCTGGCCGCGCCCGGCAAACGCGTCCGCGCCCGCCTCGTCCTGGACTGTCACCGCCTGCTGCCGTCGGTGGTCGCGGTGCCCCGGTCCGACGCGATCGACCTGGCCTGCGCGATGGAGATGTTCCACGAATCATCCCTGGTACACGACGATATCTGTGATGGCTCACTGCTGCGCCGCGATTCCCCCTCGGTACCAGCCCAATTCGGTGTCCGCACCGCGGCGCGGGCCGGATTCCACATGGCGGGCACCGCATTACAGGTCGTCGCGCGGGTGCTCGCGGACAACCCGGTGGTGTGTGCGCGCCTCGGCGAGGCGCCCGGTGTCACCTATCTGGACCGGATCTCGGATCTCTCGGCCGGGCAGCTCGTCGAGACGATGGCGCCCGAGGTCGACGATGTCACCCTGCGCCGCCACTACGAACTCGTCGCGGCCGCGAAGACCGGCACGCTGTTCCGGCTGGCCTGCTCGTACGGCGGCACGGCGGGCGGCGTCGACCACGACCGGCTGCGCACGCTGATGGAATATGCCGAACAGTTCGCCCTCGCCTTCCAGATCATGGACGATGTGCGCGATGTCGAGGGCGATCCGGCGCTCGGCAAGGAGGCCTGCGGCGATCTGGACCGCCGGGTGCCGACCTGGCCGGTGATCGAATGGCTCGCCATCAGACCCGACGCCCGCGAAATGTGGCTCTCCGCAGCGACTTCCAGTGCCGAGCTGCAGGCCGACCTGGTGCGCAGCGGGGCGATGGGCGCGGCGCGGGATGCGGCGGTTCGCGCCGTCGAGACGGCCTGCCGGGCTCTGGACGTATTCCCGCCGACCCCGGCGCGCGACGATCTGTGCGACCTGGCGCGGCAGGTGATCACCCGATGAACCGGCTCCGCATACTCGTCAGCGGCCTGCGCGACCTGCGCCGCGCACCCGACCTCGCCGCGCTGCGGGCCGCCGGATCGCCCGAGGAGCTGGCCCGGCTCGCGCTGATCCCGGCGGCCAGGAATATGGGCATCGCGATCGGATTCCTGCCGCCGGATCTGCGCGCGGAGGCCACCGCGGCCCTGCTGTCCTGCCGTGTGCTCGACGCGTACGAGGACCTCATCGATCGCCCGCTGGCCAGCAGCGCCGTCCGCGCCGCCGCCGAATACCTCAGCGGCGCAACGGAAACCCCGCCACCGCCGCCGGATGGGGTCGCGGTGCGCGACAGCGAGGCCGTGGACCTGGTGCTGGCCGAGCGCGTCGACGACGTCCGCGCGCTCGTTTCGGCGCTGCCCGCCGCGGCACGGGACCGGGTCGGCGCGATGCTGCTCGATATCGGGCGGGTGATGGCGCGCAACCTCGACGCGCCGCTGTCCCGGGTGGTCTACAGCGAGGGCGTGCTCGGGCGGGTGACGCATTACGCGTGTTCGCTGGTCGCCGAGGGCGCCTTCACCGAGGCCGATCTCAGCGAGCTGACCGCATGCGTCGGCGTCATCGCCCAATCGGCGAACGATCTGCGCGACGGTGAGTTGGAGATATACGGCGTCGCCGACCGCGCGGAACTCACCAGGACGGTGATGCTGCAACTGCTCGCGCCCGCGCTGGGCGGCTTCGCCCTGCTGGCCCGGTTGGGCAGGCGCACGCCGAGCCGCGGCGCGCGGGCGGCGATGGCGTACATGACCATTACGACATCGGCGTTCCTGTGCACCGCGGTCGGGGCTCCGGTGCCGTACCGGCGGCCGGTCGCCGCGGCCGCGCTGGCCGCGTGGTCGCCCGCCTACTGGACCAGGATGTTGCATCGGGTCCGGCTCTGCGCCGACGGCGCGATCCACCGGGTGCTCGACACCGCGCCCGAACTCGGCGCGGGACCGGAACAGGCGGGGGTGTTCGGTGCGGTCGATCCCGGCGCGCTGGCGCCCGCGGTGATGCCGCTGATCGTGGACACCACGTTCGCGCTCGTGCGCGGGCTGCCGGAGGCGCCGCTGACCGGCAAACTGCCCGACGCCGATATCCGCACCATGATGATCGCCGATCACCTCGCCTTCGGCGCCCTGGAGCGGCTGCCACCGCGCGGGGCCCAGGAGATGCTGGCGCTCGCCGAGCGGTTCCAACTCGCCGCACTCGAGCCGATGACCACGGAAGATCGTGCAGGACAACGACTTCCGGCTCCTTCGAAGAACCCCGCAGAAAGGACGGTGCCCTAGTGACCGATGCGTCACCCCGAATTCTTGTCACCATCACATTAGGAGATCGCCCATGACCACCGCGCCGATCCGTCCCGGCGACAAGACGCCCGCCGCGTCGTCGGAAGCAATCCCGTTCAGCCGCAGGGTGTTCAAGCTGGAGCATCCGGCGAATATCGGCCCGCTGCTGCATATCGTCGGCTGGCTCGCGCTGCTGGCCTTCGGTCTGTTCGTGCCCGCCGCCACCGAGTGGTACCTGGCGGTGCCGCTGATCATCCTGCTGACGCTGGCGAATTTCTCGCTCACCATCGGCGTGCTGCACATGCATACGCACCGGCCGCTGTTCGTATCGCGGCGGGCGAACCGGGTCGTCGACCTCATGTGCTGTCTGCCCGCCACGTTGACGGCGGCGGAGATGCGCGAGGTGCACGTGCTCAACCATCACCGCTTCAACGACGGACCCGGCGACGTCACCTCCACCGAGGGACGCGATTCCGGGCTGCGCGCCGTCTGGTACTGGTTCCGGTACGGCACGGTCGTCAAGAGCCACACCGTTCGGATGATCTTCGCCGCGAACCCGTCGGACAACCGGCGTAAACGCCGCTACCAGTTCATCATCGACCTCACGCTGACGCTCGCGGTGGCGGTCGGCATCTGCTACGTGGCGGGCTGGGAGCGGTTCCTGCTCTTCTGGTTCGTCCCGTTCCTCATCACCCAGGTGAACTCCGGCTACTTCGCCTGGCTGACCCACGCCCCGGCCAGGGGCTATGCGGACGACCCGAGCAAATCGCTGAATACGGCGGGCAACATCCTCAACTTCTTCATCTTCAACCAGGGCTACCACAGCGTGCACCACCGCTACCCGGGCGTGCACTGGAGCCAGATCCCCGAGAAGCTCGACTTCATGCGGCAGGTCGACGCGGGCGTCGTCGTGCCCTACTGGATGACGATCAACTCGGCCTGGCGCGTCGCGTTGCCGGGCGGCTTCCTCGACGCGTCCTACGGCGAGCGCTGGAAGGCCAAGTTGGAAAAGCGCATCGAGGAGGGTACCGTCCGCGCCCGGTACCTGCCGTGGTTCGCATGGATCTGACCACCGCACAACATCAGGCCCGGGACGTGCTGACGGACCGCCGCCGGCTCGTCCCGTTCCTGCTCGCCTTCGCCGTATACGGCTTCGCCGGGATAACCGTTCCGCTGTTCCTGCTGTTCGCCGGGGGCTGGTGGCTGCCGAAGACGATCGACAAGGGGCCGCATCTGTCGACCGGTCCGGCGGTCGTCATCGATGTACTGCTGCTCGCGCTGTTCGGTATGCAGCATTCGGTCATGGCGCGGCCGTCGGTGAAGGCGTTCATCACCCGCTGGCTGCCCGATGCCCTGGAACGCACCGGCTACATCGTCATGACCTGTCTGGCCGTGTGGCTGCTGTGCCTCGGCTGGCAGCCGCTGCCGCACCGGATCTGGGCGGCCGACGGTGTGGTCGGGACGGTGCTGGACGTCGGATTCTGGCTGGGTTTCGCGCTGGTCTACGCGGCGACCCTGCTGCTGGATCACTTTCACCTGCTCGGGATCCGTCAGGCCTACCGCCAGTACGTGACCCGGGTGCCCGACGCCACCGCCGACCGGCTGCAGGTGCACGGACCGTACCGGCTGGTGCGGCATCCGCTGATGACGGGCCTGCTGCTCAGCTTCTGGTGCGCGAGCGTGTTCACGGCCGGGCACCTGCTGTGGGCGCTCGGGCTGACCGGCTACATCCTGCTCGGCACCTTCCTGGAGGAGCGCGATCTCGTCGCGCGCTTCGGCGCGGCCTACCGCGCCTATGCCGCGAGGGTGCCCGCCTTCTTCCCGTCGCCCATCGGCGCTTCGGCACGAATCCGGTTGCGGGAGAACGTTTTACGACGCTCGGCCGAGCGGCCGTGACGCATCGCCGCCGACGGCGCCTGCGGTGAGTTCGGCCACGTCCGATTGATGAAGTACGCGCGCTCGCAACAGAATCCAAGTGGGTTGTCCATCGCGGCGTGCCAGCGCGCCGTGCGGGTGAACCCGATCCGCCGTCGCATCGCAGCGCGGGACGCGACGCCGGAACCTGCCCGAGTATGGAGGTGAATCGACGTGAACAGTAACGGTGTTCGCGAGAGCGGACATCCGGTCGCCGGTGTCGGCGCCGGTGGCGCGCACGGCAAGGCGATCCTGCTCGGCGAACACACCGTTGTGCACGGCACGCCCGCCATCGCGTTTCCGCTGCCGACCCTGGCGGTGCGCGCGGCGGCCCGGGTGAGCGATCCGGGAGAGGTGCCTACCGTCGATATCGGAACATCCCCCGCGGGCTGGTGCTTCCGTTTCGTCGCCGGTAATGCGCCCGCCGCGGCCCAGACGCTGTCCGGGCCGCAGGTCGCGGTGGGAGAAGCGTTGCGGCGGTGGGGAATCGGCGACGAGACCGTCGAGGTCACCGTCGATTGCGCGATACCGCCCGCCCGCGGTCTCGGATCGAGCGCGGCGTGCGCCGGGGCGGCGGTGCGCGCGGTCGCCGATCTGCACGGCCGGACCCTCGACGCCGCATCGCTGTACGAATTGGTGCAGTGCGGTGAACAATTCGCGCACGGCAAGGCCAGCGGCGTCGATGCCAGCACCGTACTCGCGAACGCGCCCATCTGGTTCCACGCGGGCGCGACTCGCGCGCTGGAGATCGGCCTCGACGCCGAACTGGTGCTCGCCGACACCGGAACGTCGGGCGCCACCCAGCGCGCCGTCGCCGCCGTGCGTCGCAGGCTGGACGGCGACCGGCTCGCCGCGCAGCGGTTGCTGGAGCGTGCGGCGGACCTGACCTGGGCCGCGGCGGCGGATCTGGCGGCGGGGCGCGCGGCGTCGCTCGGTAAGGCGCTGCGCGAATTCCAATGCATACTCGGCGAACTCGGCGTCAGCACGCCCGAAATCGACACCCTGGTCGCCGCGGCGCACGCCGCCGGATCGCTCGGCGCGAAACTCACCGGCGGCGGACTCGGCGGCTGCGTCATCGCGCTCGCCGAAACCGGTGACGCGGCACGGGTGAGCGAGGCGCTGCGCCGGGCGGGCGCGGTACGCACCTGGCTCGTCCCGACCCGGGCGGTGCGGCCATGACAATTTCCCGATCTCACGCGAAACCGGATACCCGCCAATGACATTCATGCCAGCAGCAGACGCGGCCGCACCCCGGATCCGCGACGAGGGCACTGCCGTCGCACATCCGAATATCGCCCTGGTGAAGTACTGGGGCAAGCGCGACGAATCGATGTTTCTTCCAGTCACCGGAAGCCTTTCGATGACCCTGGACATCTACCCGACCACCACCACGGTGCGATTGACCGCGGGCCCGGCCGATGTCGTTGTGCTCAACGGCAATACCGCGACCGGTACGGCACACAGCCGCGTCGAGCGATTCCTCGACATGATTCGCGGCAAGGCCGGACGCGACGAACGCGCCGAGGTCATCTCCACCAACACCGGGCCCACCGGCGCCGGCCTCGCCTCCTCGGCGAGCGGTTTCGCCGCGCTGGCCACCGCGGCGGCCGCCGCATACGGACTGAACGTCAACGCCCGCGAACTGTCCCGGCTGGCCCGTCGCGGTTCCGGATCGGCATGCCGGTCCATCTTCGGCGGATTCGTGGTGTGGCATGCCGGGGAAGGCGACGGCGAGGCGGGCGACCGGAGCTCGTACGCGGAACCGATCGATGGCGACGCGCTGGATCCCGCCCTGGTGGTCGCCGTCGTCGACAATGCGGCCAAGGCGGTGTCCAGCCGCGATGCCATGCGGCTGACCTGCGCGACCTCGCCCTTCTATCGGCCGTGGGCCGAGGCGTCGGCGGTGGATCTCGACGAGATGCGCATGGCGATCGCGCGCCGCGAGCTGGCCGCGGTCGGGGAGATCGCCGAGCGCAACGCGCTCGGCATGCACGCGAGCATGCTCATGGCCCGGCCGTCGATCCGGTATCTCTCGCCGCAGTCGGTCGCGATCCTGGACCGCGTGCTGGCGCTGCGGGCCGACGGTGTCGCCGCGTACGCGACGATCGATGCGGGGCCGAATGTCACTGTGCTGTGCGCGCGTTCGGATACTCAGCGGGTGGACGCCGCGCTGCGCGAGGTCGGCGATTTCGTCGACACCAGGGTCGCGCATCTCGGGCCGGGTGCGGCCCTGGTCCCCGGCGGCGACCGATGATCACCTGTCGCGCCCCCGGAAAGCTCTTCATCGCAGGTGAATACGCGGTGGTCGAGCCGGGGCACAGCGCGGTCCTCGTCGCGGTCGACCGCTATGCGACCGCGACCATTGCCGAAACCACCGGCGAGACCACACTGCATACCGAATTGGACGGCGGCGCGTCGCTTTCCTGCGGCCGCGACGGCGGCCGCATCGTCCCGCTCACCGCCGACGCCACCGTGCCCGCGGCGTTCGAATACGTCTTCGCGGCGGCGGCGGTGGTCGACCAGTTGCTCATCGAGCGCGAAATCGATCGGCGCCCTTATGAATTGAGCATCAGCACCGACCTCGCCGACAAAGACGGCACGAAATTGGGTCTCGGATCCAGCGCCGCGGTCACCGCCGCGACCGTTGCGGCATTGGATGCGTTCCACCGGCTCGATCTCGGCTCGATGGACCGGTACCGGTTGGCGATGCTGGCCACCATCTCGGTGAATCCGCGCGCCTCCGGCGGTGATGTCGCGGCGAGCACCTGGGGCGGCTGGCTCGCCTACAGTTCACCCGACCGCGGCCTGGTCGCCGAGCTGGCCGCGCGAAAAGGGATCGAGGCCACGCTCGGCGAACCGTGGCCCGGATTATCGGTGCGATCGCTGCCTACGCCGAAAAGCCTTGCCCTGCGGGTCGGCTGGACCGGAACGCCCGCGTCCACGCCGAAGCTGGTCGCCGGGTTCCGCGAAAGCCGGGACCATACCGTCTTTCTCGCGGACAGCGAGCACTGCGTGCGGCGGCTCGTCACCGCGATCGAAGCCGACGACCTGGTCGGCATCAGCGCCGAAATACGCCGCGCCAGAACGCTTCTGATCGATCTCGATAACTCGGCCCAGCTCGGCATCATGACACCGCGACTGCGGGCGCTGTGCGAGGCGGGTGAGGCGGTGGGCGCCGCGGCCAAACCATCCGGCGCGGGCGGCGGCGACTGCGGTATCGCGCTGATCGACCACAGCGCCGGCGCCGAACTCACCGACCGCTGGGTCGCCGCGGGCATCCGGCCGCTGCCGCTGCGGACGCACCCATTCGAAGGGGTTGTCCATGAACCGTAAAGACGAGCACGTCCGTCACGCCGTGCGGCAGCAGCGAACCGGCAACGGCCGCAACGACTTCGACTCCATCACCTTCATCCACCACGCCCTCGCCGGAATCGACGCGCGAGATGTTTCGCTGGCCGTCGACGTCGCCGGAAAGCGTTGGGACACACCGCTGTACGTCAACGGTATGACCGGAGGCAGCCCCGACACCGGAGAGATCAACCGCCAGCTGGCCATCGCCGCGCGGGAGACCGGCATCCCGATCGCATCCGGATCGATGAGCGCCTACTTCCGCGACCCCTCGGTCGCCGAGACCTTTCGGGTGCTGCGGCAGGAGAATCCGCACGGTTTCGTCATGGCGAACGTCAATGCCACGGCGACGCCGGATCAGGTGCGCCGGGCGATCGATCTGCTGGAGGCCGATGCCCTGCAGATCCACCTCAACGCGGTCCAGGAGACCGTAATGCCCGAGGGCGACCGGAATTTCGGGTCGTGGCCGCGCCGGATCGAGGAGATCACCGCCGCGGTGCCGATCCCGGTGATCGTCAAGGAGGTCGGGTTCGGGCTCAGCAGGCCCACCGTCACCTGGTTGCGCGACGCCGGGGTCGCCGTCGCCGATGTCGGCGGGCGCGGCGGCACCAATTTCGCGCGCATCGAAAACGACCGGCGCAGCGCGGGCGATTTCTCCTTCATCGAGGATTGGGGTCAGTCGACGCCCAACTGCCTGCTCGACTGCGCGGGTATCGGCGGCATCGATATCTTCGCCTCCGGCGGCATCCGCTCGCCCCTCGACATCGCCCGCGCTCTCGCGTTGGGCGCCAACGCAACCGGGGTCGCGGGCCGATTCCTGGACACGGTCGTCGGCCAGGGCGCCGAAGCCTTGGTCGAGATGATTCGCACCTGGCTGACGCAGTTGCGGCAGATCCTGACCGTGCTCGGCGCGCCGACGCCGGCGGATCTGGCGGGCAGCGATCTGTTGATCACCGGCGAGGTGGAGACCTTCTGCCGGGTGCGGGGCATAGATTCCGCCGCTTATGCCCATCGCAGCCTGTGGTGGAACGAAAAGGATAGGGGTTAGGGCGCATCCATGAAAGACACTGACGACATCTCCAGTGCGGCTGTTCCGCTGCGGTGGGTCGGTCCGGTCCGGATCACCGGCAATGTGGTCGACGACTCCGTCGACATCCCGCTGGCCACCTACGAATCACCGCTGTGGCCCTCGGTCGGTCGCGGCGCGCGGATCTCGACGCTGACCGAACGCGGTGTGGTCGCCACCCTCGTCGACGACCGGATGACCCGCTCGATCCTGCTGGAGGCCGACGACGCGTACACCGCGCACACCGCCGTCGAAACGCTGAAAAGTCAATTCCCCCAACTGCAAGAGGTGGCGGCGGGCAGCAGCCGCTTCGCCCGCCTCATCGATCTGCATCATCAGATCACCGGGAATCTGCTGTTCCTGCGCTTCGAATTCACCACCGGCGACGCCTCCGGCCACAATATGGTCACCCTCGCCTGCGACCACCTGATGAACCACATCCTGGCGACGCGGCCGGGCCTGCGCTACGTCTCGATCTCCGGAAACTATTGCACGGACAAGAAGGCGACGGCCGTCAACGGGATTCTCGGGCGCGGCAAGAACGTCGTCACCGAATTGCTGATACCGCGCGACGTCGTGGAAAGGAGACTGCACACCACCGCTCGACAGGTGGTCGAGCTGAACATCCGCAAGAACCTCATCGGCACGCTGCTGGCGGGCGGAATCCGTTCCGCCAACGCGCATTACGCCAACATGCTGCTGGCGTTCTACCTGGCCACCGGGCAGGACGCAGCGAATATCGTCGAAGGATCCCAGGGCATAACGCATGCCGAGGACCGCTCGGGGGACCTGTATTTCTCGTGCACGCTGCCGAACCTCATCGTCGGAACCATCGGCAACGGCAAGGATTTGGGTTTCGTCGACGAGAACCTGACCCGCCTCGGCTGCCGCCAGGATCGGGATCCGGGCGATAACGCCCGACGGCTCGCCGTGATCGCCGCCGCCGCCGTGCTGTGCGGCGAACTGTCGCTGATGGCGGCGCAGACCAACAGCGGCGAACTGATGCGCGCCCACACCCAGTTCGAACGGCCCACCGCAAGCAACGGAGTACAGCCATGACAACGATTCCGATCGGCATCCACGACCTCTCCTTCGCCACAACGCATTACGCGCTAGACCACGCCGTGCTCGCCGAACGGCTCGGCGTCGATCCGGATAAGTTCTATCTCGGCATCGGCCAGGACAAGATGAGCGTCGCCGCCGCCGACGAGGACATCGTCACCATCGCCGCGGCCGCCGCCCAGCCGATACTCGAACGCAGCGGCGTCGACAACATCCGCACCGTGCTGCTGGCCACCGAAAGTGGTGTCGACCAATCCAAAGCCGCTGGCCTGTACCTGCATCCGCTGATCGGTCTGCCCAATACCGCCCGCGTCGTCGAGCTCAAGCAGGCCTGCTACGGCGGCACCGCCGGACTGCAATTCGCCGCCGGCCTCATCGCCCGCGACCCGTCGCAGCGGGTGCTGGTGATCGCCGCCGATATCGCGAAATACGAACTCGACAGCCCCGGTGAACCGACGCAGGGCGCCGCCGCGGTCGCCATGCTGGTCAGCGCGGATCCGGCGATTCTGCGCCTGGAACCGCACTCCGGTCTGTACAGCGCCGACATCATGGATTTCTGGCGTCCGAACTACCGGACCGCCGCGATGGTCGACGGCAAGACCTCGGTGAACGCCTACCAGAAGGCCACCCAGGAGGCGTGGACCGATTACCGGCGGCGCGGCGGTCGGGATCTCACCGAATTCGCCGCGTTCTGCTACCACCAGCCCTTCACCAAAATGGCGTACAAGGCGCACCGGCATCTGCTCGAAAGTCAGGGCCACACCGCCGATCCGGCCGAAATCGACGCGGTGATCCGCCACACCACCAGCTACAACCGCACCGTCGGCAACAGCTACACGGCATCGCTGTACCTCGGGCTCGCGTCGCTGCTCGACAATGCCGACGATCTCACCGGGAAACCGCTCGCGTTCATCAGCTACGGATCCGGTAGCGTCGCCGAATTCTTCAGCGGCACAGTGGAACCCGGATACCGCGAACATCTGCGCACCGAGGCCAACCGTCAGGCCATCGAAACCCGCGCGCCGCTCGACTACGACCACTACCGCGAATTGCACGAGGCCCAATCGCCCTCGGACGGTATGTATCACGCCACCCCCGAGGAGACCGGCCGCCCATTCCGGCTCGCCGCGATCTCCGGGCACAAACGCATTTACGAATCGCGATGACCGATTCACGAGTCCGGCAACGAATCCATCCACAATCCCGGTGAGGGGGCCCAGATGAGTGGCCAAGTTATCAAAGAGGGGCACGGGACCACCGCGCGCCACGCGCATGTCGTCATCGTCGGTTGCGGATTCGCCGGACTCGGTACGGCAATTCGGTTGATCGAGCGCGGATTCACCGACCTGCTGATCCTCGAGCGCGGCGACGATGTCGGCGGAACGTGGCGCGACAACACCTATCCCGGCGCCACCTGCGATGTGCCCTCGCATCTGTATTCGTATTCGTTCGCGCTGAATCCGGAATGGACGCGGTCGTTTTCACCGCAGCCGGAGATCCAGCAGTACCTGCGGGATATCGCCGACCGGTATCAGGTGCGCGAGAAGGTCGTCTTCGGCTGCGAAATGCTCGACGCGCAGTGGAACGAGGCGGATGCCAGGTGGGAGATCCAGACCAGCCAGGGCCCGTTCACGGCCGATATCGCGGTATCCGCGGTCGGGGCGCTCTGTGAGCCGAAACTACCGGATATCAAGGGAATTCACACATTCGAGGGGAAGATATTCCATTCCGCCCGCTGGGATCACGAAGCGGAGCTGACGGGTAAGCGGGTCGCCGTCGTCGGCACGGGCGCGTCGGCGATTCAGATCGTGCCCGCCGTCGCGCCCGACGCCGCACAGCTCGACGTATATCAGCGCAGCGCGCCGTGGGTGTTGCCGCGGTTGGATCGCGGATACTTCGCGCTGGAGCGCTTCGCCTTCAAACACGTACCCGGCCTGCAACGGCTGCTGCGCGCGGCCATCTATGCGAACCGTGAACTGTTCGTCTTCGGCCAGACCAAATATCCGAGGCTGGCCGTGTTCTACGAATTCATGGCGCGGGTGAAGATGTGGCTGGAGATCCGCGATCCGGCGCTGCGCCGGAAGGTGACGCCGGACTACCGCCTCGGCTGTAAGCGCATGCTGATCTCGAACAATTACTATCCGGCCCTCGGTCGCGACAATGTCGAGGTGGTCACCGGCGGTATCAAGGAGATCCGGGAGAATTCGATCGTCGCCGAGGACGGCACCGAGCGCCCGGCCGATGCCATCGTGCTGGCCACCGGATTCCGGGTCACCAACTCGCCGACCTGGGATCTGTTCCGCGGCCGGGATGGCCGCACGCTGGCCGAGATATACGCCGCCGAGGGCGCGCACGCCTACAAGGGCACGGCCGTCGCCAATTTCCCGAACGCCTTCGTGATACTCGGCCCGAATACCGGATTGAGCTACACCTCATCGATCTACACCATCGAATCCCAGATCAACTACATCGTCGACGCGGTCGCGACGATCGCCGAACGCGGTCTGCGGACAGTCGAGGTGCGAAAGGATTTGGAAACCGAATACACCCGGCAGGTGCAGCAAATGATGGACGGCAGCATCTGGCTCGCCGGCGGCTGCACCAGCTGGTTCCTGGACGAAAACGGCAAGAACACCACGCTGTGGCCGGACTTCAGCTTCCGGTTCCGGCGGCTGGTGCGAAAGTTCGACGCGGAGGCGTACGAGACGACGACCCGCGCGGACGAGGTGATCGCCCGAACGGCCTGAGCGAGTTCATCGGTCGCTCGGCAGCGCCGCCGGGCGGCCTCTCGGCCCTGGGAACAGGGCCACAGCGACTGCGCCCGCATCCTTGATAAAACCATGACTCGGCGGTCGATTTGCCGTCGACAACGGTGAATTATCTTGTGAGAGGGAGTAATTCATGAAGAGTCTGAAGGCGCTGGTATTGGTTGGCGCGGCGGCGGGCGGTTTACTGCTGGTCGGCTCGGGCGTCGCCGCGGCCGATGAACACGCCGCGGCGGTTCCTGGCGATGATCATGGCATGGTGGTACCTGCCGATAATCACGTCAGCTTCCTGCCGGGTGACAAGGTGGACGTTCAGCAGATCGACGATCACATCGGCTTCCTGCCGGATGGCAACGTGGACATCCAGCAGATCGACGATCACGTCAGCTAGTGCCGAGCGACCTGTAATCCGCGCGCGGCGGCACAGTGACCGGGTCGTCGCAGCTGCTCGGTGGGTCGACATACGAACAGGCGAGCGGCGGGCGGGTCGGCAGGTAGTCGCGGGGGACGCCGCCGGCGTGCACGATGGTGCGGTAGGCGTCGGCGGCGTCGGTCGGGGTGCGGGTGAGCGCGGGATCGGTCCGGACGTTCACCGTGTAGAGGCCGAAACGCGGTGTGTAGGAACCCCATTCGTAGTTGTCGGTGAGGCTCCAGTAGTTGTAGCCCATCAGGTTCATCCCGTCCATGCGGGCGCGCTGCAGCCAGTAGACGATATCGCGCAGATAATCGGCGCGGTCGTAGCCGTCGGGGCGGGGCTGCCCGTTCTGGGTCGGCATGCCGTTCTCGACGACATAGAGCGGTTTGCTCGGAAATTGGCGGGCGTAGTGGCGCAGCGCGTAGTAGACGCCCTCGGGTTGTAAAGGCAGCTCCCATATTTGGCGGTCGCCCGGCGGCGGCGCGTTGGGATCGTCCGCGCCGTAGTAATAGTCGACGCCGATGTAGTCGAGCCGGTCCTTGATGCGGTCGACCATCGGCTGGTTCACCTGGGTCTCGCTGCCCGCGACATAGCCGATGTTGCTGGTGACCAACGCATCCGGTTGCACATGGTGGATGTAGTCGTATATCCCGTTGTGCACCGCGGCGATTCGCTCCTCGATGACCGGCCCGGTGACGCCGGTCTGCTGCTCCTCGTGCACGATATAGGCGACGGGTTCGTTCACGGTGACCCACAGCGGTTTTCGCGCCGCGTACCGGTCGACGACCGTGCAGGCGTTGGCCAGCCAGTCGTCCACCATGTGCGCGTCGTTCCAGCCACCCCGGTCGGCCCGCCAGCCCGGATACACCCAGTGATCCAGCGTCACCATCGGCCGCATGCCCGCGGCGGCGATCGCGTCGAGCAGCGAATCGTAGAAGCGGAATCCGCTCTCGTCCCACTGTCCCGGCTGCGGCTGTACCCGGGCCCATTCGATGCTGATCCGGAATACGTTGAGCCCCATCGCGCGCGCGAGCGCCAGATCGGAGCCGTACCGGTCGTAGAAATCGATCGAGTCGCCGTATGCCTCGTAACCCGACCGGGCGATGTAGCGCACCCAGTTGCTGTCCGGGGCGTGCCCTTCGGATTGGAACCCCGAAGTGGCTACGCCCCAGAGGAATTCGGGGCCGAACGGGTCCACCGATGCGGGCGGTTGAGTTGCCATACCCCACGGGTACCCGTTTTCGGCGTAGTTCAGCCCGCGCCGAGGCGCTTGCGGACCTCGGGCAGCACCTCCTCGCCCATCCGCTTGATATTGGCCAGCACGCTGTCCTGATCCCCGGCGACCTCCACCTGGCACAGCACCCGGCGGCAGCCCGAGCCACGGATCTGTTCGACCAGCCGCTCGACGCAGACCCGCGGCTCACCGACCGGATGGGCGGCCAGCGCGGCCGCGGCCAACCGGTCGGCGACCTCATCCACCGGGGCGTGGCGATCGATCCGCTGCGGCGCCTCGATGAGCGGCTGGTACTGCTGGTTGGCGAGGACGAATTCGCGTGCGGCCCGGCGCATCACCCGCGCCGCCTCGTCCGGGTCGTCGGCCACGTGTGCGAAAAGTGCTGTCCCATGGGGATATTCGGTGTCGTGGTGGCCCGCCGCGCGGGCGATCCGCGCGTGCTCGGCGACCATCGCGGCCTTGGTTTCGGCGTCCTTGTCGAAGAACAGCAGCATCGGCAGCCCGCGGGTCGCGGCCAATTCCACCGATGTCGGTGCGTTCGCGGCCAGATAGATCGGGGTCGACCGGCCCGGCGCCGGCCCGGGTTCGGGGCGCACCTCGCGGAAGCGGTAGAGATCGGAGTCGGCGGACACCCGGCCGGCCATCGCGGCCGTCACCAGATCGAGCGCCTCGGGCAGCCCGCGCCGCCAGTATTCGACCCCGCGCCCGATGACCTCGTAGTCGACGACCGGCTGCGCCCGGCCGATGCCGAGATCGAACCGGCCGTCGGACAGGTGATCGAGCAGCATGGCCTGCTCGGCGACGTGCACGGGCGAATGCAGCGGCAGCACGGTGACGGCCGTGCCGACCCGCACCGTACTGGTCCGGCCGAGCAGATATCCGGCGAAGGTCAGCGCGGACGGATTGACCCCGAACGGCACGAAATGATGTTCGGTGACCCAGATATCGTCGAATCCGGCCGCCTCGGCTGCCTGTGCGGTGGCAACGCCGCGCGCCAGCACCTCCGCGGCCGACTGCCCCTCGTACCGGCTGGTGAATACGAACGCGCCGATCCGGACCTCGTCAACTATGTTCATGACGAGTATCGTCGCGCCGCAACGCATTCCGGCGCTTGGAAAAATGGTACCCGGACCTATTTGCCGTTGTGGTGCACGCCGATCTGCCGGATCAGGGTGCGAACATCGGTGAGCAGCTGCGGCGACTGGCTGCAATCGTCGGTGCTGACTTCCTTTGTGGTGGAGTCGGAGTAGGTCACGGTGACGCGGTAGAAGAACTGGTCACGACATTTGTTCGGGACCGAGTAGGTCTGCTTCAGCGTGCGGAACTGTTGGCCCGCAACCATATCGAAGAGTTGGTCGCGGCGCTGATCGGCGACCCCGCTGTCGACGGTGTAGACCTCGTCGACGCCGGCGAGTCCGCCGGTCTGGTTCAGCTCGACCCGCACGACGGCGGGAGGCGTTGCATCGCTTGGTTTCTCCGATGTCTGCATACTCGAGACCGTTCCACAGCCTATCGATCCGACGAGGAAGGCGGCCACTCCGGCCGGGACCGCCGCGCTGAATGCTCGACCGGGGTGGAACCGAGGTTTCCACATGCTCCGACTCTACCCACCCTGCGGTCGATCGGACATCTGGGGATTTCGCGGATACGAACCGCGGCCGCCGTACGTGTGCACCGGCGGCCGCGATCGTGAAAATTGTTGGCCTGGCTCAGCGCACCAGGCCGTCGAGCCAGTTGTGCAGCCAGCCGGTCGCGGTGGTGCCGCTGCTGTCGACCACATAGTTCGGGTACGACTGGTGCGCGCCGGAGGCGAGGAAATCCTGGATCTGCTTCTTCCACTGTTCGCTCGCCGGATTGTCGGCGGGCGCGGAGAGAATGGCCTGGCCGCCGGGGACCAGCGCGTCGTTGAGGATCGACTGCAGGGTCTGCGCGTAGTTGCCGATCTGCAGCGGGTCGGGCGCGGAGAGCTGGGCGGCGAATCCGGCGAAACGGCCGGCCAGGTCGTCGTTGGGCACCGAACAGTACAGGTCGCCCTGGGCGCAGAAGGTCCGCACCTTCGGGGTGAGCCAGCCGAAGCCGCCGATACGCGCACCGCCGGCGCCCGCGCCGCGCACCGGCGGGCCGATCAGATCGTCGGCGGGGGAGCGGCGCGGATCGGCGAGCAGGCCGACGGCGATCACCCGGTCCGGCGATACGACACCGTGTCCGGTGCCGATCTCGGCGGCGAGGTCACCGGCCGCATCGGCGCCCTGGCTGTAACCGAGCAGTGCGAAACGCGTTGTGTCGCAACGGGCCGCCACATCGGCGAGCAGGGCGCGCGCATTGTTGAGCGCCTCGCGCTTGGACTGCCCGTACACCTCGCCCTCCCACGGGAGCGCGGTGGCCGCGTAGCTGACGTAGTCGGTGTGCACGGTACCCGGCAGACCGCGGGTGACCAGGGAGAGCATGCCCTGGCGCGGATCCTCGCGGGAGGTTTCCCAGGTGCCGGGGACGGCGATGATGTTCACGTCCGGGCAACCGGCGGGTGCGGCGACGGCGCGCGGCGCGTCGGCGGTGGACAGCACACCTGCCGCAACCGCGACCGCCGCAGCGGCCACCGAACATGCCGACTTGAACGTGCGGGCGGTTCGAGTTACCAAGTCCGACACTCCTTTTCACCAGTTTGCGGTTGGCTCCAACCCTACCTGTTGGCGATGTCACGGCACCGGTTTGTTCCCGGTGGTGGCGAGCGGCGAACCAACGGCAACTGGCGCGGTGCGGACACCAAAATATCAAGAAACCGGCCAGTCGGCTGTGTATACGCGCCAAGTCGCCTTGGGGCATCGAGGTAGGGCCGCGCGAGTAGATCGGTCGTCCGATATGGACGCGCATTCGGTCGTCGGCGTGATGATTCGATTCGAAAATTTCTATCTGAAATTTGCTAGAAATGCACTCGATCGATAAACATTGCTGAATCTTCGCTCGCCGCCGCCTTTGCGGTGGGCGATAAGTTGATACATCGGATGCGATAGATATACTTTATTGCTCGCTCCGGCGCGGCGCGACTACGATGCGGTATATGGATTTCGACACACCGGGCAAAATGTATTGGAACAATTCCTACGTATTATCGAGTCAGCCGAATCTGTGGGGCGATCCGCCGGTGCCGTTCGTGGAAAGCGCGATTGACATATTCGCTGCGGATTCCGCGCGCACCGTGCTCGATCTGCCCTGCGGCGACGGGCGCAATATCCTGCCGCTGGCCAGCAAGTTCGAGATGGTCGTCGGGGCCGATTCCGCCGGTAACGCGCTGGATATCACGGCTCGCCGCGCGAAGGCCGCGGAGTTCGACAACATTCTGTTATTGCGGTCCGACATCTACGACACCGGCTTCGAGGATGCCATGTTCGACGGCATCTTCTGCTGTGATGTGCTGGGGCATCTGCAGGAACCGGAAAAGGCGGTGCGCGAACTGCTCAGAATCTGTCGCCCGGGCCGCCGGGTGATGGCGAACATCTTCGCGCTGGAGGATTCCACCCGAGGCGACAGAATGCGTCCCGTCGGCGATGAGGAATACATCTTCGACGATCGATTCTACTTCCATTTCTACAGTGAGGCGGCGGCGCGGGAGCTGTGCGCGAAATTCGCCGACGACGCGGAACTCGATTCGATCGAGCGCGTCAGCTGGATGGAACCACCGCACGAGGGTTATCGGGAATACGAGCACGAACATACGAGTTGGCTGTTCGTGCTGCGTCGGCGCTGACGGGCGGTGAATGGTCGATCAACGAGCGTCGGACGGTCCCGGGGAGCTGAACGGGAGGCAGGCCAGCGCACCGCGATCGACCTTGCCGTTCTCGCTGAGCGGTAGCCGCGTCAGATAGTGAAAGTCGTTGGGCACCATATAAGTTGGTAGCCGGCGGAGCAGCGCCGCCGATAGTTCGTCATTGGGGACGGGTCGTCCGGTGTAGAACGCCTGGAGCAGGCCGGCGCCACCCACGTGGACGACCACCACGGCGGCGTCCAGCACGGTGGGATGCTCGCGCAGCACCGCCTCGATCTCGCCCGGTTCGATCCGATAGCCGCGCAGCTTTATCTGACTGTCGACGCGGCCCAAGTAGACCAGGTTGCCGTCGGGCTGCACTCGCACGCGATCCCCGGTGCGATACCAGTGCTCCGGGGTCAGCGGGCCCGCACCGGTGTACACAACGGCGGGGCCGGGCGGCCGGTAGGACATGAACCGGCCGATATCGTCCGCCGGATCGAGATATCCGGCTATTCGCTGAGTGCCGCGGATACACAGCTCACCCTCGGTGGCCTCCCGGCCGTCCTCGTCGAGCACGACGTAGGACAGTCCGGGATAGACGGTGCCGATGGGCACCGTGCCGTTGCCGGTGGCTGGCAGTTCCGCACCCGGCGCGACGTGGAAGCCGGTGCAGGTGATGGTGAGTTCGGTCGGCCCGTAGACGTTGCCGAGTACGGTGTTCGGCGCCGCCGCCCGCCAGGCCTCGGCCTGCCGAACCGTCAACGGCTCCCCGCCGAACAGGCTGTACTGCAACTCCGGCAGCGAATCGGCGGGCAGCCTACGCAGCTGTGCGGCAAGCGATATCGCCGACGGCACCGACAACCAGTGCGTAAGCTGTTGGCGCCGTGCGTAACCCGCCGGATCGAGCAGATCGTCCCGGCCCGCGACGACCAGCGTGGCCCCGGAACCCCAGCTGACGAACAGGTCGTAAACCGAAGGGTCGAAGGTGAGTTCGTAGGTGTGCGACATCCGGCAGTCCGGCCCCACCTCGTAGCGGTCGATGATGTAGTCGAGATAGGCGCAGATGTTGTCGTGGCCCACCGGAACGCCTTTCGGCGTGCCGGTCGAGCCCGATGTGTAGAGGATGTAGGCGATGTCGTGCCGGTCGTGCGCCGGCGGCGCCGTCTCGATCCGTTCGTCGGATTCGGCGCCCGCGAATATCTCCGCGCCGGACGCGGCGATGATGGTGCGGACGCGGTCCGGCGGATATGCGGGAACCACCGGAACGACGGCCGCGCCCAGCCGCAGCGCGGCGAGGTAGCCGATATAGCCGCGCGGGGTGCGATCGGCGAGCACCACCACCCGCCGCGGCGCGCGGCCGAGGGTTTCACGCAGGTCAGTGGCGCGCCGCCGCACCTCGTGCGCGAGTTCCCGGTAGGTGAACTCCGTCCCCGCGATATCGAGCGCGATGTGGTCGGGATAGCGGCGGACGGACGAATCGAACCAGTCGAACAGGGACATCTGCATCGTGGTATCACCGTCCGGAGTGCGTATCCGTGGGGAGGTCGTGGGTTTTCCGCACCGTGGCGAAGACCCGGTCGAATCGGTCGAGCGCGTCGGCGACCACGCGATCACTGTGCGTCGCGCTGACGAACAGGCGGCCGGTGGCCGACAGCAGCAAACCTTCCGCGGCGCACCCCTGGATCAGCCGAATCGTCGCCGTGCGCCGGGCCGCCAACTGTTCGGCGAAATCGGGCCGGTCCACCGACAGGTGGTAGAGACCGGCGGTGTGCAGGTGCACGATCGAGCCGAAATTGTATGTCACATAAGGCAACTCGTAGTTCGCGAGCAGTCGCCGCAGGCCGGTGCGCAGCAGGTCGCCCGCATTCGCCGCGCGGGCGGGCGCATCGGTGCGCGCCATCTCCAGCAGACCGAAATAGCCTGCCGCGCAACTGAGCGGATTGGCCGAGAGGGTGCCGATGACGAGCGCGGACGACCCGGTCCCCGATCCGATCGCCGCCATCACCTCGGCGCGGCCGCCGAGCGCGCCCGCCGCCGGATAGCTGGCCGCGACGCACTTACCCAGGAGTACCAGGTCCGGATTCAGCCCGAGCTGGCCGTGCACGCCGCCGAGCCCGAGCCGGAAGCCGGTGACGACCTCGTCCACCACGAACAGCGCGCCGAACTCGCGACACAGTTCCCGAACCCCGCCGAGGTAGTCGGGGTCGAGCGGGAGGGTGCCGCTCTGCGGGCCGAGCGGCTCGACGAAAACTGCTGCGGTGCCGCCACTTTCGGCATTGGCCGCGAGCAGCGAACGCAGCGCGTCCAGATCGCCGGGAGCCACCTCGTGGGTGAGCGCTTGCACCTGAGCCGGAATCCCGCCAGCCGAACGACGTTGCGTCCCAGGGGCATTGAGTCCGTACACCAGCTGATCGGACCAGCCGTGGTATGCGCCACCGAATTTCACCACGTGCGCGGCGCCGGTATACGCCCGCGCGACGCGAACGGCCGCCATGGCCGCCTCGGTGCCGCTGGTCGTCATCCGGAATCGCTGCACGGCGGGCATGTATTCACGGACCAGCCGGGCGAGCGCGATCTCGTACCGGTGCAGCAGTCCGAGCGACGGCCCGCATTCGTCGAGGACCGATTTCACCTTCTCCCTTACCGTTTCGTCGCCGGCGCCGAGCAGCGACGCGCCCGCGGCCTGGATGAAATCGATGTAGCGGTTGCCGTCCGCATCCCATACGTGCGGCCCGGCCGCCCGATCGATGCGCAGTGGGAACGGGACGTTCACCGGCAGCGAATGGTGGGTCCCGCCCGCTATCACGTCGGCGGCCGCCGCGGCGGCGGCCCGCGAGGCCGGGCAGCGTTGCTCGAACCAGCGTTCATATGCCGCGACGGCCTCGGGTCGCGGCTGCGCGGGCGGTATCCGCACCAGCCGCGCCAGCCCGGCGCGCACCTCGTCGAGATCAGGCCGGATCAGCGCGATACGCGAGTTCATGTTCGACCTCCTCATCGCAACGTTCGGTGGCCAGTCGGCGCAGCCATACCGCGAGCACGCCGGGGTCGACACCGGGCACGGCCACCGGGACGAAGTCGGATGCCTGCGGGCGCCCGTCGCGCATGCGCCGCTCCAGACCGCGCAGTGCCGCCGCCGCGAATTCGTGCTCGACTCGATCGCCGCCCGTCATCGCGCGCTCCCAGGCCTCGTGCGGCAGGATTCGCAGGGAAAAGCCCAGTTCCTTTGCGATACGCAGGCATTCGGGCAGCGAGAAGCGGTCGGCGCTGGTGTACTGGAAGCGGCCGGAGGTGGCCGTTCGCGAGGTGGCGACGAAGGCGCGGGCGGCCCGGTCCACCGGTAACCAGACCTCACTGGCATCGATCTCGGGCGCGATGCCGACCTCCAGCATCGCGGCGATCGCGCGGTGCACGAGATCGCGCCGGTTGTAGTGCCCCGATGTGGAGTGGCCGCTGAGCCGGGGCAGCCGGGCGATCACGGCGGACAACCCGAATCGCTGTCCGTCCGTAAGGTATTGCTCCGCTTCGCGTTTGCTTTCGGCGTAACCCGACGTCGCCGCGGACACCGAGGTGGTCGAGGCGAAGTGCAGTGTCTTCGGTGGGCCGGTGCGGGCCAGCCGGGCCAGTTCGATCGTGGCCCCGACATTGGCCCGCCACAGCCGCTCCAGCGGCAGCATGCCGTTGACGTTGGCGCCGACGTGCACGATAGAATCGATCGTCTCGCCGAGCTCGCGCCAAACATCCTGGGCCAGGCCGAGATTCGGCTGTTCCAGATCGCCCGCCAGTACCAGGACCCGCTCGCTCGGACAGTCCAGCCCGTACTGTCGCAAGGTGTCGTACAGCCGGTCGCGTGCCTGCTCCGCGCTAGCCGCCCGGACCAGACAATGCACCTGTGCGCCGGTCTGCGCCAGCAGTTCGGACAGGACGAACGCGCCGAAGAAGCCCGTGCCGCCGGTCAGCAGGATATGGCGAGCGTGCTCCATGGGTTGCGCCGATGGCATTGCGGCAGTGACCTTTTCGGCATTTCGTGCGGGCTCGGCCGGATGGTCGCGGGCAACCGCGCTGTCGGTGAGACCGCGGGCGAGCGCGGCCGGATTCGGCAGGCTGAGCATCAGCCGCAGCGATATCTCCGTGCCGAGCAGGACCCGCAGTTTGCGCGTGAGGAAGACCGCGACCACCGAATCCCCGCCGAGCGCAAAGAAATCGCCGTCCGGCGGTACCTCCGCGACGCCGAGGACGGTGGCGAAGGCGTGCCGTATCACATCGACGAGCGCGGCGTTCTCGGGCAGGTCCGCGGTCTCGGCGGGACGCCAGTAGGTGGCCAACCGGCGACGGTCCAGCTTGCCGTGCGCCGTCAGCGGCATCGCGTCGACGGTCACAATGGCGGCGGGCACCAGATATTCGGGCAGCCGGGTGGCCAGTGTCGACCGCAACCGCGTCACATCGGCGCCCGGCACCGGCCGGACATAGCCGATGAGCCTGGTGGAACCCGCGGGCGTCGACTGGGCCAGCACCGCGGCGTCCGCGACCGCGGGCAGCAGTCGCAGCGCGTGCTCCACCTCGCCGAGTTCGACGCGGTGACCGCGGACCTTCACCTGATCGTCGACCCGGCCCGCAAAGACGAGGTTCCCGTCGTGGCGGCGGCGCACCAGATCACCCGTGCGGTACATGCGCGTTCCGGCGGGACCGAACGGATCGGCGAGGAAGCGGGCCGCGGTCGTTCCGGGACGCCGCCGGTAACCTCGGGCCAATCCGGTTCCGGCGACGAACAATTCGCCGATCACCCCGGGCGGGACCGGGCGCAAGCGTTCATCGAGTACGTATACCCGGGCGTCGGCGAGGGGACGGCCGATCGGCACCGGGCCGTCGGGCAGCGGTGCACCCGCGGGCAGCCGGAAATTCAGGCAGCCGACGGTGCATTCGGTGGGGCCGAAATGGTTGACGATATCGACGCCCGGATGCCCATCGCGCCACCGGCGCAGCGACTCCGCGTCCAGTGACTCGCCGCCGAACATCACTTCCCTTGTGGGAGCGCAGGATTCGGGAAGGAGCTGAAGCAGTGGCAGATGGCTCGGGGTGAGCTTCACGAAATCGACTGTCGTCGGCCGTAGTACGGACAGCTCGTCCTCGTCCAACGCCGACAGATACAGGCAGCCGCCGCAGACCAGCGTCCCGTACAGCGCGGTGATGCTGAAGTCGAACGACAGCGTGGAATGCAACACCGTATTGCCGCGCAGGCCGGGGTAGGCCGATCGGCACCAGCGCACATAGTTCGCCAGCGAACGGTGTTCTACCACAACGCCTTTGGGTCGGCCGGTGGAGCCCGAGGTGTACAGCAAGTACGCCGCGTTGCGCGGATCTATCGGGCCGAGGGCCGTGCCGTCTGACGGCTCGTCGGTGCTGTCGACGATGAGGTGGGCGGCGTCATGAGGCAGGCTCGGGGCGGTCCGCCGGTCGGTGACGACGCATATCGGCTGCGCGTCGTCGAGCATGAACCGGATCCGGTCCGGCGGATACGACGGATCGATGGGCAGATACGCCGCACCCGATTCGAGCACCGCCAGCATCGCGGTGATCATCTCCGCGGACCGGGGCAGCACGATCGCGACGACCCGCTCCGGCGCCGCTCCGGCGCGAATCAGGCGACCGGCCAGGTTGCTCGCGCGTAGTTCGAGGTCGCGGTAGGACAGCGTGCCGGTGTCGGACACGATGGCGGGTGCGTCGGGGGTTCGCCGGGCTTGCTCCTCGAACATATCGATAACGGTGTCGGAGGCAGAAGGTGTGCCCGGTGCTGCGGGCAGCAGCGACCGGATTTGTCCTGTCGACAGGATCTGCAACTCGCTGAGGTGCGACGATGGGTTCGCGACCGCGGCCTCCAGCAGCCGCACCAGATAGCCGCCGATGAGGGCGATGGTCGTGTCGTCGAAAAGGTCACGGGCGTAGTTGATCTCGATCCGCATGCCGTCCGGCACACCGTCCGCGGTCCGCGACTCTGTCACATAGAACGTCAGGGCGAACCGGCTGTGGCGCACCGGGATCGCCATGCGTTCGACGTCGACGCCCGGCAACTCCAGGCCGGGTTCGCCGAGCGTCCGGAATGCCAGCATCACCTGGAAAAGCGGATCGGATCTGGATAGATCGGGGCCGAGCGCGGCGACGACCCGGTCGAACGGCGCGCCGCTGTGCGCGAGCGCCGCGACGGTGACCTCGCGGGCGCGGGCGCACAGTTGGCGCAGATCGGGATCGCCGGAGGTGTCCAGGCGCAGCACGACGGTGTTGGTGAGGAATCCGATGATGTGCGCGAAGGCCTTTCGGGTGCGCTCGGTGACCGCGGTGCCGACCGGTATGTCGGTTCCGCAGCCCAGTTTGGTCAGCAGCGCGCCAATCATTGCCACGAAGTGCATGAACATCGTGGCGCCGGTGCTTCGGGTGAGTTCGGTGAGCGAGGCGTGCAGCGCGCGGGAGACGTCGAATCCCATGAGTCCGCCGCGATGCGAAGGACTTTCGGGTCGGGGCCGGTCGGCGGGCAGCGGTAGATCGTGCGGCGCGCCCGCGAGCGTGCGGCGCCAGAAATCGAGGTCGCGGGCGATCCTGCTTTCCGGATCGGCGGGGCTGCCAAGGGTTTTGTCTTGCCAGTCCACGTAATCCCGGTACTGGGGCGCGGGTTCGGGCCAGTGCGGTTCCGCGCCGCGCTGCCTGGCCGCGTAGGCCGTCGAGATCTCCCGGAGCAGTAGGTGCGCGGACCACTCGTCGACGGCGATGTGGTGCGGCACCAGCACCAGGACGTGGCTGCCGGGTCGGTCGGTGAGCAGGTGCGCCCGGAACGGAATGTCGCGGCGCAGATCGAATCTCGTTGTCACCGCAGTATCCAGCGCGTCCGCCAGCTCCGCCGGGGCGACGGTCCGCATTCGCAGCGGATGCTCGGGCGGCGGCAGGATCTCTTGGCGCAGTTCGCCTTCCACGTCGCGGAAGACGGTGCGCAGTGCCTCGTGCCGCCGGATCACGTCGGCGATGGCGGATGCGAGCGCCGCGCGGTCCAGCGGCCCGGTGAGCCGGAACGCGACCGGCACGTGGTAGAGCGAATCGGCGCCGTGCAGTTCGTGGAGAAACCACATCCGCCGCTGCGCGGACGATAGGGGAGGCATGGTCGGGCACCCCCTCGCTGTGCGATAGAAACCCCTCGCCGGACCTGACCGAACGCCAGCTTAGAACCTGGTCGGTTCGGCCGTCCAGGATCAGGTCGGCCGATGATCGGCTCATCCCATCCAGCAAACGATCGGACAATAATTCGGCGTCGGAGAAACCTTGTGCGCGAGCGTTCCGGAAATGCGGTCCATGGGGGTTGAATTTCCGACTCCGGTGCCCGACGTTGACATCCCATAACCGCTGTGGTAATTGTCGAGATGTGGCCTTATGGCCGCGGGGAACACGGTGTAATACAGTGGGCCACACGAAGTTTCGGTTATCTCGCCGAAATTTCGGAGGGCCGGTGACAAAAATTGCCATATTCGATCGAATGACTCCGAATTGAACCGCCGATAATAGTGCGTTGGATTGCTCAATATTTCAGGGGGGTCCAGTAGGTGACGGATTGGGCGACGGCGCTGACGGCCGCTTCGCCGAGGCAGCGCGAACGACTGACCGAGATGGTTCGAAAGTACGGCGATCCCGTCGGAGTCTTTCCGGTTTCCTCCGCGCAAAAGCGGATATGGTTCGTCGAGCGTTTCGGCGCGGCCGGAATCACCTTTCACACAACGCTTCCACTCGAAATCGACGGCCGTCTGGATCCCGAAATTCTGCGGCGCGCGGTGGGCGCGATAGTTCGTCGGCACCAGGTACTGCGTACCACCTTCCCGATCATGGGCGATACGCCGATGCAAGTAATTTGGCCCGCGCCGGACGACGGCCGAATCGATATCCCGGAAACCGATGTATCGGCCGAGAAACATTTATCCGATGCGGCGATTCACGCCCTGCTCGTCGAGGAACAGCGCCGCCCATTCGATCTCGCCGAGGGGCCGTTGTTCCGGGCCCGCCTGTTCCGCCTGGCGCCGGAGGCGTCGATTCTGCTGTTCACGGTGCACCACATCGTCTTCGACGAGCCGTCGTGCCCGGTCCTGGTCGACGAATTGGCCGAGCTGTACACGGCGTTCGCGCACGGCCGGGGCGAGCCGCTCGCGCCGCTGCCGTGGCAGTACGCCGATTTCGCCGTGTGGCAACACGATCAGCGCTTCGAACGGGAATTCGCCTACTGGCGCCGCGAACTCGGCGACGCGCCGACGACACTCGACCTGCCTACCGACCGTCCGAGGCCGCCGCTGCCCGACTTCGAGGCGGGGACGGTCGAGCTGACCGTGCCGACCAGCGCCCGAGACCGGTTGGGGCGCTTGGCCATGGCGACGAAATCGACGCCGTTCATGATCCTGCTCGCCGCATTCGGCTGCCTGCTGTGCCGGTACAGCAGGCAAGAGGAAGTGCTCGTCGGCACCCCGATGGCCGCCCGCGAGCGGGCCGAAACCCGGCGGCTCATCGGCGTTTTCGTCAATATGCTCGCACTGCGGGTCGACCTCTCCGGCGATCCGACCTTCCGGCAATTGCTCCATCGGGTGCGGGATTCGGCGCTCGGGGCCTACTCCCACCAGGGCCTGCCGTTCGAGAAGGTGGTCCAGGCGGTGAATCCGCGACGGGACAACAGCCGAGGCCCGCTACTGCAGGCGGTCATCGTGCTGTGGGGCGGGCGGCCGAAGCGAGCGGCGGTCCCCGGCGCGGTATTGCGGCCGATGCGCCTCGGCACCGGCACGGTGCAGTCCGACGTCGCGCTGCTGTTCGATGCCGAGCCGGATGCGTTGCGCGGCGAATTCCGCTACAGCCGTGCACTTTTCGAACCGGCCACGGCCCGGGGCATGGCCGGTGATCTGGAGTCGATCCTGTACGGCGCGCTCGACGACCCGGATCGTCCGGTCTCCACGTTGGCGGCGCCCGCGCTGCGGCGGCGAAGCATCGATTCCGAGCGCACATGCTGAGGGGAAGGGAGCCGCTGATGGGACACGATCGAATCGCCGACCGAGACGAGGTTGTGGCCGAACCAGTATGGGCTGTAAGGCTTTTCGAGGACCGCGCCCGCGCGGATCCGGATGCGACGGCGGTGGTGTGCGGACCCGACGGCATCTCCTACGGCGAGCTGGACCGACGGGCGACCCGGCTCGCCCGGTACCTGGCCGGTCGCGGCGTCGGACCGGACGACCTGGTCGGTGTCTGCGCGGACCGATCCATCGGCTGGATCGTCGGGCTGCTGGCCGTATGGAAGGCCGGTGGGGCCTACCTACCGATCGACCCGGTGCACCCGGCCGATCGAATCGGCTTGATGCTGAACAACTCCCGGCCGCGGGTGATCCTGGCGGAGAACCACCTCATGCGGCAACTACCCGTCGCCGCGGAGCGGATCGTCTCCCTCGACGACGCCGTCGCCGAGTTCGACGGGTGCGCCATCACGCCCGCCCGTCCGGACAATCTCGCGTACGCCATCTACACCTCCGGTTCGACAGGCGTCCCGAAGGCCGTGCTGGTGAGCCATCGCGCCTTCGCGAACCTGCTGGCCTGGCTGCTGGACGCATTCGCCTTCGCGCCGTCCGACAGATGTCTGCAACAGGCCCGAATGGGTTTCGACGCATGCCTTTTCGAGGTACTGCCGTGCCTGTGCGCGGGTGCCACCCTGCACATATTGGACGACGACACCCGATCCGGCGGGGCCGAACTGCACGAATGGTTGCGCGACGCGCGGATCACCGTCGGATTCCTGCCACCGGTGCTGGGCGAGCCGCTGTTCCGGCGCGACCTGTCCGACCTGTCGCTGCGGGTGCTGTTCACCGGCTCGGACAAGGCGAACCGGTATCCGCCGCCGTCCCTGGCCGCCTCGTACCTGAACTGTTACGGGCCAACGGAAGCCGCCGTCGTGGTGACGGCGGGCGAACTCACCGAAGCGCCGGACCGGCCGGATACCTCGCCGCCCATCGGCACTGCGCTCCCGAATACCGAGGTGTATCTCGTCGATGACGAATTCCGGCTCGCGCCAACGGGTTCCGTCGGCGAGCTGTATATCGGTGGCGTCCAGCTGGCCAGAGGATATCTGAACGCCCCCGCGCTCACCGCGCAGCGTTTTGTCGCGGATCCGTTTTCCGGCTCGCCGGGCGCGCGCCTGTATCGCACCGGAGATCTGGCCCGGCGGCGCGCCGACGGTGCGCTGGAGTTCGTCGGCCGCGCCGACGATCAGGTGAAGCTGCGCGGTTTCCGGGTGGAATTGGCCGAGGTCGAGGCGGTTCTGCGCAGGCATCCGGCGATCCGTGAGGCCGTCGTGCTGGTCACCGACGATGCGGTGCGTGGCCGGATATTGACCGCGTATCTGCTGGCGTCCGGCGAGGTGAAGGCGCTCGAGCTGCGCAGGCATATGTACGCGAACCTGCCGTACTACATGGTGCCGTCGACGTATCTGCTGGTGGACGCGTGGCCGACGAGTGCGAACGGCAAGCTGGACCGGCGGCGTCTCGCGGCGATCGGCGGCAGGCGGCTGGGCGGTGGCGGCCAGGCGGTGGCGCGCGACGCGGAGCAGACGGCGATCGCCGCCATCTGGTGCGAGCTGCTCGGTGTCGATCATGTCGGCCCGGACGACAACTTCTTCGATCTCGGCGGTCATTCACTGCTCGGCACCCAGGCCGTTTCCCGGATCCGGGCGGCGCTGGGGGTTTCGCTGCCGTTGGGCGCCCTGTTCGCCGCGCCGACGCTGGCCGACTGTGCGCGGGAGGTCCGGCTCGCAAGAGGGCGTACGGACGCGACGGCCGCACCGCCGATCGAACCGGTGCGCCGCGGCGACGATATACCGCTGTCGTTTCCGCAGAGCCGAGTCTGGTTCATGTACAAGCTTTTTCCGCGGAACCGGGCATACAACTTCCAAACGACATTGCGCATCCGGGGACGGCTGGACGTCGCCGCGCTGCGCGAAAGCCTCGCCGAGCTGACACGCCGGCACGAGGTGTACCGGACCACCTTCGCCGAACGCGAAGGCACGCCATACCAGATCGTGCACCCGGACTGCCCGCCCTGCTCGGAGCATATCGATCTCACCGCGTCGGCCGAGGCCGATCGGGCCGCGGCGGTGCGGCGGATCGTCGACGAGCAGGTGCACACGGTCTTCGACCTGTCGCAGTTGCCGCTGGTTCGATGGACGGTCCTCACCCTGGGCCCCGACGACCACCTGCTGGTGCACGTCGAACACCACATGGTGCACGACGGGTGGTCGTTCACCCTGCTCCTCTCGGAGCTGCTGCGGCTGTATCAGGCCAAGGTGGACGAGGTTGCCGCCGACCTGCCCCCGCTCCCGATCCAATTCACGGATTACGTCTCATGGCAACATCTTTGGGCCCGCACCGAGGAGGCGCGGAAGCAGCTGGAGTATTGGCGCGGGCACCTCGCCGACTGCCCGCCCGTCGTGACGATCCCCGCCGACCGCCCCCGCCCCGAAACGCCCGGCTTCCTCGGCTCGACGGTCCGCAGCGAACTGGACGAGCCGGTGGCCGCGGCGCTTCGCCGTCTGGCGCACGAGGAACGGGCGACGCTGTTCGTCGCGATGCTCGCCGTATTCGAATTACTGCTGCACCGATACACCGACCAGGACGACATCGTCGTCGGATCCACCATCGCGAACCGGCACCGTCCCGAGACGGAGCTGCTGGTGGGCATGCTGGTCAACAATGTCGCGCTGCGGGTCGATCTCTCCGGCGACCCGACCTTCCGGGAACTGCTGGGGCGGGTGCGGGAGACCGCACTCGGCGCGTACGCCAATCAGGACACGCCGTTCGAACATGTCGTGCGGGCGGTGAGCCCTGACCGGACGCTCAGCCACAACCCGCTGTTCCAGGTGGCGTTCAGCTTCCACGACGCACCGATGCCCGCACTGCGGCTGCCGGGGCTTTCGATGCACCTGCACGAGGTGATGGGCAACGGCACCGCGAAATTCGACCTGAACGTCATCGCGATTCCGCGTTTGGAACAGGGGCTCGGGCATACGCCCGACGAGGGCGGCGTGCTGGTGGTTTACGAATACTCCACCGAGCTGTTCGACGCCGCGACGATCGAACGGCTGGCCGGGCACTACACGCGCCTGGTCGAGGCGGTTCTCGCCGATCCGGATCGGCCGATATCCGCGGTGCCCATGCTCGCCGATGGCGAGCGCGGGGAATTGGTCTTCGCTTGCGGCCCAGAGGAATTCGATGACGTTCCGGAACTGCTCGATGGCGTGGTCGGTACTGTATGTGGTTGGAGCCATGAGGAATTCGAGGCGCGCGTCAACCGGCTCGCCTGGATGCTGATGCGCTCCGGTATCGGCGCGGAGGACCGGGTCGCCGTATTCCTGCCGGGGACTGCGGATCTGGCGGTTGCAGTGGCAGCGATATTGCGGGCCGGTGCCGCATGTCTGCCTTTATCCGTTGCGGATTCCGACAGCCGGGTGGCCTCGCTGCTCGCGGACACGACTCCGGCGCTCGTGCTGACGACCGGTGAGCTCGGCAAGCGGATGCCGCTCGAACATCGGATAGCGCTGGATGACGCGATCATTCGAGACGAGTTGGATCGGCTGCCGGATACGAGACCGAACCTGGCGCGGGCGTGGGCGAGCGCGGCGTGGATCGGGTACGGGGCGGACGAGCGTGCTGTTGTGCTGAGCCGACGCGAGCTGGCCGCGGCGGCTCGGTCGCTGCATCGTCGGCTCGCTACCAAATCAGACGACACATGGTGCGTGACAGGCGATTTCGCGGCGTTGGGCATCGTGTTGGCACTGTCCGGCACTGCCGGGGGTCTGGAAGTCGCACCCGACGCGCATGCGCTGTCCGGAAAGGCCACGGTGCTCTGGGCCACCCCAAGGCTGTGCCGGGAGCTGGTCGAATGCGATATCGAAGGTTCGACCGTCATATCCGTCGGTGCCGAACTCCCTGCCGAGGTGGCTACCGCCCTACTGGCGCGCGGCGCGCGGGTGCTCGACGTATCCGGTTGGCCCGAAACATCTTTCGTATCGCTCATTCGGGATCTCGGACCGGGGGACGCGGTACCGGTCGGCGCGAACGGCAAGGTGCTGTTGGGTGCGCCGATCGATGGCGGCTATGCGGTCGTACTCGACCGGCGCGGCGACCTCGCGCCCGTCGGCCTGCCGGGCGATCTGTACATCGGGGGTGCGGGCGTCGGCCGGGGATCTCTCCGAGGGGCCGCCGCCACCGCGGAACGCTTTGTGCCCGACCGGTTCTCGGGGACGCCGGGCGCTCGGCTGTACCGAACCGGCGACCGTGCCCGCCGCCGCGTCGACGGCGGCCTGGAATTGCTCGATCGCCCCCGGCCCCGGACGAACGGCGCGGATCGCGGATATGTCGCACCCCGCACGCCGATCGAGGCCGGGCTGGCCGCGATGTGGACCGAACTGCTCGGTGTCGAACGGGTCGGTGTGTACGACAGCTTCTTCGCGCTCGGCGGACATTCGATGCTCGCGATGGTGGCCATCTACCGGGCGCAGGAGGCCTTCGCCGTCGACATACCCGCGGCGACCATCTTCGACGAACCGACCGTCGCCGCACTGGCCTCGGCGATCGAACGGCTCGTCGACGGCGGGCCGGAGCAGGAGGAAACATAATGGCGGACAACGATATTCCGAGTGTCCTCGTCGACGAATACCTCACGCTGGTCGACGACAGCTGTGTGGCGCTGCTCCCGCACGTGCTGCGGATCGCCGCCGAATTCCGGCTGGCCGATCTGCTGGCCGACGGACCGATGGACGTGGCGGCACTGGCCCGGACCGTGGGCGCCGACGCCGGGGCGCTGTACCGGCTGCTGCGCGCGTTGGCGAGCGTCGGCTTCTTCGAAGAGGTGACGCCGCGGACCTTCGCGCTGTCCGCGCTGGGCCGGCGGCTGTGCTCGGACAGCGCCGACACCGTCCGCGAGTCTGTGCTGCAAAGCGATTCGTACCGCGCGTGGGCGACGGCGGCCGATGCGTTTCGCAAGGGCGCCCCGGTTTCGCTGAATGGTGACGGACAGGATTTCTTCGGCCACAAGGACTCCGACGCGTCGGCGGACCGGTCATTCACCCGGCGCATGCGGGAGCGCGCGGCGCGCTGCTATGCCGGTGTGGTGGACGCGGTCGACTGGAGCCGGTCGACGGTGGTGCTCGATATCGGTGGCGGAGACGGATTTCTGCTCGGCGGCATCCTGCGCCGGGAGCCGCGGCTGACCGGCGTGCTGTTCGACCGGCCCGCCGTCGTCGCCGCGGTGGAATCCTCTGGGCACCTGAGTTATTTGGCGGGGCGGCTCCGATTGGCGGGCGGCGATTTCTTCCGCGAGTTGCCGGACGGCGCGGACACCCATCTGATGTGCAGCGTCCTACACGACTGGACCGATGCGCAGGTCGAGCTGGTACTGGAACGCAGCCGGGCCGCGCTCGCCCCGCACGGCAGGCTGCTCATCGTGGAGATGCTGGTTCCTGACGGAAACGATTGGCACCCAAGTAAATGGAGCGATCTCGGCATGCTGGTGCTCACCGGCGGTCGCGAACGCGACGGGCGGGAGTTCACGGATCGGTTGGCGGCCGCGGGTTACGCGGTGTCGGCGATGCGGCCGGTGCCCGATTCGTATTTCACCCTGATCGAGGCGGAATCCCGTTGACGCCCAGGAACATACCCGCGCCGACACTGCCGGAGCTGTTCCGCGCGCAGGTGGCCGCGACCCCCGACGCGACCGCGGTGCTGTTCGAGGACGGGTCGCTGACCTATGCCGAACTCGACGCACGGGCAAATCGGTTGGCGCGCTTGCTGATCGAACGCGGCGTCGGTCCGGGGGACGTCGTCGCGGTGATCCTGCCGCGATCGATCGAGATGATCGTGACGATCCTCGCGGTGCTCGCGGCGGGCGGCGCCTACCTGCCGATCGATCCCGACTACCCGGCCGACCGCATCGCGTACATGATGGCCGACGCGGCGCCGGTGCTGACCGTCACGACACAGGAGCTGCCGGACGGGCGGTCGCTGGTGCCCGCGGCGTCCGCGAGCGCTATCGCCGCGCGAAATCCCTTGCCGGTCACCGATTTCGACCGCATCCGGCGGCTCGACGAACGTCATCCGGCCTATATCATCTACACCTCCGGCTCCACCGGCCGACCCAAGGGCGTCGTCATCGCGCACCGCAGCCTGACGAATTATCTGTCGCACTGTGGGCGGAGGTATCCGGGTCTGCGGGGGCGGTCGATCCTGCATTCATCGATCGCGTTCGATCTGACCGTCACCGGGCTTTTCACGCCGCTCACCGTCGGTGGCGCGGTCCGGATCGCGGCTCCGGAGGCGGTGCTGGACGCGATGGCGGATGCCCCGGCGGTATTCCTCAAGGTCACGCCGAGCCATCTGGAAGTCATCGAAACCGTTGCGCGACAATGCGAAATCTCGGGTGACTTAGTGGTCGGCGGCGAGGCGCTGTACTTCGACGCGGTCGCGCGGTGGCGCCGCACGCATCCGAATATCGCGGTCGTCAACGAATACGGGCCCACCGAGGCCACCGTCGGCTGTGTCGAATTCCGCATCGAGCCGGGCGGGGCGCAGCCGCTGGACGGGGCCGTGCCGATCGGGCGTCCGGTGGCGAACACGCGAGTATTCGTGCTGGACAAGCGTTTACGTCCGGTGCCGCATGGTGCGGTCGGGGAGTTGTATATCGCGGGTCCCGGTGTCGCGATCGGATATCTGGGCCGCCCCGCCATGACGGCGCATCGTTTCGTGGCCGACCTGTCCGGATCCGGTGCGCGCATGTATCGCACCGGTGATTCGGTGCGGTGGAACAGCGAGGGCCAACTGGTGTTCGTCGGCCGGGTCGACGATCAGGTGAAGCTGCGCGGGTTCCGCATCGAGCCGGGCGAAATCGAGGCGGCCATCGCGGCACAGGATTCGGTGAAGCAGGCGGTGGTCGTCGTCAGGGACGGTGCCACCGGAAAGCGGCTGGTGGCGTATGTGACACCGGCGGCCGGCGTGCGGGCCGACCCGGTCGCGGTGCGGAACGAAGCGGCAAAGTTGTTGCCGGAGTACATGATTCCGTCGGCGGTCGTCGTGCTCGATGCCTTCCCGTTGACGCCGAACCGAAAGATCGACCGCGCCGCGCTCGCGACATCGCAGGCCTGGGCCGAACCGGAACCGATGCCACAGCCGGTCGCCGAGCCGAGCACCGAGACGGAAGAGGAACTGGCGTCGATGACGGCCGAACTGCTGCGCCTGGATCGCGTCGGCGTCGACGACGACTTCTTCCGCCTCGGCGGCCACTCGATGCTCGCCGCGCAACTGATCATGCGCATCGAGGACCGGTTGGGCGTCGTGCTGCCGCTGCCGTTCGTATTCGACCATCCGACGGTCCGGGGCATGGCCGGGGAGGTCGACCGCCTCGTCCGGCAAGCGGGGGTATCCGGATCGGCGGGCGGGTGATGTTCGAAAACCGCCATCCAGCAAGAGATTTCTGCGTCAGATGAAAGGGGGATGCCTGTGTACATCGACGATATCGATCACGTCGAATTCTACGTCGGTGACGCTCAGCAGACCGCCTACTACATGTGCACCGCATTCGGCTTCCGGCTGTGCGGCCGGGCCGGGCCGGAGACCGGGCTGCCCGATCAACGGTCGCTGCTGCTGCGGCACGGCGGCATCGCCATGGTGCTCACCTCGGGTTTGGCCCGGGACCATCCGGCTACCGAATACGTCGCCCGCCACGGCGACGGTGTCGCCAAGATCGCCTTCCGGGTCGCCGACGCCGACCTCGCCGCGGCCGAGGCCGCCCGGCGGGGCTGCGCGGTGCTGCGCGAACCGGTGCGCTTCGCCGCCGAGGACGCGTCCGTCACGATCGCGGAGGTCGGCGGATTCGGTGAGGTAACCCATCCGCTCGTCGCGCGCGACGGATCCGGAGACCAGTTCCTGCCGGGCGCGATGGAGATGCTTCCGGCGAACGGGGAACCGGACACCGGACTGCTGCACACCGTGGATCATGTCGCCGTCTGCCTGCCCGCGGGCACGCTCGACGAGACCGTCCACTTCTACGGCCGGATATTCGACCTTCCCGAGATCTTCGCGGAATATGTGGAGGTCGGGCGGCAGGCGATGGCGTCGAAGGTGGTGCAGAGCCGGTCGAAGCGCGCCACCTTCACCCTCATCGAACCGGATACCGGCCGGGAGCCGGGCCAGATCGACGCGTTCCTGCGGGCGCACGGCGGCGCGGGCGTCCAGCATTTGGCCTTCGGCGCCGTCGATATCGCGACCGCTGTTCCGGCGCTGATCGATCGGGGAGTGCGTTTCCTGGATACCCCGTCGGCCTATTACGACCGACTCGGCGCCAGGCTCGGCCCGACGGGCGTGGATATCGACGTGCTGCGGCGCTACAACATCCTGGTGGACCGCGATCACTGGGGCGAGTTGTTCCAGATCTTCACCAGGTCGATGCATGTGCGGGGCACGTACTTCATGGAGATCATCGACCGGCGCGGCGCCGAGACCTTCGGCAGCGGCAATATCAAAGCGCTGTACGAGGCGGTGGAGCGGTCGGATGCGACGCCGCCGCGCCGGGTGGCGGTACCGGGCCGTGGCTGAGCAAGGTTATCTGCTGGCCGACTTCGAGCGGTTGGCCAAGGCCAGGATGTCCTCGGCCACATGGGATTTCATCGAAGGCGGCGCTGGGGAGGAGCGGACCATGGCCGCCAACCGGCGCGCCTTCGACGAGCTGACGCTGCGGCCGCGGGTGCTCGGTGGTGTGACCGAACCGGATTCGACGAGCCGCATCCTCGGTCGCGGTTGGCCGGTGCCGATCGCCGTCGCGCCGCTCGCCTATCAGACGCTGGTGCACGCCGATGGCGAGCTGGCGACGGTGCGCGGCGCCAATGTGGTCGGCGCGCCGGTGATCGTCAGTACGTTCGCCGGCCGCCCGTTCGAGGAGCTCGCCGCCGCGGCGTCGGTGCCACTGTGGTTGCAGGTCTACTGTTTTCGCGATCGCGAGGTGACGCGCAGGCTGATCGCCCGCGCGGAGGCCGCCGGATTCGAGGCACTGGTGCTGACGGCGGATACGCCGCGGCTCGGGCGGCGGGTGCGCGACCTGCGCAACGGCTTTCGGCTGCCGCCGGAGGTGACCCCGGCGAATCTGCCGCCCGACGACTACGCCTCGCCGTCCGAACACGGGCGGCTGGCATTGGATCCGGCGTTGGATTGGACGATCATCGACTGGATGCGGTCGGTGAGCGGGCTGCCGGTGCTGGTCAAGGGCGTGCTCGGCGCGGAGGACGCGGCGCTTGCGCTACAGGCGGGCGTCGACGGCATCATCGTGTCGAATCACGGTGGTCGTCAACTCGACGGTGCGCCCGCGACATTGCACGCGCTGCCCGCCGTGGCGGCGGCGGTCGCGGGCCGGTGCCCGGTGCTGCTCGACGGCGGTGTGCGGCGCGGCGGTGATGTGCTCGCGGCACTCGCATCCGGTGCGTCCGGCGTGCTCGTCGGCCGCCCGGTCCTGCACGCGCTCGCCGCGGGCGGCGCGGCGGGCGTCGGCGCGATGCTGCGGGTGCTGACCGATGAACTGGAGGATGCGATGGTGCTCACCGGCACCGCGTCGATCGCTGCGGCGGGCCCGGAGCTGATCGCCGGGCCGGGCGCCCAACGCCGCGCGGCGGCCGCCCCGAGCGGTGTGCTGCGGAAAGCGCAACTGCACGCGAGCCTTTCGGATCCGGTGCTGGACACCATGAATTTCCTGAACGAGATCACCAGAAGGTATCCCGCCGCGATCTCGTTCGCGCCCGGCCGCCCATATCCCGGATTCTTCGATGTCGAGCAGGTATTCACCGCGACCCGGCGCTATCTGCGCTATCTCGCCGAGCGCGGCGATACGCCGGAGGAGATCCGGGAGGCCGTGTACCAATACGGTCCGGCCGCAGGCCAGATCAGGGAGCTCATCGCGGCATCGCTGCGCGCCGACGAGGGGATCCGGGTGGCGCCGGAGGCCATCGTCGTCACGGTGGGCTGTCAGGAGGCACTGGTGCTCGCGCTGCGGACGCTGTTCGCCGGACCGGATGACGTCCTGCTGGTGGCGAGCCCCTGCTACGTCGGCATCACCGGCGCGGCGCGCCTGCTCGACATCCCGATCCGCACCGTGCCCGAAACCGAGGAAGGGCTGTCCGCGGCCGATCTCGACTCGGCGATCCGGGCCGAGCGCTCGGCGGGACGGCAGCCGAGGGCCTGCTATGTGGTTCCCGACCATTCGAATCCGTCGGGAACGATGATGTCGCCCGCGGCGCGCGAGCAACTGCTCGAGGTCGCGGCCCGGCACGGCGTACTCGTACTAGAGGACAGCCCGTACCGCCTGGTCAGTGCCGGGCAGCGGTGGCCGACCCTGAAATCGCTCGACCGGCACCGGGTTGTCGTGCACATCGGGTCGTATTCGAAGACGCTGCTGCCCGGCGCGCGGGTCGGTTTCGTCGTCGCCGATCAGGTCGTGCACGGTCCCGGCGGCAAGGTCGAGCTCCTGGCGGACGAACTCGCCAAGGTGAAGAGCATGATCACGGTCAACACCTCGTCGCTGAGCCAGATCGTGGTCGGCGGCATGCTGCTGGAGGCGGACCACCACCTCGCCGAATCGAACCGATCCGCGGCGGCCCGCTACGAAGAATGCCTGCGAACGTTGTTGGAACACTTGCGGATCCACTTCCCGCCCGTTCGGGCGGCCCGGTTGGGCGTGGCCTGGAACGAGCCGAAGGGCGGATTCTTCCTGTCGCTGCGGGTGCCGTTCCTGGCCGACAATGCCGCACTGTCCCGCTCGGCGGACCGGTACGGCGTGATCTGGACGCCGATGTCGTACTTCTACCCGGGCGGTGGCGGTGAGCGCACCATCCGGCTCGCCTTCAGCTACCTCACCCCCGCCGAAATCACCGATGGTGTGGCGCGGTTGGCGGAGTTCGTCGAGGCGGAGGCGGCCGCCGATTCGCCGGTGCCGTCGCCGTGAGGGCGCCTGGACTGTTGCGGCAGTGGGACTTTCGGCAATTGTTCCTCGCCGATACCGTCAGCCAGGTCGGCAGTCAGGTCAGTCTGCTCGCGTTGCCGCTGATGGCCGTGTGGCTGCTGCACGCGTCCAGTCTGGCGGTCGGGATCCTATCCGCTTGCAGCACAGTGGGTTTCCTCGTTGTCGGCCTGCCCGCGGGCGCCTGGGTCGATCGGTCGCGGCGGCGGCGCGTACTCATCTGCGCCGACGCCGGACGGGCGCTGATACTCGGATCCGTTCCGCTGGCATGGCTGTTCGGCGTGCTCACCATGGGGCAGCTCTATCTCGTCGCATTGCTGTCCAGCGTCCTGACGGTGTTCTTCGACGTCGCGTACCAGAGTTATCTGCCGCATCTGGTGGGTCGCGAACATCTCGCCGAGGGCAATGCCCGATTGGAAGGGGTGCGGGCCGTCAGCCAGATCGGCGGGCCGACCCTGGCCGGGCTGATGATCCAGGCGCTGTCCGCGCCGGTGGCGATCGTCATCGATGCGGTCAGCTTCCTGATCTCGGCGCTCTTCCTGGGGCGAATCCGCAAACGAGAGCAGTTGCCGGACAAAACGAACAGACATCTCGGCCACGAGGTGCGCGAGGGATTGCGTTTCGTCTTCGGCAGCCGGATATTGCGCGCCATCGCCCTATCCACCGCCTCCTACAATTTTCTGTCCGCGGCGCGCAGCGCGATGCTCACCGTGCTGTTGGCCCAGGTATTGCAGCTATCGGCCAGCGTGATCGGCGCCTTCTTCTCGATCGCCGCGGTCGGCAGCCTGATCGGCGCGCTATTCGCCCGCAAGATCGCCGAACTGGTCGGGCAGGGGCCGACGATCTGGGTGGTGGTCGCGGTATCCGCGCCGTTTCAGCTGCTCGTTCCGCTGGCGCAGCGCGGTTGGCTGCTGTGGCTGTCCGCCGCGGCCTATCTGGTGATCTGGCTCTGCGCATCGGTTTACAACATCACCCAGGTCAGCTTCCGGCAGCGGCTCACGCCGGATACCTTGCTGGGGCGGATGAATGCGACGATGCGCTTTCTGGTCTGGGGCATATCGCCGCTGGGCGCGGCCGTCGGCGGCGTCCTCGGTCAGCTCATCGGAGCGCGCACCACCCTCTGGGTGATCGCCGTCGGCGGGGTGATTCCCCTACTGCCACTGCTCTTTTCGCCGCTGCGCTCGACGCGGGAACTGCCGGACGGTCTGCTGCCGACGGAAAGGAGCCGCTGAGCCACGTCTCGCATTCGTCCAACCGGCTGGGACGAATCCTCTACGATCGTGCCGAACGACAGGGGGATCGCCGTGGCGGATAATGAAAAGTATTGGCGCACAGCCGGTGTCGGTGCCATCGTGGCGGCGTTGATCGGCGCCGTCGGGGCGATCATCGTGGCTGTCATCAATCACGACCAGGCCAAACCGTCGGCGCCGCAGACCACTGTCATCTCACCGGTCGTTCCGGCGTCGACGATTCCGGGGCCGCCACCGGTCGGGCCCGGACCGACGACCGTTCCGAAGCCGTCCGGACCCGCCGCCGGAACCACCTGGGTGACCTGCACCGTCACCGTGCCCGACGGCTCCGGAATACCGCTGCGCGCCAGCCAGGACTGTCCGGCGGCCGAAAGATTCGTCAGCGGCTTGGCATTGAGCCTCAACAACCTGTCGTATGGACTCGGCGTCGACGGCGCAGAGAACGTCGCGACCCTGAACAGCACCACACCCACCTATGACGACTGCCGGAACACCCGGCAATACATCGGCAGCAGAGTCGAGCCGAGAGACTATGTCCGCCAAACCCTTTGCATTACCGGTAAGGGACTGGTCGTCGCGGCGTCGATACTGAAGGGCGATTCCCGGTTCGAAACCGGCTATGTGACGCTCGGCCTGACAATATGGCAGGGACCCAATTGACCTGAGCCCGAGGATGATTCATCCGATGGAGCCACCCCGGGCCGATCGGATCAACTGTTCGAAACGGTGAGCGTCCTGTCCCGGCCAGCAGGCTCGTCGCCCGGGGTCCGCTTACCGACGACCGCGATCGCCGCGAGCAGTAGTCCCACCGCGCTGAGCAACGCACCGACCAAGTTCAACGCCGGATAGCCGAATCCGGCGTCGATCACCCGCCCGCCGAGCCACGCGGCAAGTGCCGCACCGGTATTGAACGCCGCGATATTGGCGGCCGAGGCCAGGGTCGGCGCGCCTTCGGCGTAGCGCAGCATCCAACTCTGCATCACCGGGACGAGGCCGAATCCGGCCGCGCCGAGCAGCGCCAGCGTGATCGCCGCCGGAATCGCGGCATGCACCGTCGCGGTGAACACCAGCAGCATCGCGACCAGCAGGGCCGAACTACCCACCAGCGCCGCTCGCGGCGACCGGTCCGCGACCCGCCCGCCGAGCAGATTGCCGACCACCAGCCCGGCCCCGTACAGCACCAGCAGCCAGGCCATGGACGATTCCGCGAAGCCGGCGGTCGTCGTCATCATCGGCGCGATATAGGTGAAAGAGATGAACAGCCCGCTGATTCCGGCCGCCGTCATGGCCAGCACCAACCACACCTGCGGGCGACGGAACACCGCGAGCTCCCGCCGCAGGCCCGCATCGGGGTCGCCGGGCGTGCTCGGCACCAGCGCGGCGATGCCGAGCAATCCGATCAGGCCGAGCAGCGCGACGCCCCAGAACACCATGCGCCAGCCGAGGTGCTGGCCTATGACGGTTCCGGCCGGAACGCCGAGCACATTGGCCAGGGTCAGCCCGGTGAACATCGCGGCGATCGCGCCCGCCCGGCGATCCGGCGTGACCAGCCCGGCGGCCACCACGGCCGCGACGCCGAAGAACGCGCCGTGCGTGAGCGCCGACACGACTCGCCCGGTCATGAGCAGGCCATACCCGGGTGCGATGGCGCAGAGGGTATTCCCGATGACGAACAGCGCCAACAGCCCGAGCAGTACGGTTTGCGGCGCATCCGAATGGTGGCGGCGGTGAGCAGCAACGCACCCGCGACCACGCCGAGCGCATAGCCCGAGATCAGCAGGCCCGCAGTGGAAATGGAGACATCGAGGTCCCGGGAGACCTCCGGCAGCAGCCCGTTCAGGATGAATTCGGTGCTGCCGAGTGCGAAAGCGCTGATCATCAGTGCGATGAGAGCAAGTGGCACAGCAGGATTCCCTTCTGATTCGGTTTTCGATCGCCGAATCAGCCTCGATCCGTTGCGCGGCGGTAACCAGAGGGCCGCGCAGCGTAGGCATCGGGTTCCTGCTACCGGCAGGGTCAGGTTGCGGATATTCTCGAACCAGGTCAGCGGCGCACTGCCTTGACAGCGGTTCTCGGTCCGGCTGAGAGTGGGTCGATGCGCCACATAGCGGAGGAACTCGACACCGAACCGTCGCAAGACTTCGACCCGGTCGGCACGGTCGAGATGGCGTTGAGTCGCTGGGGAACATATGACTTTCACGGATCGATCGATGAGATCGCCCGTGCCGCAACCGATATCGGCGGAGAGTATTTCTACGTCACCGATTCGCTCGGTGCCCGGATCACCGCCACCGCATACCGGCGCAAGAATCGCTCCCGTTCCCGATGCTGGATAGCGCGAGCGTTGCTGCACTGAGCCAGATTATTTCGACCGCCCCTCGTGCGTGACGGTCCGAACAGCGGCCACCTTCCCGTGCGCTGGAAAGCTGTGCCGGGCAACCGTTCTGGATGACCGCCTAATGCGCCCAGCCGCAAGGGCGCGGCCTACTCGACAGGAGGGGGCTGGATGAATACGACAGAGTCCGGAACAGCACCCACTCGTGGTGGAGTCCGCCGCTCGGCCTCCCGAGCGTCTGCCTCCGGTTCGGCGCTGGTGACGGATTCGTTCTCGTCGGCCGCTGGATCAGTACTCATCGGAGCTGCTTTCGCTGGTAGGACCCGTTCCCCCGCAACAAGTATCGCAGGCCCGTGGCGAAGTGACTTCGAAAACAATCGGTACGTGCGGATGTGCTGCGCCGCAGCAGATCTCGCAGCACAACGCCCACCCGGCGGAATGCCAGGACGCAGATGACTGGCAGGCATCCTGAAATCGCCGTGCATTGCTGATGTCGAGATGATCTCTGCGGGTTGATCTTTCGGGTGTGCCGGGTGACCGCCCGGCGCATACGGTTGGGCGTGAGGTCAGCCCGGCCTGCGGTTTCGCGAGCGCGGCCGCACCGATCCGCTCGGCCAGCGCTGGCGCGTCACTGTTGTTGTCGGTGATCCGCGCGGTCGCGTACATGCCGTGCCGTGACAGATCGCGCGTGGCGAACACCGTTCGCGTGGCCGATGTCGTGGCCGGTCTTGCTCCACAGCACCGTGCCGTCCGTATCGGAGTATTCATCGGCCCGCCGTCGCTGAAACACTGGGTGACCGGTGGAGATGTCGCACAGCGGTCGCCGTCGGGCCTGCCGGGATGATGAGGAGTGGACGTGGCTGGTGGCTGGTGCTGTGGGGGGATGGTTAGCCTGGAGCGGGTGGTATTGGCATATTTCGGGGAGTCGACCGGGCAGGGGCCGGTGCAGGTGGTGGAGTTGGGGCTGGCGCTGGTGTTGTCCTCGGCGATCGGGTTCGAGCGGGAGGTGCGCCAGAAGAGCGCGGGGTTGCGGACGCATACGTTGGTCGGGGTCGCCGCGGCGTTGATCATGTTGGTGTCCAAGTACGGGTTCACCGACACCCTCGGTGAGCATGTGACCCTCGATCCTTCACGCGTGGCCGCGCAGATCGTGTCCGGGATCGGATTCATCGGTGGTGGTTTGATTTTCGTGCGGCGTGATGCGGTGCGCGGACTCACCACCGCGGCCACGATCTGGCTGACCGCGGCGGTCGGGATGGCTGCGGGGGCGGGGCTGTGGCTGCTGGCGATCCTGGTCACCGCGGCGCATTTCCTGGTGGTGTTCGCCTTCACTCCGCTGGCGGCGCGCCTGCCGCGCTCGAAATACGCGCCGGCCCGGCTGCGGTTGTGCTATGTCGACGGGCGTGGGGTGTTGCGCCGAGCACTGGCCGAATGCAGTGCGCGCGATTTCACCGTCGGCGAGGTGTCGATCGAACATCCCGACGCCGATCACGAGGTGTCGGTGCGGCTTTCGGTGCACGGCGGCGGATCGGTGAGCGAACTCGCCGCGTCGCTGGCCGATATCGATGGCGTCGTAGAGGTCATCGGCGGCGAGCCGGACGCCGCTGCGGCGTGAACCCGCGCGGCGGTTCGGATCGGATCGAGTGCGATACCCGCCGAATCCGGCCGCGGTTCCTAACAGGTCCACCGGTTCCTGGCCACCACACGGGCACGATCACCCTTCCCGGCGAAACCACCAAAGGCAAGCAACCGGGCAAGCCGGTGTGGTGGGGTTACCGACAGCCACAGGACAACTCCGGCAACGTGTTCATCGCGCCTGGCGCGATCAGGCAGAGCAGGTCGTGTCGCGGCAACGCCGTCGTCGCCGCGAAGTCCGCCGGGCGCAAGGTCTTCGGCCTCACCACCGTAGACGTCCGTCTCGCGTGATTTCTTGCCCGTCAGTCCGGCAGCCAATGCTGCTCGTATGCCAGGGTTTTGGCGACGGCACGGATGCGGCGGTGTAGTGGCGACTGCTCGCGTGGGAGGACCAGGTGGATCGTCAGGCTGGGCGCGCCCCGCAGCGGTCGCCAGGTGAGACCGGTCGTTGTTGTCGTGGCCGCGGCTTCCCCGGCCGGGGCGAGTGTGCGCCCGTCGCGTAGGTCGCGCTGAGACATGTCGAAAGAGACTGCGGGCGTGTGGAATCGGGCGTGTGGTCCCGTGTCGCGGAACAGTGCGGACAGCTGATCGTGGATCACGGGATTGGCCGTACGGTGGGGGAGTCGCAGCGGGTACGCGGCCGCGTCGGCGATCTCGATCTCCGGGTGTTCGGCCAGCGGATGGTGCTGTGCCAGCTGGACCCCGACGCGCTGACGCCGCAGCAGGTACCGGCGCACGCCACGGCCCGGCTGTGCACCGCGGGTGATCCCGGCATCGATGCGGCCGTCGGCGACCGCGGGGGAGATCTCCGGTGTCGCCATCGGGACCGCGCTGACCTCGAGTCCCGGGGTGCTGCGAATGAGCCTGTCCACCAGGGCCGGTGCGGTCTCGGCCCCGGTGCTGAGGCTGTATCCCATGCGCAGCGTGCCCAATTCACCGGCCGCCGCATTCCGGGCGGTGTCCCACGCTCGGTCCAGCGCCGCGAGCGCGGGCGGCGCGGACTCCGCCAAAGCCGCACCGGCCGTGGTGAATTCGACGCTACGCGTATTGCGGACCAGCAGGCTCGTACCGAGTTCCGCCTCCAGTCGACGTATCCGGGCGCTGAGTGCGGGCTGTGCGATACCGATCCGTGCGGCGGCGCGGGTGAAGTTCAACTCCTGCGCCAGCACCAGGAAGTACCGCAGGCTCACCGTATCCGGCGCCACATGCCCTCCCCGTCGATTGATAACGATCGGTTCTGAGCCTATCGCGTACCGGTCTTTCCCTCGACCGCACATCAAGCCCTAACCTGCGCATATGACGATTCGACTGAAACCTCCTCCGCCCTCACCCGAATCCGGATGTCCCGCATCCGGCGATATAGGAGGCGGTCGTGCATAAGTTGGTGGTCCTGTATCCCAAGCCCGCCGATCCTGACCACTTCCGCGACTACTACGTGACCGAACACCTTCCGCTGATCAGGAATTGGCCCGGCCTGCTCGCGTGGCGCTACAGCTTCGACGTGGCGGCCTCCAACGGAGAAGCGCCGTATTTCGCGGTCTTCGAAGCCGACTTCGCCGACGCCGCCGCCCTGGCCGCGTCGCGGGCGTCGACGTACGGCCGGCGGGCGGCGGCAGATGTCGTCAACTACGCCACCGGTGGTGCGGTCGTCATCGACTATCCGGTGCAGGACGGCACCGACTGAGACAGGCCGGGACGCGTCCGGTCGGCCGTTGCGGCCAGGTCCGGCTATCCGGAACGCCGTGCCGGTTGGCGGTTCAGGCTGGCAGCATAAGTCCCAATGCCCCTGATAATGGCCGACATTGGGGCTTTGATCAGAAGTGACCACCGGCGATCGAAGATCCGTGGCGCAGCCGTAACCAGACGGTCGCGCAGCGTAGGCATCCAATTCCTGCTACCGGCAGGGTCAGGTTGTGGATATGTCGATCAGGCAGACTGATCGGTATGAATCAGTCCTTCGTCGCCGACCTCGGCGGCTTCCTCCGCGCGCGGCGGTCCCGCCTGCAACCTGCGGATGTCGGCCTGGTCTCCTACGGTGCCCGCAGGCGCGTGCCCGGATTGCGCCGGGAGGAGTTGGCGCAGCTGGCCGGGGTGAGCGTGGCGTACTACACCAGCCTCGAGCAGGGGCAAGCTCGCAATGCGTCCGCCGAAGTGCTCGATGCGCTGGAGCGGGCGTTGCGGCTCGATGTCGACGAACGGGCGCATCTGCACGATCTGGCGGCCGCCGCGCCGCGCCGTCGTCCGGTCGCGGTCACCGAGTCGGTGAGTCCGCAGCTGCGCCAACTGCTCGAGGCCATGGACGGCGTGCCCGCCATCGTGTACGGCCGCCACCTCGACGTGCTGGCGTGGAACGGACTCGGAGAGGCGCTGATCGGCGCAGGCCTGCCGCCGGACGCGCCCGAGCCGCCCAACCACATTCGGATGCTCTTCCTCGATGACCGGTATCGAAACCTGTTCGTGCACTGGGAAGCCGAGACCCGCCCCGCCGTCGCATTCCTCCGGTTTGGTCGCGGGCCGGTAACCCGAACGACCCGCGACTGGCCGCGCTGGTCGGCGAGCTGTGCGTGAAGAGCCCGGAGTTCGCGCGACTGTGGAACGATCACGATGTTCGCGAATGTACCTTCGGGACAAAGGAATTCCGACATCCGGAGGTTGGTAGCTTCGAATTGTCCTATCAGATGCTGCGATTGCCGGATCAGCCTGATCAGCAACTGCAATTGTTCAGTGCGGCACCGGGATCGGAGGGGCAGACCGCGCTGCGACTGCTGGGCACCATCGCCGCGACGGATCGGGCGCAGCGGAACGTTTCGGCGGACGCCCCGTAACCGTCAGGACTCCAGCCACGCGAGTACGGCGAGGACGCGGCGGTGGTCGTCGTCGGAGGGTGGCAGGTTGAGTTTCGAAAAGATCGACGAGACATGCTTTTCCACCGCGCCGTCGGTGATGGTGAGTTGTCTGCTGATGGCGCGGTTGGTGCGGCCCTGTGCCATCTGCTCCAGCACTTCCCGTTCGCGCGGGGTCAGTTCGTCGAGGGGTCGGCGTTTGCGGCCGGCGAACAGGCCCGCGACCACTTCCGGGTCGAGTGCGGTGCCGCCCGCGGCGACCCGTTCGAGTGCGTCGGAGAGTTCCTCCAGTTTGGAGATGCGGTCCTTGAGCAGGTATCCGACTCCGCCGAGCCCAGCCTGGGCGAGCAGATCGGTGGCATAGGACGCCTCGACATACTGCGAAAGCACCACCACCGCGGTGCCGGGGACGCGGCGGCGGGCTTCCAGCGCGGCGCGCAATCCCTCGGTGGTGAACGATGGCGGCATCCGCACATCGGTGATCGCGATATCGGGCCGGTGCTCGACCACCGCGTCGACGAGCGCGTCCCCGTCGCCGACGGCGGCGACGACGGTCGCACCCGCCTCGTCGAGCAATCGGATAAGCCCTTCCCGCAACAACATCGAATCCTCGGCCAACACCACTCGCACGCGGCGATGTTACCGGGTGACCGGAATCTGCGCGGTGAGCACGGTCGGCCCGCCCTCCGGGCTGTGCACGTCGAGCCGCCCGTCGACGCCGGTGAGCCGATCGGTGAGCCCGGCGAGGCCGTGGCCCTTGCCGAGGTGTGCGCCGCCGATGCCGTCATCGGTGATCTGCAACCACAGACCCGTCGTATCCAGCGTGACCTGGACGGTGGCCCGGGTGGCGCGGGAGTGCTTGGCGACATTGGTCAATGCCTCGCTGACGGTGAAGTAGGCCGCGTTCTCCACCGCCTCGGGCAGTCGCTGTCCGTCGGCCAGCTCACAGTCGAGCGTCGCCGGGACGGGGCAGCGGCCGACGGCGGCGGCGAGCGCGGCGGTGAGGCCGCGGTCGAGCAGGATCGGCGGCGCGATACCGCGGGAGACCGCGCGCAACTCCGACAGTGCCTCGTGGCTCTGCGTTATCGCCTCGTCCACCAGCGTCCGCGCCGTCTCCGGATCGTTGTCGATACGGCGGCGGACCGCCTCGAGATCCATGGTCAGCCGGGCGAGGCGCTGCTGTGGGCCGTCGTGCAGGTCGCGTTCGACCCGGCGCAACGTCTGCGCCTCGGCCTGCACCGCCGCGCTGCGGCTGACGGTGAGCTGCTCGGCCCTGGCCCGCAATGCCGCCGTCTCGTTGGTCAGCAGTTTGCGGGCGAAACTTGTGTGCAGGAAGGCCAGCGCCCGCAGCACGCGGGGCCCGGTCACCAGGAAGAATGTGCCGAGCACCACGTTCATCAGCGCGTCCCAGAAGAATCCGTGCAGCCCGATCATGTCGGGCAGGGTCTGGCTGTCCGGGTATCGGGGCACCACCCAGCCGTACAGCGGGTAGGTCAGCCCGACGATCGCACCGGTGGTCCAGATGACCGTGACGCTCCAGGTGAATACGGCCAACGGCATGACCAGAATTCCGTGCAGCACATCGCGCCAGCGCTGCGGATCGGTGAGTACGGCGGCGAACCGGCGCGGCCCGATGCCGGTGGTCGCCTTGTAATAGGTGGGCGGCAGCTCACCGGCGGTGACCGCGCGCACCCTGAGCCGTTCCAGGTCGGCATATGCCTTGGCCAGCACCAGCATGGCCACCAGCACCGGGAGACCGACCCACACCACCACCAGCGACAGACCCAGCAGCACGCCGGTGACCAGCGTGACGAAGGTGACCAGCCCGATGGCGAGGCCCGGTAGCAGATAGACCAGGTCGCGCCGGGTCTGAGCGATGTCGATCATGCGGATAAGGATTCCCGAGCCGGGGTGGGCGCCACCATCCGGTGGCCGGGACCAGCCGGGGTGGGGCTACCCCTACCCGCGATCTGGTGTCCGCTGTCGTCGCGATCCGGTTGCTCACCGGATGGGGGATGGCGCCCGGAATTCCTAACGTCATCGGTGGGCATCGGCAGTAGGCCCGTGCCAGTCCAAAAGTCCTGTACGAGAAGAGAATACGTGTGAGAGTAATGGCGCGATCCCCGGTCGAACCGATTCCGGCGCGAGTCTGGCCGACCCTGCTCGCCGTGGCGTTCGGCGTGCTGGTGGTGGCGTTGGACGGCGCCGTCGTCGCCGTCGCGAGCCCGAGCATCGCCGGTGCCCTGCGGGCCGACGCGGCGGGCATCCAATGGGTGCTGACCGCGCAATCGCTCGCGACGGTGGGCCTGGCCATCCCGGCGGGCACCCTGGCCGACAAATTCGGTCGCAAGAAGGTATTCCTTTGCGGCGTAGCCGGATTCGCGCTGTGCTCGCTGGCGTGCGGGTTCGCCGGTTCGATCGGATTCCTCATCGGCGCGCGAGTCGTGCAAGGCGCCTTCGCCGCGCCGATCTTCCCCACCGCACTGGCCATCGTCCGGGACGCGTTCCCGTCGAGCCGGCTGCCGACGGCGCTCGGACTGTTCGGTTCGGTCACCGCGCTGGCCGCGGCGGGCGGTCCGCTGCTCGGCGGTGTGCTCGTCGAATACGCGGGTTGGCACTGGGTGTTCCTGATCAGCCTGCCGTTCGGCGTGGTCGGTGTGTTGCTCGGCGGATTCGTGATTCGCGAATCCGCCGAACCCGGGTCGAAGCGGCTGGACCTGGCGGGCGCGGTCACGGCGACCGCCGCGGTGGCCGGCCTCGTCTGGGCGATCACCGGAGCGCAGGAGCACGGCTGGACGTGCGCGTGGACGCTGCGCTACCTGGCGCTCAGCGCGCTGGCGCTCGGTGGCTTCCTCGTGATCGAACGCGTCGTCGCACATCCCATGGTGCCGCCGGGTTTGTTCCGCGACCGTTCGTTCACCGCGGGCCTGGTGCTGCAGGCGCTGGCGCAGGCCGCGCTCACCGGGGTCGTCTTCGGGCTGATGTTCTATCTGCAAGGGGTGCGGGCGCTGGGCGGCACCGCGGCGGCCGTCGCGCTGCTGCCGCTCACCGTCACGGTCGTGATCGCCGCGCCGCTGGCCGGGGTGCTTACCCAAAAGTTCGGTGCCAGAACGACATTGCTGCTCGGTGCCGGGGCATTCGCCGCGGCGTTCGCATCGCTGCTGCGCCTCGCCCCGAATTCCACGATGGCGGAGCTGATCCCGTCGCTGCTGCTCGTCGCGGTCGGTGCGGGATTCCTGATGGTGGCATCGATGGAGGCGATCCTGCGCAGTACACCGGTCGGCAATGCGGGCGTCGTCGGGGGAGTGAAGCAGGCGGCGCTGGAATTGGGCGGCACCGTCGGGGTCGCCGCGACGAGTGCGCTGCTGGTGTCGGTGGTGAATTTCCGCTTTCCGAACGCGGTGCGCACCGCGTTCGGATCCGGTGACCCCGTGGGCGGGCGGATCGCCGACGATCCGCGGGTGCGTCAGGATGTGACGCTCGGATTCCCGCCGCCCGCGCGGCAGCACCTGTCCGACCAGCTCGGCAATGTCGGTGCGCGCGTGCCGAATCCCGTCGACACCGTCACCGATGCCGCGCACCACACCTTCGTCGCCGGCCTGCACGTCGTCTGCGGCGCGGGCCTCGCGATCGCCGTCGCGGCAGCGGCGCTCGCACTCCTCGTGCGCGGCCGGTCCTCGGATAGTCTTGCCGGACAGCACGATCCGGAACAAATCGTGGCGACCATCGGAACCCTGAGTAGTGAAGGAGCTGTATCATGACGAATTCCAGTCCCGCCGAGGCGATCCGGACCACATTGGATGGCGAGCACTGGCGAAAGCGACTCGCCGACATAGCCACCCGGCACGGCATTCCCGGTGCGGTACTTGCCATTTCGCACGGTGACGAGATCGTCGAGGCCGCGCACGGCGTACTAAATCTCGACACCGGCGTGGAAACCACCGCCGATTCGCTGTTCCAGATCGGCTCGATCACCAAGGTGTGGACCGCGACCGCGATCATGCGGCTGGTCGATCAGGGCAGGCTGGAGCTGGACGCGCCGTTGACCGAGGCGCTGCCGGGGCTGCGGCTCGCCGATCCGGACACCACCGCGCGAGTCACCATGCGGCACTTGCTGACTCACACCAGCGGTATCGACGGCGACGTATTCACCGATACCGGGCGCGGTGACGACTGCCTCGAACGCTATGTCGCCGCACTTGCGGATGTGCCGTCGATCTTCCCGCTCGATGCCACCTGGTCCTACTGCAATTCCGGATTCAGCCTGGCCGGGCGGGTCATCGAGGCGGTCACCGGCAAGACCTGGGATGTGGCCATGCGCGAGTTGCTGTTCGAACCGCTGGGCCTGCGCCGCACGGTCACCCTGCCCGAGGAGGCGCTGCTGCATCGCGCCGCCGTCGGACATCTGCCCGGTCCCGACGGTGCGCCGCGCCGCGCGGACCGGTGGGTGCTGCCGCGCAGCGCGGGGCCCGCCGGACTGATCACCGCGTCCGCCCGCGATCTGCTCACCTTCGCCCGCCTGCATATCGACGGCGGTGTCGCGCCCGACGGCGATCGGTTGCTGCCGGCCGACCTGGTCGAGCAGATGCGGGCCGAGCAGGCCGTGCTGCCCGGTCCGGAGATGTCGCCGAGCCTGGACTCGTGGGGGCTCGGCTGGTTCCGGCTCGACTGGGACGGCCACCGGATCATCGGACACGATGGCGGAACCCTGGGCCAGACAGCGCTTTTGCGGGTGCTTCCGGAACAACGGCTGGCGTTCGCCATGCTCACGAACGGCGGCGAGGTGGGGCCCGCGATGAACGAGGTGTGCGCCGAGGTCGCCGCGCTCGTCGGCATCGCCGTGCCGGAACCGTTCGCCCCGCCCGCAGCGCCGGCGCGGGTCGATGTGGACCGCCACGTCGGCGTCTACGAACGCGCGGGTGCGCGCTGCGAGGTGACCCTCACCGACGGCAAGCCGCGGATGCGGGTGATCGGCACCGGAGAGTTGGCGGGCGAAATGCCGGACAAGACATTCGATTTGGTCCCGGCGGCCGAGGACCGGTACCTCTGCCACGACCCGCAGCTCGGCTGGATCCCGTTGACGTTCTATCGAATTGCCGATGGCAGCCCGTTCATGCACTTCGGGGGGCGTGCCACGCCTAAACGCACGGTGTGACGGTTCGGGTGCCCGGCGGATATCGCCGGGCACCCTCGCGTGTCAGGCCCGGACGGTGGCGCGCAGGTAGATCAGGGCGAGCACCGCCAGGATCGCGCCGGTCGTGAACATGGTGGCCGCGCCGTGGCCGGTGGTGCTGCCGCCGAGCAGGGTGCCGGCGCCGATGCCGAGGTAGATGCAGGATGCGTTGAGCGCCACCACCAATCCGGATTCCTGCGGGGCCGCGCCGATGAGCCGATGCTGCTGTGGCGGGGTCTGGCACCAGCTGGCCGCACCCCACGCCGCTGCGAGTACACCGACCAGTGGCGGCGCGTAGGTGCCGGTCGCGGCGAGTACGCCCATGCCGCCGAGCGCGACGGCCATGGTCAGATAGCCCGCGGTGAGTACACGGCCCGGGCCCCAGCGGTCGGTTGCGAAGCCGGCGAACAGATTTCCCGCGACAGCGCCGATCCCGTAGACGCACAACATCAAGGCCGTTGCCGCGGAACCGATTCCGAGCGCGCCCAGCGCGGGAACGGCATAGGCGTAGACGACGTAGGCAGCGCTCATACCGAGCACCGTCAGCGGCAGCACCGTCGCGACGGTGCGGTTGCGCAGCACCGACATTCGTTCGGCCAGCGGCACTTTCGGATTGCCCGGCACGAACGGCACCCACAGCGCGACCCCGGCCGCGGCCAGCAGGCACAGCGCCGCGACCCCGGCCAGCGCCGAACGCCAGCCCAGCCACTGCCCGAGCGCATCGCCGAGCGGAACACCGAGCGCGGTCGCGATGGTCAATCCGCCGACGACCACCGCGAGCGCCCTGGCCCGCGCCTGCGGGCGCACCAGTGCCGAGGCCACCGCGCCCGCGTTGGGCGTGAAGGCCGCCGCCCCGGCCGCGGCCAGAACCCTGGTGCCGAGCAGGATCGTAAACGTCGGCGCGAGAGCCGATCCCAGATTCGCGACCGCGAGCACCGCCAATGCGGTGACCAGCAGCGCTCGGCGCGGCACACCCGCGGTCGCCGTGGCGAGCAGCGGCGAACCGAGCGCGTACGCGGCGGCGAAGACCGATACCGCCAGGCCCGCGGTCGCCGTCGAAACCTCCAGTCCGGCAGCCAGATCCGGCAGGAATCCGGCCAGGATGAACGCGTCGGTGCCGACGGCGAAGGTGCCCAGCGCCAGAATCAGCGTGCGCCGCAACCCATTCGATCGATCACCCGAGGCCCTGGGGGATTTAATCAGGATATTTGACATCCCGGTTTCCTTTCGAGAAAAACCCGGCCTGGTGGCCGGGTCGATTTATCGATGGACGCTCAGGCGGTCCGCTGCTCGTAGAACCTGCGCGCGCGGGCGGGTGCGTTCGCGGGCGCGCCCGCCAGCAGATCGGCGACGGTCTGACTCGCCAACTCGCGCCGCCATGCCAACTCGGCGCGGCGCATGGCCCTGCTGATCCCGCACGGCTTGGCGAATTCCGATTCGGCGGCGGTCTCGCCCGCGCCCCGGCGGCGAATCTCGGTGCAGCGGAACGCCCCGTTGCGGCCCTCGACCGCGGCGACGACGTCCATCAGGCTGATGCGCTCGGGTGCCTTCGCCAGCCGGTACCCGCCGCGCACACCCGGCGTCGACTCGAGAATGCCCTCGCGCACCAGCGGCTGCAGCCGCTTCTTCAGGTACTCCGGTGGCAGCTCGAATATCTCCGCGAGTCGCGCGGTGGCGATCGGCGCGCGGTCATCGAGCCAGGCCAGCACCATACAGCAGTGCAGACCCCACTCGACTCCTTCGCTCATCAACATGAATAGGGATGTTACATGTCCCGAATGAGGGTGCAAGAGAGATTTCGCGACCGAACCGTGGAGCTCAGGCGTTCGCTCGATCGTGGTCGGCCACGAACTCCAGTACCCGCGGGATCACCCGCTCCGGAATCGCCCAGAGCATGTCGTGGCCGACGCTCGGGTAGATCTCGATATCGGCCGACGGAACCGTATTGCGCACGCGCCCGGCCGCTACCTCGGCGTCGTGTACGACCGTTTCCGCGCCGAAGAGGACGAGCAGCGGGGCGGCGATGGTGGCGAACCGTGCACCGGGGATCGGGCGCGGCCACGGCAGCCCGAAGCGGAACTTCAAAGCCGCCTCTATCATTGCCCATTCGAGGTCGGATGGTTCGATACTGGGCTGGAGCCAGGCATTCAACTTCGCCAGCTTCGCGCGGGTGGGCGGCGCCCCGGCGATGGCGAACTTCAACAGCAGCTTCCACGACGGTCTGGCGAAGGTGGCCGGAGCCGGTTCCAAGAGGCTCAGGCTCGCCAGGCGGTCCGATCGGTGGATCCCGGCCACCGCCGCGAGCCACCCGCCTTGCGAATAGCCCACCAGGTGAACGCGATCCGTGCCGAGCCCGTCGAGCGTCTCGGTGATCCATCGCACGATATCGGTCTCGTCGCGCAGGGGAGCGGTCTGCTCGCAACGCCCGGCCCACCCGATGATATCGGGGGTGTAGACGACCCGGTCCCGGGCCAGCTCCTCGATGAACGGGCTCCAGAACAGGCAATTGCCCCCGATCCCCGGCAGCAGCATGAGCGGTATGCCCTGCCCCGCACCCGATTTCCGCACTCGCGTTGTCCCGAACGATGTTTCGACATCGATATCGGCCGACGGGACCGGCCATTGCGCGGCCAGCGCATCGTAGGCCCGCAGGAATTCGGCCCGCGCCGCGTCGCTCTTGAATCGCCCGATCTTCGCCATGAACTCCCCTTCGCTCTTTGGTGATACGAACGTACCATAAAGATGTTGTGCCGGGTGCAGCTACCGCGCGTTGGTGCCGAGTCCCCTTGTGCCACAACGCCAACCACTGCGACCGAAGGGCAGCTGCTGTCGGTGCGCGTTCCATGCGCACCGGCGGCGACTGCGATGATGCATCAGCTGCCGGATTCGGCTGGGTTGCGGCCCGCCATCGGGACGTTTCGCGTCGCCCCTGACAATTCAGGTCGCCGTTTCGTCGATTGGACAAACGGCAGTATCGATCCGAGGAGCACCGCATGACCGACCCGCACCCGCGCGCGGTGATCAGCGAACGTCGTCAGCTGATCAACCTCGCCTACCGGCTGCTCGGCTCGCTGGCCGAGGCCGAGGATGTCGTGCAGGAGACCTATGCGCGCTGGTACACGCTGTCCGAGCGGCAGCGCGCGGAGGTGGCCGCGCCGGGCGCGTGGTTGACGACGGTCGCGAGCCGCATCTGTCTCGATCTGCTCGGATCGGCCCGAGCCAGGCGGGAACGCTATGTGGGCGAATGGCTTCCGGAGCCGGTGCCGGATCGCTCCGAATGGCTCGGCGGTCCAGCGCCCGCCGACCCGGCCGACCGGGTGACCCTCGACGAATCGATCAGCATGGCCTTCCTCGTCGTACTCGACTCGATGACACCGGCCGAACGGGTCGCGTTCGTCCTGCACGACGTGTTCCGCTACTCCTTCGCCGAGGTGGCCGAGATCGTCGGGCGCACCCCGGCGGCGTGCCGTCAGCTCGCCTCATCCGCGCGCCGCCGCATCCGCACCTCGCAGGGCCCGTCGGGGGCCGAACGCGCCGAGGTGGTCCGGGATTTCAAACGGGCTTGGGAGACAAAGGATATCGAGGCGCTGATCGGCCTGCTGGATCCGCGTGCGATCGCGATGGCCGACAGCGGCGGCCTGACCCCGGCCTTCCTGCACCCGATCGACGGCGGCGCGCAGATCGCGCACGCCTGGATCGAAATCGCCACCCGCGCACCCGAAGTGACCCTGCTCGAACGCACCGTCAACGGCCAACCCGGCCTGGTGGCCGAACTCGACGGAACCGTCGTCTCGGTATACGCCTTCGATATCGCCGACGACCGCATCACCCGCATCTGGGTGATCCGGAACCCGGAGAAACTGCGCCCATGGACGGCAAGCTGAGCTCTGCGTTGTGCTGTGCCGCAGCGTAATTGGCTGCTGTTACGCTGCATGCCATGAGGTCAGGTAAGGCGACAGTGGCGGTACTCGGCCCCGGTGGGGTCGGCGGACTGCTCGCCGCGCTGTTGTCGCGGGCCGGGCATCGCGTCATCTGCATCGGCGGCCCACGGACCGTCGCGGCGCTGGGCGAGAGCGGAATCCGGGTGCGCAGCAACCAGTTCGGGAACTTCACCGCCCGGGTCGAGGCCGCGACCGTCCTGTCCGAATCCGTCGAGCTGTGCCTGGTGACCGTCAAACACACCGCGCTCGACGCCGCCCTGGACCGCGTCCCGCCGGAGCGCCTGCGCGACGGTCGAATCCTGCCGCTGCTCAACGGCATAGAACATATCGACCTGCTACGGGCGCGCTACGGAGTCGAGCCGGTGGTTCCCGCGATCATCCGGGTCGAGTCCACCCGCACGGCGCCGGGAATCATCGAGCACAACAGCCCGTTCGTCGAGATCGAAATGGCCGCCGCCGTGCCCGAGGATCTCGCCCCGCTGGCCGCGCAGCTGATCGCCGCGGGAGTGAACACCCGGGTCATGCCCGACGAGCACGCCGTGCTCTGGGACAAGCTGGCCCTTCTCGCGCCCTTGGCGCTGCTCACCACTCGCTATCGAATACCGTTCGGCGGCATCAGATCCGAGCGACTACCGGAGCTGCGGACGCTGGTCGAGGAGATCGCCGCGGTGAGCCGAGCCCATGGTGCGACCGTCGAAGCCGCCGACGTCCTCGCCCGCTACGAGATGTTCCCGGCGAATACGAAGTCATCGATGCAACGCGACGCGGAGGCGGGACGCCCCACCGAACTCGACGCGATCGGCGGCGCGATCGTCCGCGCGGCCGATCGGCGCGGATTACCCGTGCCGCTGACGCGACAACTGGTCGACGAGCTCGCGCGGCGGCCGAATCACGCTGGAGAGTAATCGAATTCGTTGGCTATGCGGTGAGTTGGAGGATGTCGATGCCTCGGGTGTTGTCGGCGACGTAGACCAGACCGCGGTGCCAGTAGGGCGCCCAGGAGCGGGCGTCGGCGGGGCGGTAGTAGGCGATCTGCTGGGGGTTGGTGGGGTCGCTGACGTCGAGGAATCTGGTGCCCTGCGCGTAGAACGACTGCACGAGGATCTTGTCCTGCACATCGAAGTAGTGCGCCGAGCAGTCGTCGGAGGCCGGATCGCTGCCCTCTTGACCGGCGACGCCCCAGGTGCCGACGGTGGTGAGCCGGTACGGCTGATCCGGGGTCGAACGCCAGCCCTCGCCGTCGTAGGAGCCCTCCAGTGACGCGATGACGAGGACGCCGTCGTCCGCGCAGCCGGGTGCGAAGTTCTCCTCGGTGACGTAGATCAGATCGCCGTCGGCGAACCGCCCGGCGCCGCCGCCGTCCTTCGCGCGGCTGCCGATCGGGCGAAAGCTGTTGTGCATGAACCGCGATGGCGCGGCGGTCTCCGCGATTCCGCCGCCCGCGTACGGCACGGGATCGGTCGCGGTCGCCTCACGCTGCTGACCGGTGAGGGGATCGTTGTGCGTGCCCGTAGTCCAGTACCCGCGTACGCCGCCGCGGCCGGACGCCCAGGCGATGCCGGTCTCGTCCACTTGGACATCGTGCACATAATCGGTTTTGCCGTCATTGCGCGCCAGATCGATCGGATCCGGAAAGACCTTCGGCTCACGGGGATTGCTGATATCGGTGACCCAGATCGGGCGACCGCCCCAGTCGGCGGGCTGGTCGTCCGCCTTGGCCGGGCCCTGGGTCCACAGGTATTGGCAGTCGTTGATGCATCGGGTGGTGTGACCTGCGGGCACCTTCACATAGCTGAGCGTGGTCGGATTCGCCGGATCGGCCAAATCCACGATGTAGACGCCGGATTCGCCGGTATCGGTGTTGCCGTTGAAGGCGCGCGGGTCGCGCGCGAGGAAGGCCAGCTTGTGCACCGGGTCGACCTGCGTGTCCTCGGTCTCCCACAATCCGGGCATGCTGAGCTGGCCGAGCGGTTTCGGCGCCGCCGGGTTATCGGTGAGGTCGTAGGTCCGCAGCCCGAACTGGCCGGAGACATACATGACGTCGCGGTCGCCGTATTGGAGGAATCCCAGCGAGATCGCGCCCTGCGCGTCCGGGACGTTACCCACCGCCTTGACGTTCTTTTCCGCGCCGGGCGAGCCCGTGACCTTCGGCGCCGCGCCGTCCGGGCCGTCCTCACCGCAGGCGAGGGCGGGCAGCGTGGCGGCGGCGACGGTCGCCGTCACGGTGGCCAAGAGCAGGGACGATCGGTAGAACCAGCGGCGCATGACTGCCTCCCGGACGGGATCGCCTCGGATCAGGGTGTCCTGATCATCGAGACAACTGTAGATTTCGACGCGGCGGGGCGCGAGCTCCCCAGTTGTCGCCGGTGTTTCGGGTAGTTGATCACGTGATGTCATGTGCGCAAGGGTGATTCGCGCGAGACAAGGTGGGTGATGCCGGTATGTCCTGGTTTCGAGTCGTCGCCGTACTGGCCATCGTCCTGCTCGGCGTCACCGGCTGCGGTTCGGCGCCGGAGTCGGCGAAGCCCGGCGTGCTCACGGTCGGCGTCCGCGAGCCGGGCAGTCTGTTGCCCGCCGATCTGCGCGACCAAGCCGGCCGGATGATCGTCGCAGCGCTGTGGACGCCGCTGGTCGACTACGATCCGGCGACCGGGAAGGTCACCCCGCGGGCCGCCGAATCGGTCACCAGCACCGACCAGTTGACCTGGGAGGTCAAGCTTCGCCCGGATGGGCGGTTCCACGACGGGACGCCAGTCACCGCGAAATCGTATGTCGATACCTGGCATACGGTCGCCGGTCAGCGGTGGACCGGTTCTGGCGTGCTCACGGAAGTGTTGCGCGCCAAGGAGATCGACGCGCCGGACGAGCACACCATCCGGATCGTGCTGGACCGGCCGTTCGGCCAGGTCCCCGCGGTGCTCGCGGCGCAGGCACTGCTTCCGCTACCGGAATCGGTACTGGACGGCCGGGATTGGGCCCGCTTCGCCGCTGATCCGATCGGCAACGGTCCGTTCCGGATGGCGCAGCCGTGGCGGCCGGGTTCGGGCGGGCGACTGCTGCGCGTCGCCGAGGCCGGTGGGAATGTGCGCGAAATCGAGTTCCGGGTAGGCGATTCCGCCACGCAATACGACCAGGTGCGGGCGGGCTCGCTGGATCTGGCGAGCGAGGTCCCCGGCGAGCGGCACGAGGCCATGCATCGGGACTTCGCCGACCGGCACGCGATGTGGCCGCTACCCGAGGCAGGCTATCTCGCATTTCCATTGTCCGACAAGCGTTTCCAGGATGCGGCGGTGCGCTACGCCTTCGCCATGGCGGTCGACCGCGCGGCCCTGACGTCGGGCCCGCTCGCACAGCAGGCCGATCCGGCCCGTTCGATGCTGCCGCCGGGCATCGCACCGGGCGAACGCTCCGGCCCATGCCGACCGTGCACCCACGACCAGGCCGCGGCGCAATCACTACTCGGCCAGGTCGCATTCACCGGGCCGGTCACCATGTATTACAGCGCTGGACAACAACATTGGGCAGATCAACTCGCCGAGCAATTACACACCGCCCTCGCGCTCGACGTCACCGCGAAACCGCGCGCCGACAATCCCGCCCCCTCCACGGTGACCCTGACCCCGAACACATCCAGCCCACACGAACTACTCGCCGCCATCGCCGAAACCGCGGGCTACACCGACCCCGGCTTCGCCAACCTCCTGACCGCAGCCGATACCGCCCCCACCGCCCCCGAAAGCGCCCAGCTCTACCGCCTCGCCGAAAACCAACTCCTCCGCGACCTCCCCGCCGCCCCCCTATGGTCCGCCCACGGCCACGCCATCTGGACAACCCGAGTACACAACGTCACCGCGATCCCGTTGCGCGGCATAGATCTACCCTCGATATCGCTGTGAAAAGCGTTGGCTCTCAATTTCATCAGGCCGTGGAATCTTGGCTCCGGTGCCGGACCACCGGGCCGAGTTGTGTTGGCCGGGAGCGAATCGGCTCAGGGGGTTGATCGGGTTTGTAGGCGGGCGTTGAAGCGGTCTGTGCAGATTACGGCGCGGCGGTGGGTGCCTCGGCAGACCGTCGCGTTGTCGTCGTAGGCGTGGATGGTGAAGGTGAGTCGGCGGTGGTCGATCGCGCCGAGCTCCGCATCGATGATCAGGGTGTTTCCCGGTGGGGTCGGGGCGTCGTGGCTGAGATCGACGTGGACGCCGAGAGTTTGCTCCCCGACGTCGAGATGTCCGTCCAGTACCAGCATGCAGGTCCACTCGACGAGGCCGACCAGGTATCCGGTGGCCAGTACGTCGGGCATGGCACGGAAGTGGTCCGATTCGGGGAGCAGGCTGGGCACCGTACGTTCTACGGGCACAACGTATTTCAGTTGGGCGGTCAGGCCGGGTCGCAGTGATGTCTTCATATTCAGTCTCCGGTGGCGCAGACGCCGTCCTGCTCGATCATCAATACCGCGGTGCGGACCGGGACGACGGGCCGATGCATCATGCCCGCCGGCACGGTGAATCCCTGCCGCCTGCACAGTTCGACGGGTTCGCGACCCTCCAGTTCGATGCGGAACAGCCCGTCCAGGACGAAGAAGAATTCATCCTGCTCATCGTGTTTGTGCCAGTGGAATTCGCCCTGCATGACGCCGAGGCGCACCACGACGCCGCCGAGGCGGAACAGGGTCTGGTTGTACCAGGGATCTTCGACCTCGTTGATCAGCGTCTGGATATCCATCTTCTGGAGTGCGCCGAACAGCGGCTCGTAGTGAATGGTGTACTCGGTCTGTGTCATGAACGATCCTCGATGAGAAATAACTGTAATGATCGACCGCGATGTGCCCGAACAGATTTCGCCGACTCACCAATCGTGGGAAAGTAACCGCTTCGCCTCGGCGATGCGGTCCTCGTCGCGCTGGTAGAAGACCCACTGTTTGATCTTCTTGCCGCGGACGAGTCCGGCCTGGGCGAGGATTTTCAGGTGCTCGCCGCAGGTCGGCTGGCTCACCCCCAGTTTCTCGGCGATGAACAGCGAACAGACCCCGTCCTCGACCAGGTCCCCGTCGCGCTGCGGCGGGAAGTGCGAGACCGGGTCGCGCAACCAGTCCAGGATCTGTAGTCGCTTGTCGTTGGCCAGCGCCTTGAGCAGGTCCACATCGATCACCGAGCTAATATGGCAATTAGCTAATCGCCTGTCAATACCAGGCCGGTTCCGTCGCATCCGAAGGGTGCGATGCCGTCTTCGCATTGCCGAAATCCGGTGGAGCGCTGTGCATTCCGTTATAGTCGTAATTCGTGGCCGGGGATCGGAAGCCGGATTCCGCTGGGGCACACCGAAATCGAGAGGACCCGGTTCGTGGGCAAGGATTCACCGTTCGACAATCCGCTGATCGGCACCATCGTCGCGGAGGGTTTCGCGCGCTGGAGTCCGCCGCTGCTGCGAGAATTCGGCGACAACGCACACAACGGCCGGATCGGTCAGGCGCTGGTGCGGGAGACCGATGCGCTGCGCATCTGGGAAACCCACCTCGTGCCCGGCGAGCGCGTCCCGATGCACCGGCATGTGCTGGACTACTTCTGGATCGCCCTCACCGACGGCTGGATCCGCCAGCACGGGGGCGACGGCACCTCACGGGAGATCGCCTACGTCCGAGGACAGACCCGGTACTTCCCGCTCGCCGCCGAGCGATACCACCTGCACGATATGAAGAACATCGGTGACGCACCGCTGTCGTATCTCACCATCGAGGTCAAAGACGGGGCGAACAATCCGATAGACCTACCGCAGCGGTGAAGCCCAGTGCTCAAAGTACTTGGAGCAGAAGATCGTTCGTGTCCGGGCTGCCGACGGAGATGCGGCAGGTGTCCGGAACGAGCCGACCGGTGTCGGCCACAATGATCCCGGCCCCGCGCAGCCGCGCCATCGCGCGCTCGTGCTCACGCAGGCGGACGAATAGGAAGTTGGCGTCCGAGGGAAACACCTCGCGCACGGCCGGATGCCCGGACAGCCCGGCGGCCAGTCGATCACGCTCGGCGAGGATACGCGGGACGGTATCCAGCGCAAGGTGCGCATTGCTCAGCCGCTCCCGCACGGCGCGCTGCGACGCATCGGTGAATCCGAAGGGCACCTGAACACGCCGCAGCGCCTCGATGACGCCCGGCCGGGCCAGCACGATCCCACAGCGGGCACTGGCCAGCCCCCACGCCTTCGAAAGTGTCCGCAGCACAACCAGATTCTCGTATCGATCGATCAGTGCGGCGTACGAGGGCTCCCGGCTGAACTCGACATACGCCTCGTCGATCACCACCAGCCCGTGACTCGACGCGATCAGTTCGCGAACCTGCGCCCGATCCAGCCTGGTGCCAACGGGATTATTCGGATCGCACAACACGGTCACCCGTGGTCCGGCCGCCAGTATTCGCGCGTTGTCGAGTTCGGACATGGCCGCGCCACGCAGCGGCACCTCGACGACCGGCAGCCGCTGCACCCGGGCGAAATGCGCGTAGAGCTCGAAGGTCGGCGGCGTGACGCAGACGGTTTCGCCGGGAGAGGTGAGCGCGGAGAGCAGCAAGGCGAGGCCGTCGACGGCTCCGCTGGTGAACAGCAGGTGATCCGGCGTCAATGCGCCGTCGCCGCCGGGCAGGGCCGCGATCGCCGCCAGATAGCTTCGCGCGAGTTCGGTCGTGTCGAGATCCGGATATCGGGCCTCGCGACCCAGGAACGGATTGGTATTACCGGACATATCGATGAGATCGAACTTCGGGCGCAGGCGGAAGCGGACCGGCCCAGGCGGTGCCGCCACCTCGGCGACGGGCGGCGCGGCGAAGTCCGACAATGCCGGTTCCGCCGGAGCCACCGGCGCGAGTCCGGGTGCGCGCAGCCAGTTGTCGAGCGGGATGAACAGGTCCGCGCCCAGACTCCGGGCGTCCTCGGCGTCGACCCGGCCCAGATGTATCCAGTCGAGGCCGGATTGCCATGCGTCCAGGCACAATTCGTATACGGTTGCGGCGTAGAGGTTTTCGTGATCGACAGCGGCATCGTCGACCGCGTGGGCGAGATGGTATGTGCCCCGGCCGTTTTGCGACGCCGCGATCAGCCCGACCTGAACGACCGCGCCGTCGCGACGGCGCACCAGCACCTCGACGCGCTCCGCCAGCGGGCCGCGCGCCAGGGCATCGAGGGCTCGAGCGTTGTACGAGAAATTCCCGTTGCGCGGTGGGAGTTTGACGCATGCGTCCCACGCCCACGGTGTCGCCGCCAGCTCGCGCAGGCGGATCCGCTCCCAGGTGGTGTGCTCGGCGAGGTCCCGATGCAGGCGGCGCAATTCGGCGAGCCGGTCGGCGCCCACGCGGGTACGCAGGGTCTCGTCGACCGAATCGCCCAGTCGCAGTACGCATTCGACGCCAGCGGCGAATGGCACGAAGCCGCCCGCCCGCAGCGGAGCGAGGTCGTCGGTGCGGCGCACATACGGCACGAGAATCTGTGGCGCCCGCAGTCTTTCGGCGCGGCGCAGCAAGTCCTCGATGACACCGGGGGTAGGGGCGGGGCTGGTCGGGCCGAACAGCGCCCCGCCGCCGATCAGCGTCGGACGGTCCGGACCAGTCAACCCGGCTTCGGTTGCCGCGCACACCGGTTCGGTGGATCCGAGCGCGGCGCACAGCACATCCCGCAGTGCGTCGATAGCGGTGGACGTTCGCATGGCGGCTCCTAACGCGGTGTCCGAGCGACCGGCTCGGTGTCGTGTTCCCGGATGTATTCGGCGATGTGCTCGCGGTACTCCGCGAACAGGCCCGCGAGCGTGCCCGCGATACCGCGGCGCCAGCCGACGGAGCAGTCGCCGATCAGGGCGCGACGCTCCTCGGGATCGAAAAGTGCTGTCTCCCGGCTGAATTCGCTGCGTTCCAGCCGCAGCGGTACACCGGTGAGCGCTGACATGTAGGTCAGCAGGTCGGTCCAGCCGACCTCCTCGTCACCGCCCCAGTTCACCACCAGCGCGGGCGCCTGGGCCGCCGCCCACAGCAGCGGCACCTGACGAACCACGTCATCGGTGTGCAGAAGGTTGCAGTAGTTCTGTCCTTCGAGCGGCACGGCGCAGGACTGGCCCTTGCGCATCTGGTCGAACAGGATCACCGGCACGCCGCCATTTCCGTACGGACCGTAGACGATATTGAGCCGGGCGATCACCGTCGGCAGTGCGAGCGCCTCGGCCAGGCCGCGCACCACGCCTTCCGCGGTGAGCTTCGCGACCGGATAGGTCGGCAGCCACGGCGCCTGTCCGCCGAGCGGATCACCAACCCGGTAGCGATGCGCCGGATCGGCGCGGTTGTACACCACACCGGACGAGACATACAGGAACGCTTCCGCCGTCGCGCAGTGCGTCATCAATCGCGCGGTGCCCGCGGCGTTGACGCGTGCGGTCTCCTCGAAGTCCCGGCCATTGCCGCGCCAGACCGCGGAGTGCAGCACGTGGGTGAAATCCCTTGGCACACCGGCGAGATCGTCGGTCGCCATATCCCAGACGACGGTCTCGACACCCAATTCCGCCAGCTCCGCGCGGGCGGTGGGATCGCCGAACCGGCCCAGGCAGCACACCTCATTGTCGGCCGCGAGCGCCTCGACGACCGGTCGCGCGACCTGTCCGGTGCCGCCGGTCACCAGAATTCGCGTGCCGCGCATGGTCATTCGTCCCCCGTCGGGATCGTCCGGTATGCCTCGGCGCGGGCCAGTTCGCGCCGCAGCGTGGCCTGGAAGGTCTGTACGTGTTGCGGGCTCATCAGGGTGTAGTGCTCGCCGTCGACCTCGATGAAGGTGGGCTGGGTTCGGGTGAAATCCGCCCAGCGGCTGAGCTGTCCGTCCAGCCATTCCTGCCGGGTGCCGCGCAGTGGCGTGCAGTAGAAGACCTGGACCCGCGCGACCGAACCCGACGGTTCGTAGTCGCGGCCGAGCCGCACCATGCTCTGCGCCAACTGCACCCAAGCGGTGAAACGTTCGACGGTCAGGTCGAGTTCGGTCAGTCGGTGCCGCGGCGCGTGATCGATCAAGTAGGCCAGCTGATCGGCCTCGGGCAGGGGATGCAGTGTGGCGGTGAGTCTTTCGATATCGGCTGGGTCGATCAGCTCCAGGAACAGCGCCAGGTTGATCGCGCCGTCGGTGAACCCGATCTCGTGCATCCGGCCGGAGATATGCGGCGGCAGATTGAAAATGCCGACGAAATCGACGGTTTCGCCGTCGGCCTCCAGCCGTTTGGCGATCTCGAACGCGACCGCCCCGCCGTAGGAGTAACCTGCGACCGCGTACGGTCCACGGGGTTGCGTCCGGCGGATCGCCGTGACGTAGGTGGTCACCATTTCGTCGAACGATCCGAAATGGGTTTCGCCCGTTCCGAATCCGCGGGCCCGCAGGGCGTAGAACGGCCGCTCGCCGGTGAAATACTTCGCGAGGTTGACGAAGATCAGCACCTCACCGAGGCCGGGATGGACGCAGAACAGCGGCGTGCCGTCGCCGGTGGTCTGTAGCGGTACCAGCGGATCGTAGGCGGCGTCGCCGGTGACGTCGGTCCGCTCGGTCAGGCGTGCGGCCAATGCACGCACGGTGGGAAACTGCAGCAGCGTGGCCATCGGCACCTCGTCGACGCCGATCTCGGCCTGGATCTCCAGCTTGAGCCGCAGCAATTCCAGCGAGGTGCCGCCGAGATCGAAGAAGCTGGCGGTCGCGGATACCGCGGTGGCGCCGAGCACCCTGGCGTACGCCTCGGCCAGCGCGATTTCGACGGCGCCCGCGGGCGGCACCGGAGTGCCGAGGAAGCGAGTGAGCACCGCATCGGTCCGGCGCGCCGCCGCGTCCAGGGTCCCCGCCGCCACCGCCGCGCGCAGCCGGGATCGCTGAATCTTGCCGAGGTTGCCGCGCGGAATATCGCCCGCCGCGACCGGGAGAATCAGCTGCGGGCGGAACCCCCAGTGCATCACCGTCGAGCTCCGTATCGCGACGATCGCCTGATAGAGCGCCGTATCGTCGGCCGGATCGGCGGTCGGCACGAAGGCGATGGCGAGCTGTTCGGAATCGGCGCCGGCCGGGCGGATCGGGAACGCGGCGACGGATCCCCGCCGTACCTCGTCCAGTTCGTCCAGCGCCGCCTCGAGATCGTGGCTGTAGTAGTTGACGCCGTTGACGATGATGGAATCCTTGCTGCGCCCGACGAGCGTCAACCGGCCGTCGGCGTCCAGATATCCGAGATCGCCGGTGCGCAACCATCCGTCGTCGGTGAATGCCGCCGCGGTGGCCGCCGCGTCGCCGTAGTAGCCGTCGGTGACCATCGGACCGCGCAGCTGGACCTCGCCCGGCGCTGTGTCGAGGGCCGATCCGACGCCTCCGCCAGCGGGCCTGGTCTCGGACAGCACCGTGCCGTCGTCGGCCACGATGCGAATCCGCAAGCCCCGCACCGGATTACCGAGCGGGGGGAATTCCGTCTCGCGGTCGTCGGCGGTGAAATCGCGGTTGAAGACGCTACCCGCGCACGTCTCCGTCATCCCGAAGGCGGGCACGATCGCGTCCGCGCGCAGACCGTGGCCGGACAGCGCCTCGACGAAGGTCCGCACGGTCGCGGTGACGGTGGCCTCACCGCCGGAGATGATGTACCGCACCCCGGACAGGTCGATTTCGCCCAATGCCGCGATGTGCTGATTGAGCAGCCCGAACAGGAAATTCGGCGTGAACGCCACCCGGACCCGGTGGGCGGACAGCAGCCGCAGGAACTCCGGCGGGTCGGGGAGCACCGTTTCCGGCGTCGTCATGATCTGATCGGCGCCGTTGAACATGGGCAGCAGGTGCGCCTCGAAGGCGGCGATGTGGTCGGTGGCGATCCAGTTCAGCTGGGTGTCGGCCGGTCCGAGGTCCAGGGCGTGCGCCTTACCCGCTTGTGCCGCAAGGAGATTCGCGTGGGTGAGGCGTACCGCCTTACTCGATCCGGTGGATCCGGAGGTGAGCATCAGCAGGGCGAGATCGTCAGGGGAGGGCGTTTGGCGCTGCCCGGATTGCGGCTCGGTGTTGTCGAGCTCCTCCACCAGCACCGTCCGCATTCCGATATCCGGCAGCGCGCCGTAGCCGCGCTTGGACGCGATCACCAACGGATCGTCGAGGAGTACGCGCAAGTGCTCGAGCTGTGTTTGCAGGCGCGATGATTCCGCCGCCGCGATCGGGCACGGCACCACCCCGCTCAGCACGCACCCCCAGAACGCGCGGAAGAGGCTTTCGGGATCCGGCGCGACGATCAGCGCCTTGTCGCCCGCGGTCGTGCCGTCGCGGCGCAGTCCATCGGATACCCGGCGGGCCGAATCCTGTAATTCGGCGTAGGAGAGAAAGGGGCCACCGACGAAAGTGATGCCACGGGACGCGTCGCGGGCCGCGCTCGCCAATAACTCCGGGAGCGTCGACAACTGAGAATTTTTGAGCATGGAAAACGGAACCTCTGAAAGGAACTATGAATGAGCAGCGCCGAGCCGGATTATTCGGCTTCGTTGAACCGCACGATATCCTCCAGCCTGCGCTGCAGTTTGAGCTCGTCCTGGTCGGAGATGATCGCGTGCCCCACTTTTCCGTATGGACCGGGCGGCGTCTCCGGCGAGTACTCGACCTCATCGAGTATGAATCTGCGTTCGAAGTCCTGCCGGGTCAAATCCTTGTCATTGCGGCGGCGCAGGAACGCGTATCCATGGAAGAGATTCGGCGTGATGGCGGGTATGGGGCCGGGTCGCATACCGAGGGCGAGGTCGATTTCGGCATCGAACAGGTCGACGCCGAAGGTGAGTTCGTTGATGCGCGGTGTCAGCCCGCCCGGAAGGCGGATGGCGCATTCACCGAATGTCAGTCCCGATTCCTCGACGAATATCTCCAGGTGGAATACGCAATCGGGTGCGCCGAGGCCGCCGAGCGCCTGTTCGGCGAGTGCTCGCGCCTGCCGGTACAGTTCCGTATGTTTGCGTTCGTCGAGAATATTCACGGCGATGACCCGGCCCTGCGCGGCGCTGAGCGGTGAGGTGTTGTATCGGGCCAGCGACGACCAATACAGGGCGCCACCGCACCAGATGCCATCTATGTGTATCTCCGGTGCATCGATGTGGGATTCGGCGACGATCGCCACATCAGACCTGGTCGGGAGTGGTTCGAGGGCCGCGGCGTATTCGCCGGGTGAGCGGACGATGCTGGTGCGCAGCGACCCGGCCCCATTCGCGGGTTTGACCACGAAAACGTCGCCGAGTTCGTCGGCGATATCGGCGTACGAGATTTGTGCCGACACGTATCTGACGCGTGCCCGCCGCACCTCGGGCGGCAGTGCGTTCTTTTGCAGGTATTTGTCCCGGAAATAGAGCGTTTTCTGCGGATCTCGGTGTCCGGGGAGGTCCAGCTGCCGGCGCAGATACGCCGCCCCGAAGACGCCGAATTCGTGGACGGTGAGCACCCCATCGGCATTGTCGACACCCGCGGCCAGCACCGCGCGGGACAACTCCTGGACGTTCTCGATATCGGTGACGGATATCGAGTTCCGCCCATTCGGTGGGCTCGCCGGCGCGTTCACGATGTAGTAGGGATCCACGCCCCTCCGCCGGAGCGCCTGATCCAGGTCGTCCCGATACCCGAGAACGATCAACATCGGATATTTCGCCACTGCAAATACCTCTAGCAGAGTTTTCCCGACTCACCGTTCCGGTGGCAGGCGCCATGGAATAGACAGCGACCCTGTCTATTGCCGCAGCTCTTGGTGCGGTCGATACATCCGTATCCAATCGCAGCGATGCTTGCCTACGGCAGCTTATTGCTATGTCCTGACAAAGGGGACCGTGCGCATATATGTGATCTATATCACAGTTGCTCGATTGCGGCTGTGCTGCAACGATTTCCATAACGGTGTTGATTGTTTCGATTGGCTGGATGTCAGATCGGCAAGTGCGGCAACACTTTTCGAATTGAACCCGCGCGCGTGCGAAGTAACCTGCCGTTCGCCGCCCGTGTCGCGCTGGGAGGCGGAAAATCCATGATAGTTCTCGGTTACAACGGATTCTCCAGTGGTGCACGGCTTTTCGGTGAACACTACGGAGCCGTCGGCATCGCCAGGAATCTGCTGGTCGGTCACGACGCCGCCGCAGCGCTGGTGGTCGACGGCGAGCTGGTGGCGGCCGTCGAGGAGGAGCGGCTGAGCCGGGTAAAGAAGACCTCGGACTTTCCGGCGAATGCGATCGACTGGTGCCTGGAATTCGCCGGTGTCGAACTCGAAGAGGTGGATGTCATCGCATTTCCGTGGCGCTTTTCGCCGACCGTCGCCGAGCGGATGATTTCCGAGATATGTGATTCCGGGATGTCCGTCACCGCGAAGTTCGACGCGCTGCGCCGGGCCGGCGCGGTCTACACCGGCATGTTCAGCCGCGAGGCGATCCACCGCGACTTCGTCGAGCGCACCGGCCACGAGCTCGACCCCAACAAGCTGGCCCTGGTGCCACACCATCTGGCCCATCTCATGTGCGGCGCTTACCTTTCCGGCGTCCGGGACGCCGCCTTCCTGGTCAGCGACGGTCGGGCCGAGACACTGTCGGCGGTGATGGGCGAGCTGCGCGACGGTGTGGTCCGGATCTTCGAGGAGGGCACCGTCGAGATGACCAGCTCGCTCGGCGTCGCATACGGCCGGATCACCCGCTACCTCGGCTTCGTGCCCAACAACGACGAGTACAAGGTGATGGGGCTGGCCGCGTACGGCCCGCCGCCGCGGCATAACCCGCTGCTGGAAAACGTTGTGCGGCTGCACGATAACGGCTCGTACACGATATCCATCCCGGCCGATCCGGATACCTACTACGCGCTGTTCGACCGGCTCTTCGGCGGCGACAGCGAAAAGCGCGAGGAGTTCGACTTCCGGGTCAAGGTCGCGGGCATGGCCCAGGACATGGTCGAGGCCGTCACCGCGCATCAGGTGCGGGCGCTGACCGCGGCGTCCGGGATGGACACCCTGCTGTTCGAGGGCGGCCTCGCGCTGAATTGCGTTGCCAATACCAAGATGCTGGAGCGATCGTCGTTCACCGGTATGGAGGTCAGCTTCGGGGCCAGCGACCCGGGCGTCGCCATCGGCGCGGCCGTCTACGCCGCCGGGTTGCGCAACCGGCCCGCTACCGCGGTCGTCACGCCCTACCTCGGGCCTTCCTACGATGCGGGACAGATCCGCGCGGCACTCTCCGAGCATGCCGACCAGGTGGAATGGCAGGAGGAGGCCGATCTCGCGTCCGTCGTAGCGCGGACGGTGGAGTTGCTGGCCGAGAAGAACGTCGTCGGCTGGTTCCAGGGCCGCGCGGAATTCGGGCCGCGAGCACTCGGCAACCGCAGCATCCTCGCCAACCCGGCCTTCCCGGATATCAAGGACGTCATCAACCTGCGCGTGAAACATCGGGAGCCGTTCCGGCCATTCGCTCCGGTGGTCCTCGAATCCGTTGCGCCCCAGGTCTTCCGGATGAGCAAGAAGACCTCGTCGCCGTATATGACCTTCGTCTTCCCGGTCCGCGACGAATATCTGGAGCGGATCCCCGGCGCCTGCCACGTCGACGGCACCGCGCGGATTCAGACGGTCGACGAACGGCAGCATCCGGAACTCGCGAAGCTCTTGTCCGCCTTCACCGCTCGCACCGACGTACCCTGCCTGCTGAACACGTCGTTCAACGTGGCGGGCGAGCCCATCGTGTGCTCGCCGCACGATGCGCTGGCATGCTTCCTGGCGACGGAGATCGACTATCTGATCATGGGCCGGTTCGTGGTCGGCAAGAAGAGGTCGGGATAGCCCGTTGCATTTCCGAAAGGCCCGGAGGATGCTGGCAATTCGTGGGGAGTGAAGCATTCGATGCCGATACGTTCGCGATAGATCTACAACGAATCATGCGCTCGACGGCGAATGCCGTCGCGGGGGACCGTCGGCGAAATACCTTGGTGGCCAAGGTTGTCGACCATCTCGGGGCGGATATGCCGCAGGTGACCGTCGTCGGGCAGAACTGGGACAGCTGGGAGCACGCGAATCTGCAGCGCGGTGTCGACGCCTACCTGGCCGAGCGTGCGACAGCGCCGGACTGGTTCGGCGTCGCGGGCGCCCATCGCGGGCACGAGGAGTTGGCGGGCCTGGTGTCGATGGCCCGCAAGAACGACCAATTCGAGCTCGGCACGGTCGATTTCACGACCGTCGCGATCGGCCCCGCCGAGGTCACCGAGGCGGTGCAATTGGGGTTGGTCACCACCACCGCCCCCGATGGCGCACCGGTGGTGCTCGGCATGCGCGGACCCGATATGCGCTACGGCAACACTCAACAGTGCATGCTGGAAATACTCGCCGCACAACGGGCGACCGCGGTCGCGACCCGCGACCGGATCGAGCGGCTGATGGCGCAGCGGGATGTATTCCGGGGCCAGGTACTGGCTTTCGGTGTCAGCGAGAATCGCGGTAACGACCTCGTCACCTTTCTGCCCCGGCCACGATTGAGCGCCGATCAGGTGGTGCTGCCCGACGGCGTGCTGGATCTGATCGAACGGCACACGGTCGGAATCGCGACGCACGGCGCCCGATTGCTCGATGCCGGACAGCATCTCAAGCGCGGACTGCTGCTGCACGGCGCGCCGGGGACCGGCAAGACGCATACGGTGCGGTATCTCATGGGGCGTTTGTCCGAGAGCACCGTGATCGTCTTGACCGGGCCCGCCATGCGGTTGATCGGTCGTGCGGCCAATCTGGCCCGGCGGCTGCAACCCAGCGTCGTCGTTGTCGAGGACGTCGATCTCATCGCCAAGGACCGCAGCTACGCACCGATGGGAAATCCCTTGCTGTTCAGCCTGCTCGACGCCATGGACGGCATCGGAGGCGATGCCGATGTGACCTTCCTGCTCACCACCAATCGCGTCGCCGAACTCGAGGAGGCGCTCGCGCAGCGACCCGGCCGGGTCGACCTGGCCGTCGAGATCCCGCGCCCGGATGCCGAGGGTCGGGCTGCGCTCCTGCGGCTCTACAGCCGAAACCTGCGCGTCGAAGCGGATCTCACGCCTATCGTCGCCGAAACCGCTGGGCAGACAGCGTCATTCATCAAGGAGCTGTTGCGCCGGGCCGCCCTGCGGGCCATCACCGACCGCCCCGGCGCCGAAACCGTGGTGGTGGACGCGAATCTGAGCGATGCGCTGGCCGAAATGAATTCCGCGACAAGCACACTCACTCGGTCGCTGCTCGGCGGTGGTGACTCCGAGAGCGAGGGTGCCGTCCGAGCGCGGTGACGACCCGGATTTGTTCCGCGTAGCTGTCGGATTCCCCAGTCGGATGGGCGGATTCGGTGTGTTCGGCGGCCCTACCGTCCCTTTATGAAGATTTTTCGCAGCATGCTTGTCGGCGTCGTCGTCGCCGTTACGTTCACCGTCGGTGTGGCGAGCGGCGAGCCGCCCTCGGCACCGTCGCTATCGGCCGGTGGCAAGATTGATCTGCAAGGCGCGATCAATGTTCGCGACGTCGGCGGCTACCGCACCTACGATGGTGCGACTGTCAAGGCGGACAAGGTGATTCGCGCAGATGCACTGCAGCGGCTGACCGACGCCGATGTAGCGCGTCTCGGCTCACTGAACCTGGGGACCGTGATCGATCTGCGAACTCCGGCCGAGGTTCGGATGATGGGAGCCGACAGGCTGCCCGCCGGGGTGGTCTCGGTTGCCCGCCCGATCGACGACACCGGGCTGTTCGAGCAGATGACGCAGGTGATTCAGTCCCGGGATCCGGTTGAGCAGCAGCGGGTGCTGGGAGACGGTGGGGCGGAACGGATCATGGGGGAGGTGTACCGCAGCTTCTTCACCGATGACGCGCGGACGAAATTCGGGCAGACGATCACCGAGCTCGCCGCGACCGATTCGGCGATGCTCTATCACTGCACCGCCGGTAAGGATCGCACAGGCTGGCTCACCTACGTTGTGTTACGGGCGGTCGGTGTGCCGGAATCGGTTGCGCGCCAAGACTATCTGCTGTCGAATCGGTATCGCGCCGCCGCCGATGCCGCGCTGCGCGCACAGCTGCGGCAGGCGGGTGTGATGCAGAATCCGGATCTGTTGATTCCGCTGCAGGAGGTTCGGGACGAATATCTGGATATAGCGGTGCGGCAGTTGGAGCAAACGTACGGTGGATTCGGGAAATATCTCACCGAGGGCCTCGGGCTGGATCCGCTGACCATCTTGCGGCTGCGTAAGAACCTGGTCGGCTGAAACTCCGTCGCGTCGGAGGAGATTTTTGTTTTTCACGCTTCGTAATTGCTGTTCTATTCAATAGCGGCACCGCTCGGCTTTGTATCCATTTATGCTGGTTGCGAATATTGCTGGGTAGCGATTTCTCGGCCGCGGGCTTGCGGAATCTGATCCAGGGATATGGCGGCGCTATCGCCGGGGGTTTTATTATTCGGGTAGTCGGCGCACCGACCGATCTTCATGTTTGAGCTCGATTCGGGCTGTATGGGGGCGCGTCGGGCCGCGGCGGTGCATGGCGGACGTGGGTTCGGCACCGTCCGCATCCCGATCGGAATTCAGTGTTCCATCATTGTGATCCATCATATAATTCGACAGGCGAAATTTGTGTCGACGTCACAAATATGGTGAGGTCCATCGGATGGCGACCGGATGCTCGACTGGGGAAAATTCCCCTGTTGATCGGATGTATTCGAGCGGTTGTTTTCTCGGTATGTTGATTGCTGTTCTTCGAATCGACAGCTCGATCGCATTCGATGTCGATTGCTTATCCTATACGCCTTTTCGGTTTGTCAAGGAGAGTGAAATGCTCAGCAACCCCTCACTTGCCCGGATAACGCTGGCCGCCGTGAGTTGTGCGGCGACAACGGTTCTCGTCGGCGCGGGCGCGGGCCCGGCGCAGGCGGCCGCCGGTTCGACAACGGTCACCCCGGCCGGACACAACATCACGGCCGTCAACCAGGGGCCGATGACCTTCAGCTCGGGTCCGGTGACCGGTAGCTGCAATACCGTCACCGGCACCGGAGCCGTGCCCGCGGCTCCGGGCAACGCGAACCCGAGCGGTCCGGTGTCGGTGCCGATTCAGTCGATCTCCATCCGCGACTGCACATCCAATCTGACCGGCGTGAACATCGCCGTAACCACCAGCGGCACCTGGACGGTGGCGGCGCAGAACGGCTCGCCGATCGTCGGAAGCCTGGTGATTCCGCAGGCTGGGATGACGATCCAGGTGACGGGATTGACCAATTGCACAACCGTGGTCGCGCCGGACGGGCCCTTCTCCGCCTCCGGCACCTTCACCAACGGCAGCCCGTCGACGGTCGCGATCAGCAATGTCGAGGTGCCAGTCAAGACCACCGGTGACCCGCTGTGCCCAACGGAATCCCCGACCGGAACGGTGTCGGGGACCCTCGCGTTCAACGACACCACCGACCCGACGCAGAACCTCACCGTCGGCCCCTGATGATCCGGATTCGGTTGCCGCGCAACAGATAACGGTTCCAACCCGGAGCCCGCGTTCCGCACGGAACGCGGGCTCGTTTCACGGAACCGGGAGCCCGGCTCTCCCCTCCGGTGTGTCGGGCGCCCGGCCCGTGCGACTCCAGCCCTCCCGGTTCGCCGGAGACGAGTGCACCAAAGCCTCCCACTACCTTGATCACTCAAGGTAACGATACAAACGCTTACCTCGACTTGTCAAGGTAAGGCACTCGACATCGAATCGCCTGCGCCGCCATCGATCCCCCGCAGCGGCGTCCCGAACCACCTCGAACCCAACCGATTTCATCTTTTAGCCACCCATCGGCTACTCTTGCCGAGCACACCGGTCCGGGTGGCGGAATGGCAGACGCGCTAGCTTGAGGTGCTAGTGCCCGTTATAGGGCGTGGGGGTTCAAGTCCCCCTCCGGACACAACCAGTAGGCCCACGGGCGGTTTGGCGAAGCTTCAGCCAAGACCGTCCGTTTTTCCGGGGTTGTAGGTCAGTTTCAAGTCGAGCTGACGGTACGCCTCGTGCTTGTTTGCAGTGTCCGCTTTTCAGGATCGCAAGTAGTCCGCCGAGATTGTCCACCATTTGCAGGATCTCTTGGCGGCTCATCCGGCGGCCGGTGACGGATTTCTGTTCTATTGCGGCGATTTGCGCGGCGGCCAGTTCTCGTTCCTTCCGTACCTCGCGGGTCCATTCGGCGATCAGCTCGGGGTCGGCTCCGGCTTCCAGTGCGGCCCGATGGCGGGCGAGCTTCTGGTCTTGTTCGCTCAGCAACCGCCGTGCTGCATCGAGAACCGATGTGTGCGTGGTGGGTTGGGCGTTTTCGAGCTGGGTCAGGGAGTGCTCGATGATGTGACGTGCCTCGATCAGCCGCATAGCCCACATGTCGGCCTCTCCCAGGCCCGAATCCTGGAACTCTTCGGGAAGAGTGTCGGGCATGAACAGCCCGCCAGGTGGTGGCGGTGTCACGGAGAACATGGTGTCGATCACAATGCGGATGCTTCGATTGGCGCTGTGTCTGGACCTTGCCTCAGCATTTCGACCATATGTATGACCGCTTTCTCGTAGTCCCGGTCGCCGCGCCCAAGGCTTTCGTGCCTGCCGACGCAATGCCGGCTCTTTCCGTTTCTCCACTGTGGATCCCGCCTCGTCCGTTCCCGTCCCGGCCGACCCCTACTCCTGGCAAACTCTCGAAAACCGCTCAGGCGGATGGAGGTAAGCGGCGGATGCCGGGTGAGCGTGTCCAGCTCTCATCGCCATTGGGCGTCTAGGAACAGCCGAGGTTTCCGGCCATGATCGTCGATCCGATAGGCTCGCATGGCAACGCTCTTCATCGGGGGGGACCATGTCGCAATCGTGGGACGGGAAATTCGATGTCGTCCCGGCCGAAGTCACCGACGCGGGCCGCTACGTCCAACTTGCAGCGCAGGAGTTGGTGAACGGGCTGCGCTCGATCGATTCCGATGTCAGCAGGTTGCTGGAGAGCTGGACCGGCAGTTCCGCTACCGCCTACCGTTCCGGCTGGGAGGAGACGCGCAAGGGCGCGGAAACGGTCCTGCAGGCGTTGGGCACCTTGGCGGAACTGCTTGGCGTGGTCGCTGATACCCACGTCAGTCTCGACACACAGCGCGCCGCCGATACCAGCTCGTTGGATTTGCCGTAAGGCGTTGGGGAGGGAGAAATTCGTGGCTGACGACGCGTTTCGGGTGGATCTGGAAGAACTCGACGACATCGCCAACCAGCTCAAGGGATTCGTCGGGTTCCTTACCGAAAGCGTCACCGGCGTGCAGCAGCGCACAGCCGCGTTGCAGTCCACCTGGACCGGCGCTTCCGCGGCGGCCGCCAGCGAAGCATTCACCAAGTGGGTGACCGGCGCCCAAGAGGTCGCCGAGGGCATCGAGACCATGCGTACCACAGCCATCGCCGCGAAAGAGCGCTACCAGGCCGCGGTCACCACGAATCTGCAGATGCTGGGTCGCTCGACAGGCACGCAGTCGTGACTGTCCTGGACGTCTCCGCTCAGACCTACTACGACGCCGCCGACATTTGCTCAAAGGCCTCCGCAGGCTATTTCGATGCGTTCAAGACCGCGATGAGGTCTTTCGGCGACACCACCAACATGGCCGGCAGTATCGGCGACGGCAAGAAGTGGGCCGAGTCCTACGACCAGCAGTGCAAAGACATCTACAACATGTCCATCGACCTGGTCGTCGCGCTCGACGGCTACGCCCAGGTACTCAAGCAGGCCGGCTACAACCACGCCCTCGCTGACTACCACGCGGACAGCGGGCAACCCGCACCGGCCGAACCCAACACGAACCCGTCGTTCACCCTGTCCCCGCAAGAACTCGTCTCGCTGCTCGTCCCGCCGTCCGCGGGTGGGCCGGGGCACGGACTTGTCGACGACGGACTCGAACTAGCGGCGAAGGTCGGCATCCCGATCCCCGATGGCGACACCACCAAGCTCTCCCATGCCGGTGACGTCTGGAACACCCTAGCCACCAACGCCACAGTCACCGCTACCCCTGGCGAGCTCGAACGCGCGGCCGCACTGTTCGAGCAGGTCACCTCCCCGGACGCGAACTTCATCGACGAAGACCTTCGCGAACTCAAAACGGCATGCAGCGATCTCGCCGGCGCCTACGGGGAACTCGCCCAATCATGCCGTGATCAGAAGACAGCCCATGACGAGCTACGGGAAGCGCTCAAGAAGCTCCTTGAGGATCTCGCCAAGGAAATCGCCACAGAAGTGGCCGTCGACCTCGCGCTCTCGGTCGCCGCATCGTTCGTCAGCTTCGGTGTCGGTGCCGTCGCGGTGGCCGCGAAAACCGCCGCCAAGGTCGCCAAAATCATCGACAAGTTCGCCGACCTGATCAAGACCGCCGTCAAAGCGGCGAAACTTCGCGTCGCCGTGAAGATCGAGCGCGCGACCACGAAGACGAAAGAAACCATCCAACGCATCAAAGATCTCACGACCAAACTCGCGGAGAAACTAAAGAACTGGCGTAAAGCGAAGAAGCCGCTCAAAGACCACCTTGACAACGCGCAGGTTTGCACCGACCGGACGCTGCCGACAAAAGGCCAGCCGAATACCTATATGGTCAAGAAGGACGCGAACGGCAATATCACCAACTACACGTATTTCGACGAGGACGGCATTGCCACGAAGCGCGTCGACCTGACCGGGAAAGCGCACTACGACAAGAATACAGGCCAAGAAATCCCGACACCGCATGTCGTCGAGGTGCAGAAGAACCAGAATCCGAAGACGGGGGAATACTTCGGTCAGACGAAGCCAGACACCGTTCGACCGGCCACGCCAGAGGAGATCCCGTAGTGAGCCAAGATCAACAAAGTGGGAGTGATTTGGACGAGTTGCTGGCCATGTCGCGGAGTGCCGACACGGGCAATAGAGTCGACGCGGTGCAGGCCCTCGGTCGACGGATTGATCAGCCAGATGCATTCCACCGATTGACGGAAATGTTGCGTGATCAAAACGTCACGGTGATGGTGGACGCGGCCGAGATGCTGGCCCGACGCGGCGGAAATGGCGGGGTCCGAGCGGTCATCGAAGAGCTCGGACGCACGGCGGACGACCCGGACGCCGACTACATCATGTACAAGCTGGAGGAACTGGAGGCTCTGGGAGAGGTGCCGATCCTGCGTATCGCCAGGGCGCTCCTCGCTTCTGAGGAGTCGGCTGATTTCCGCGCTGGACTGATCGACGTCGAAAACTATATGGGACATCACAATCCGAAATAAACGTTCGTTTCGCCCTCCGCAACCCTCTGACCTGCTCGTCGGCCTGAACCGAGTCCCTGCGGCGCTACCGAGCGTGCGTTGTCGGCAGATTGATTCCGATCAGGCGCGGTACGTCGCAGATTAGAAGGCGCGCTGTGGTTCACCGATCACGACGGCGTCGAAGCCACGGTCGGGAGACTTCAACAGGTCGAGCAGTCGCGACGCCTGGGGTCGCCGCTTCCACGGAATCGCTCGGCACTGCCCGATGTCGAAGAACTCGGCGACGATCTCGCCATGACGGTCGGTCAAGGCTTGTCCGCGCCCGAACTGCCAATTCCGCGACGTTTCTGGATCCTGTTGATCCTCGGTCGACACGCGTCCGTAGAAAGCGAATCGGATCATCGTCATGCCGCCCTCCGATCACACGATGATTTGTTGCATCCGGCAGCACGGCCGATCACACGCATCAGATGGGCCGCGGCGAGCGGCGTAAGTCTCGGAGGGCGGCGCGGGACGATCACGGTGACGTCGTCGACCGCGGGGTCGATCTCGTCCGGGGCTCCGGACTGCGATGCGGCGGCGATGCGGTGTGGACGTCGACTATGCGACGCTGAGCGACGGACCATCGATGCTCCTCGTTGAAGATCGGACATGATCGGTCAAGGAAGGTGGCGCGGTGGGGGTCCATCAACGCCTAGTGCTCGCGAAGCTGTCAAGCCGCTTTCAGGGGGCGGGCGGGGATTCGATCATGATGGACACTTCTTCGATTGCGGGCGGAAACCTGTCTAGCGGGCGAGTGCTTCTGAATCGTGGAGATACGTTGGCGCACTTGGAAAGTGCGCCAACGGCAGCCCGTCATGGCCGCTAACGCGCGGTTGCTGGTCGAGAACCTCTTGCCTCGCGGTTGCTCGCTGACACATATATCCCGCCTTCACAGGTCCGAGCCGGTGCTAGTCTCGGGAATCCTCCGGCCGCAGCAGCCGGGCGAGTTCGGTACGGGTTGCGAGCCAGGGGTTGCGCGATGAACTCGATTGGCGCGGTTCGATGGCGGTGCGCAGTGCCAGCCCGTGCAGGGTGTCCAGGACAACGGTGATGCGGCGGGTCCAGTCCCGGGCCTCGATCCCAGGCGGGGTGAGGTCGGCGGCGGTCGCGGCCAGGCCGGGTTCGATGGGCGCGAGGCGGTCGTAGAGGGCCGGATCGTCGGCGGCTGCGATCCACACCTTCAGCCACACCGCGAATAGGTTGCCGCTGAACAGTTGCCACAAGGCGTCGGGAGCGGCTGGAATGCGATCGGCGGGGTCTGCGGGCAGAGCGGCGAAACGATCGTGTATCTCGGTGACGGTGCGCTGGCCGACCTCGCCGAGCGCGGCGGCGATGAGATCCAGGTGGTTCGGGAAGTGGCGGGAAGGCTGAGTTCGAACTCGACGCGGAACTCACCGACACCACCGGCACCGTGGTCGCGACCACTCACGGCGTGTATCAAATCCGCAGTTACACACTCGATTTCGCGAAGCAGGCCCGGTGATGGCGGGCCTTTCACTGCCCTGCGCGGTGGGCCGGATCGCCGATGAGGCACTGGCCCTGCGGGACTGTATGCGCGGGACCGCTCGGGCCGATGGGACCGGCTCGGCTACGGGGTGTGGTCTCGGCACTGGCCGATTACGGGGTGATCGGCGGTGCGCTGACCGCGTCGGCGATCCGCTGGCCCGAACATGTCGCGGTGATCGCCTTGTTGAACAATGACTTCGCCGGACCGCAGATTCTGGAGGTGGTCGACCGCGAGGGCATCGAGCTGCTCGTCCACATCGTCGTCCCGGTCATGCTCGCGCGCATCCTCGATGCCGAACCCGAACCTACTGCCCAGCACGATCTTTCGGCATTGCGGGTGATCTTCGTTGCCGGTTCACAGCTCGGCGCGGCCATGTGCACCCGGGCGACCGCGGCGTTCGGACCGGTGCTCTACAACCTCTACGGCTCCACCGAGGTCTTCTCCGCCACCATCGCATCGCCACCCCCGCCGATCTGCGTGCCGAACCCGGCTGCGTCGGCAGACCTGTGCGCGGCGCGGTAGTTCCAGGGTGATACCTGGCCGCTCGCCCAGGGCTTCGACGGCCACGGCCTCGAAATCGTCGGTGGTCATCCGCAATGGAGTGGCGTGTTTCTTGGCTGCTGCCATGTTGAAAGCTCCTCGGCTGTACAGGATTCGGCTGTGAGACAGTCCGGTGCCGCACCCAGCCGACAAGCGCGGCGCCGGAGTGTGGGCGTGACCAGCGGGCCAGGCCGTACTCGGCGCGGCCTGGCCGCGCCTGATCTCCTGAAGCGGCACGAGCGAACAGCCTGCGCCGCAATCGTTCTCGTCGCGCGGCTGCGCACGGCAATGGTCATACGCGCAGTCGATTCCCCACTTGCTGCGCAATCTGCAAATCGGGCTGCGCCACTTGTTAATTCAGACGGTCGAGATCATTCTGACGCACAACGTGATTCGGGCGGAAGGAAAAGCGATGCGAGGCAGCGGGTTCGGGCGAAGGGGATTCCTCGGTGCGCTAGGCATCTCAGGGATCGCGATTGCGATCGGGATGTCGGCCTCCCCCGTTGCGCGGGCGATCGCGGGCGCACGGGCGTATGTCGGATGCTTCACCACGGGCGGTCAGGGACGCGGAATCATGGTCACCACGGTGGATCCGGGTAGCGGGCGACTGACCATGGACAGCACCATCGAGACCACGAATCCGACATCTCTGGCGATGTCCCCGGACGGGCGATTCCTGTACGCGGTGAACGAGTCCGACGGCGCGGGCACCGCCACCGCGATCGACCTGACGACGCAACCGCCGACAGTGCTCAATACCGTTGCCGTGGAGGGCAATAGGCCGATTGACCTGTGTGTGACCCCGGATGGGCGCTGGCTGCTCACCGCGAATTACGAGTCGGGCAGCGTGACCGTGCTCGCCATCGCCGCGGACGGCAGCATCGGCGATGTCACCGATGTGGCCCAGCATTCCGGCTCGGGTCCGAATCAGCGTCAGAAGGGCCCGCACGCCCGCCAGGTGCACGTCGACCCGTCCGGAAACTGGATACTCGCGACCGACCTGGGCGCGGATTCGGTCTTCGTCTATCAGCTCGCCGACGGCAAACTGAGCCAGCAGTCCCAGGCCACACTGCGCCCGGGCAGCGGCCCCAACCAGCTGTGCTTTCACCCCGACGGACGCAGCGCCTACCTCGTCAGCGAACTGGCTGTGGCGGTGACCGTGTGCGATTGGAATGCCGACCGCGGCGAACTGCGGCCCGGATTCACCATCGGCACTGCGGACCCCACCGGCCTCCTCGGGAACTATGCCGCCGCGCCGGTGGTCTCCCCCGACGGCCGATACCTCTACGTGGCCAACTGCGGCCACGACAACATCGCCGCCTTCGCCGTCTCCGGCGCCACCCTGACACTATTGGGACGCACACTCTCCGGCGCCAGACGGCTCTACGGCCTGACAATTTCCCCCGACGGCCGCCGCCTCTATGCCGCGCATCGGGGCACGAACACGGTCACCTGGCTCGACCTCGACCCGTCCACCGGCCTCCCCGGCCCGGCATCGAAAGCGCTGGACGCGCCGTCGCCCACCACGGTGCTCTTCGGCTAGACGAGTGAGTCCGAACCGGTTTAGTGGTCGAAGGCGATGAGGGAGCGGGTGACTGGTTGTCCGGTGTGGTGGTTGTGCCAGATCGCCGCGGCCAGGGCCAGGACTCGCTGGGCGACGCGGACGGCGACGCCCTGGAAGGACCGGCCGCCGTGTTGTT